>NZ_JBIRFL010000002.1:395453-879277 GCF_044327445.1 Streptomyces sp. NPDC018045
CGTCCGGCTCCCGGCTCCCGGCTCCCGGCTCCCGGCTCCCGGCTCCCGGCTCCCGGCTCCCGGCTCCCGGCTCCCGGCTCCCGGCTCCCGGCTCCCGGTCAGTCTCGGTAGCGCAATCCTGGGGGCATGGCAACCGCCTTCACCACCTATCTCCACCGAAGGTCACTCGGCGTCTCGTTTCCCGGGACGCTGCCAGTCTGACAGGCGCCGGACACCGGGCGGGAACCGGCCGGGAACCGGCCGGGGCTCATGGGGGAGGAGGGCTGGGAAGTGGTCCCGTCCGACGCGATCCGCGTCGTACCGGCTGTACGGCGTGGCGCTTCACCGAGCGGCGCGCGGGGCGTACTTGGCTCTCGATAGGGGGACGCGGATGCGGGGCGGTCGGTCGGTGGTCACCGGGGACGCGCCGGGAGACTAGCGCTGCCGCTCCACGATCCTCTCGATGATTCTCATCAGTCGGTCCCCCGCCTGGTCGACGCTGCCGTTCTGCGCACATACCTGTGCGCCTTCGAGTACGAAAGTGATCTCGGCCGCGGCCTGATCGGGGTCGGGCAGCCCGGCCTCGGCGCACATGGCGACCAGCCTGCGGGTCTGGCGGGCCTTGTGCTTCTCGATCACTTGCCGTGCGGGGTGGGAACGGTCGGGCAACTCGGCGATGGAGTTGATGAACGGGCAACCCCGGTGCGAGATCGCGGGCAACCCCTCGGCGATGAAACGGGCCAGGCTCAGGATCTGCTCCCCGGGCCGGCCGGGATGCTCCGCCTCGGCCCGGTCGAAGGCCGCCTGATAGTCGGCGGCGACGATCCGCAGCCATTCCGCGACCAGCGCGTCCTTGGTGTCGAAGTGCCGGTAGATCGCCATCTTGGTGGTCTCGGCCCGCTCGGCGATCGCCTGGACGCCCACCCGCCGGATCCCCTCGCTCTGGAACAGCTCCTCCGCGGCATCGAGGATGCGCTCACGAGGCGGCAGTTTCGCCACTCTGCTCGGCCTTCTGGCGGTCGATTCCATGACTGCTCCGTACTGCTCCGTACTGCTCCGTGACATCCGGTCCGCTGGACCCCTCGCTCCCAGTGCCTGTTACGGTACCAGCCCGTCCCGTACGATACCGCTCGGTATCACTAGGAACTCATCGGTATCGCCCTCGGCGATATCGTTCTTCCCCCTGGGAGCAGCCGTGAGAATGTCCGAGTACGTGAGCTTCGACGCGGTCGGGCTCGCGAAGCTGGTGGCCGCGGGTGAAGTGACCCCCGCCGACCTGGAGACAGCCGCACGCGAGGCCGCGCAGGCGGTCGATCCGCAGATCAACGCCATCGTGGAGACATGGCCGGCCGACGACGGCGTCACCCCCGGCAGCGCACCACTGGCCGGGGTCCCTTTCCTGATCAAGGACATCGGCGTCGCCATGGCCGGAAGGCGGACGGAGCTGGGCAGCCGTCTCGCGGCCGGTCACGTCGCCGGTGCCGACTCCTCCCTGATGCGGCGCTTCCGCCGCGCCGGTCTCGTGACGTTCGGGCGTACCGCGACACCGGAGATGGCCTACGGCATCACCACCGAACCGGTGCTGTACGGCGCGACCCGCAACCCATGGGACCCGGAGCGGAGCGCGGGCGGATCCAGCGGGGGCGCGTCCGCGGCCGTCGCTGCCGGGGTGGTCCCGATCGCCCACGCCACGGACGCCGCGGGCTCGTTGCGCATCCCCGCCGCCTACAACGGCCTCTTCGGGCTGAAGCCCACCCGTGGCCGGGTCTCCATGGGTCCCGACGCGGACGAGGTCTTCAGCGGCCTGGGCGTGCAGGGCGGCGTCAGCCGCACGGTGCGCGACAGTGCGGCGCTGCTCGACCAGATCCGCGGCCCGGAACCGGGGGACCCCTATTTCGCCCCGCAGCCGTCCCGGCCGTACGCGGAGGAAGTCACCCGCCACCCGGGCTCGCTGCGGATCGGCGTCCTCGCCCAGGCATGGGGCGGACGCCGTACCACCGCACCCGTGGCCGACGCGCTCGCCCGCACCGTGCGGCTGCTCGAATCCCTCGGCCACCGCGTGGTGGAGGCCGAATGCGAACTCGGGGTGGGGTGGGAGGAGTTCGTCCTGGCCAACGCCCGTCTGATGACGGTGAACCTCACAGCCATGGTCGACGGACTGGCCGCCGCCACCGGCCGGCCCCTCGGCCCCTCGACCCTGGAACCGGTCACCCTTGCCGGATACCACTACGGACAGCGGGTCGGCGGCGCCGAGTTCGTCACCGCTCTCGCGGTCCGGAACCGGGTCGCTCGAAGCCTGGCACGCGCCTTCGACGCTTACGACGTGCTGCTCACCCCGACCGTGCCGGAGCTGCAGGTCCCCTTGGGCGCCCACGCGGAAGGCGCGGCGGCGCTGGACGGCCTCGGCTGGATCGCCCGTATCCTCGACCGCTCACCCTTCACCATGCCGTTCAACGTGGCAGGCACGCCCGCCATGTCCGTGCCCGTGACGGCCGATACCGTCACAGGGCTTCCGATCGGCATGCAGTTCGCCGCCGGCTATGGGCTGGAGGGCCGCCTCTTCCGCCTCGCCGGACAACTCGAACAGGCAAGCCCGTGGTCGGGCCGAACCCCCACGGTGTGGGCAGGGAACCGCGACCCGGGCCACTGAACGGTCCGGCTCCCTGGCCACCAGCCACGCCCCGCCACCCCCGCGACATTCAAGTGCAAGGGCGAGAACGACGACGAGGCCGCGGTCAGGGTCACCGACGGGAACCGCGGGGCCCCGGCCGGCAACGGAGTGGCCAGGGCCCCACGGGAGTGTGAAAGGGGAGGGTCAGCGGAGAGCGGCGACGGCTGTGACGACCTTTTCCACCTGTTCGGGGGCGGTGACGATGGTGGGGCCGAAGCGCAGGTGGGGTTCGGCGTAGGGGGTTTCGGTGGCGATGACCTGGTGGCTGGCGCGCAGTTCGTGTTCCGCGCGGGCGGCGGGCCAGCCCTCGACCGTGCAGCAGACGATGCCGGCCGACATCGACGGGCTGTCGGGGGTCAGGACGCGTACGCCGGGGAGCCGGCGCAGGCCGTCCTTGAGCGTGGCCGCCTGGGACTTGATGCGTTCGGTGATCCGGGCCCGGCCGATCGTCTCGTGGAAGCGGACGGCCTCGGGGACGGCCCAGCGGTGTTCGAAGGAGTGGTAGCCGCCGGGTGTACCGAGGATCGCGGGGGCCGCCACCGGGTCGCGGTCGCCGACCCAGCCCTCGTAGCCCTCGCGGCTGAAGTTGGGGATGACGGGGCGTACGAGGGCCCAGTGCTCGGGCTTGGCCCACAGCAGGCCCGTGCCACGGGGCCCGTGCAGCCACTTGTGGGTGCTGGTGGCGAAGAAGTCGCACCCCAGGTCCGCCATGGTGGCGTTCTCGGCGGCGAAGCCGTGGACCCCGTCCAGGCAGAGCAGGACGTGGTCGGCGCGGGCGCGCCGCGCGTTGACGTCCCGCAGTGCGTCGGCCACCGCCCGCGACGGCAGCTTGACGCCGTTGTCGGAGTTGACCCAGGTCAGGGCCAGCACGCGGGTGCGCGGGGTGAGGGCGCGGACGATGCGGGAGACGATCTCGTCGGTGGTGGCGCGCGCCGGGTCGTCGTACAGCCGGATCTTGCGGACGGGGGTGCCGTCCCGCTGGTGGCGCAGGCGGAGTGCCTGGTGCGTGGCGTAGAAGTCGTGTTCGCTGGTGAGGATCTCCTGGCCGGCGCGTAGCCGCAGGCCGCCGTAGAGGAGGGCGAGTCCCATGGTGGTGCTGTCGGTCAGCGCGACATGGTCCGCGTCGGCGCCGAGGTAGCGGGCGAGGCTGGTGCGCACCACCAGGCTGCGGTCCTCGTCGATGAAGCCGGCGCCGGCGGCTATCGGGTCCGCGTCCAGCTCGTCGCGGACGCGGTTGATGGCGTCGCGTACCGGCCGGGGGTGTGAGGCGAGGACGTACGCCGAGAACTGGAGATGGTCACGCGACAGGGCGAACTGGTCGCGTACGGAGGCCCAGTCGTGCGGGTCGAAGGTGCCCCGGGGGGCGGGGACGGCAGGGGCGGCCTGGGCCGCGGCCGCCGGTAACCCGGTGACCGCGGTGGCGCCGAGAACGGCGGTGGCGAAGCCGCGACGGCTCAGACCGGCCCGGAGCGGGCCGGACGAGGGGAGGGGAAGTCTTCGGGAGGTGTCCAAGGTGATCACCGTCTGTCGTCAAAGAGGCAGTGAGGTGCTGTCCGCGTTCGTGGGGGAGTCCGCGGAGGGTGTGGGAGTGCCCTGTCGCTGGTGCCGTCCGGCACGGACCGCGATGGCGGCCGCCGCGGCGACGGCGAGGATTTCCAGGCCGGCGGCGGTCCAGCCGACGGCGGTGGTTCCGACGTGGTCGAGGGCCAGGGAGCCCAGGAACCCGCCGAGGGAGATCCCGGCGTAGATGGCGCTGGCGTTCAGCGACAGGACGATGCCCGCCGACTGCGGGGCCAGTTCCACGAGCCGGTGCTGTTGCAGCGGGGCGAACGACCAGCCGAAGATGCCCCAGACCACCAGGGCCACGGCGGCCAGGGCCGCGCCCAGCGAGCCGTGGACGCCCAGCGAGCCGAGCGCGCCGAACGAGGCCAGGGCGATGGTCAGGCCGCCGGTGCTGATCACCATGAGCCGGGTGGTGGGCAGGCGGTCGGCGGCCCGGCCGCCCAGCGCGTTGCCCGCCACCGCCGCGACACCGAAGATCATCAGCCAGATGCTGAGCACGCTGCCGTGGATACCGCCCACCGCCTCCAGGACCGGGCTCATGAAGGTCAGGACGGTGAACGCCCCGGCGATCCACAGCACGGTGAGGCCGAGCGCGGTCGGGATGCCGCGGGCGCGGGCCACGGACAGCCGGGTCTTGATGCCGGCCGCGGGCTCCGGCGGCATCGGCGGGAGCTTCCACAGCAGGCCGGCGGTGGCCAGCACGCTCAGGCCGGCCACCACCAGGAACGTGGTGCGCCAGCCGAACGCCCCGCCGATGAGGGTGCCCAGTGGCACGCCGACGGCGGTGGCCACCGCGATGCCGGCCCCCACGGTCCCCAGTGCCCGGCCGCGCTCCTCGACGGGGACCAGCGGCGGCACGGCGGCGGCCGCCGCCGGGGTGAACACCGCGGCGGTGAGCGCCGCGAGGACGCGTACGGCGAGCATCATCTCGTACGAGTCGACGAGCGCGGCGGCGACGTTGGAGACGGCGAACAGGGCGAGGCTGCCGATGAGGAGCGGGCGGCGCGGCAGGCTGCCGATCGCGACGCCGAGCAGCGGGGCGCCGATCGCGTACGCCAGGGCGAACACGGTCACGAACTGGCCGGCCTGGCTGTCCGAGACGCCGAGGTCGCGGCCCATCTCGGGCAGCAGGCCGGCGATGACGTAACCGTCGGTGCCGATGGCGAACGTGCCGACCGCGAGCATCAGCAGCCATACACGGTGGAACATGGGAGAGCACCTCCAAGGAGCTGACCGGGTACCGAGGTGACGCGCGGAGCCCGGTGCGCACGGTGAGCCGGCGGCCCTGGGGAGGAGCCGCCGGGAACCGAGGGGCCACAGGCGCGCGGCGGGTGTCGGTGACCCGGTCGAGGGGGGACGTTGCCGGTGCGGTCAGGTGGTCTGGAGGAAGAGCTGGAGAAGAGCCAGCAGCGTCTCGGGTGCGTCCTCGGAGGGGAAGTGCCCGGCGTCCGGCAGTTCGATCACCGGGGCGTCGGGGAAGGCCAGGCGGAACGCGGGCACGATGTGGCGCGGCAGGAGGGCGGTGTCGCGCATGCCCTCCACGAGTACGGCGGGCTTGGCGCGCACGGCGGCGACGGCGGCCGGGTCCGGTTCCGGGGCGGGGGCCGCGCCGGGGTCGGGGGCCACCAGTTGCTGCGGGAAGCGCAGCACGCCCTGGCAGGCGGCCCGGTCGGTGAAGTGCGCGGCGTAGGCCCGGACCCAGGTGGGGGTGACGATCTGCGGCCGGGCGATGGTCTGCAACGAGAGCATCAGGTGCGTGACGCTGTCACCCGCGCCGCCCAGGGCCCGCTCCAGCGTGCCGTTGGCGTGGGCGGCGGCCGCCCAGCGGAACCAGTGGCTGTCGGCCATGTTCTCGGCCATCAGCTTGTCGTAGCCGGGCAGGCCGAGCGGGAGCACGGTGTTGGTGGCGAAGATCCGCGCGACGCGTTCGGGGTGCCGCAGCAGGAACCCGGTGCCGATGGGGCCGCCCCAGTCGTGCAGGACCAGGGTGATGTCGTGCAGGTCGAGGACGTCGACGAGCAGCGTTTCGAGGTTGTCCACGTGCTCGGAGGCGAGATACGTACGGTCCGCGGGGGTGGCGCTCTTGCCGAACCCCATGTGGTCGGGAACGACGACCCGCCGGTCACGGGCGAGCGGGCCGATCAGGTGGCGCCAGAGGTACCCCCAGGTCGGCTCGCCGTGCAGGAGGACGACGGGGCCGCCGCCGCGCGGGCCCCGGCCGCCCTCGGGGCCTTCGGGGCCCTCGGGGCCTTCGTCCACGTAATGCTGCCGAAATCCCGGTGCGTCGGTGAAACGCGGCCGGTAGGGCCACGTGCCGTCGAAGGTCTCTTCCGCTGGGATCATCGTTGGTCTTTCCTCACTCACGTGCTCACGAGGCCGTGACCGGATCCCGCCTTCGCGACCGGCCCGGCGGCCGCGATGCCGTACACCGCGACGCACCGCCGCCCAAGGATTTCGGAGGCTCCCGCCGACCGGCAATCACCAGAAGCGTCAGTGAACGCTGAATTCCTGCCATGTACAGCCAGTGCCCGCCGCGTATACCGGCCGGATCCCCGAGGCGATCCGCGCGGAAAGTCCTGGAGTTCTCTTTTCGCCGTCGGCCGGAATGCGAGGGTCCGGGCGTCTGCGCGGCCGGGCCCCCGCGCGGCACGTGTCACCCTTCCGCGGCCCGGGTGAAGCGGACGTAGCAGTAGTCGTCCAGGATCTTCGCCAGCGAGCGGCCGGCGCCGCCCAGTTCGCTCGCCACCGCCCGCTCGTCCAGCCCCGTCGTGGCGAGCAGATGCCGCGCCCAGGACCGCCCCAGACGCTGGTGGGCCGCGAAGGCCACGGCGTCCCGGGCGCCGTGCAGACGGCGGGCGATGGCCTCGTCCCACGGCATCACGGCCTGCGGGCGCAGCCGGTACAGCAGTTTCGAGGCGGCCGTCGGGCCCAGCGGCCGCGGGCGTTCCGGAGCTCCCACCGGCACCGCGGCCAGGGCGCCGAAGCATCCGGCCACCGCGTCGATCTGCGGGTCGGTCAGCTCCGCCAGGGAACCGGCCGCGGCGGGCAGGGAGGCGGCCCACAGCGCCCACCAGTCCCGGACACCGGCCTCGAACAGATCGGTCTCGCCCGGCCGGGGGTACCTCAGTCGGCAGCCCCAGGAGTTCAGCCAGCGCAGCAGCTCCCGGCGGTGGTCGCGCAACGCCGGGTCGAGGTCCGTCCGGGCGTCCTCGGCCAGGGACGTGGCGGACGCCGCCGTCGCCCCGGTGAACGCGGCCACGGCGGCGCGCAGGGCTTCCGGAGCCGGCGCCGCGATGTCCTCGGTGCCGGGCTCGCGCACTCCGGCGCCGGACAGCAGCTTGTTTCCCATCAGGTGACCTCCGTGGCCTCGACGACTTCCGGTGGGACGAGCCGGGCCGCCGGCGGGCCGGCCGGGGGAGTGCCCCGGAGCGCCCGCCGCCGGCGCCACCCCACGTACAGCAGGGCCGCCCCGGCCACGGCCAGCGGCCAGAGCAGGTACCCGCCCGACATCACCAGCAGGATCAGGACGGCGGCCAGCGCCACGAAGGACGCGGCCCGCCCCTTGCTGCGGCGCGGCAGCAACCGGATCGCCGCGGCGACCCCGATGGCGTACACCGCCACGAAGGAGCCGGTGGTCAGCAGCACCAGCGGGCGGGCGCCCGTGTGCGTGAGGACCGTCGCGAGCAGGGCCGCGAAGCCCAGTACGGAGATCACGCCCAGGCTCCGGCGCGGCACTTCGCCGACCACGCTGCCGCGGGCCAGCCAGGTCGGCAGCGCACCGTCCCGGCCCAGGGCGGCGCCGAGCTTGGCCGCCCCCGCGTAGTAGGCGTTCATCGCCCCGAGGGTGAGCAGCAGGGCGGCCCCGGCGGCGAGCAGGCGGGCGTGCCCTCCCATGCCGCGCGCCATCAGTTCGCCCAAAGGCGCCTCGGTGTCCGCCGCGCCCCGGCCCAGCACGGCGATGACGGCGAAGGCGACCGATACGTACAGCGCGCCGACGATCACGACGGCCGAGCCGGCAGCGAGCGGCACGGTGCGGGCCGGCCTGCGGAACTCCGCCGCCAGGTGCGTGATCGCCTCCCACCCCGCGAAGCTCCACACCAGCAGGGCCGCCGCCGGGCCGATCGCCGACCAGCCGTGCGGGGCGAACGGCTGGAGATTCGCCGCCCGCGCGTGCGGCAGGGAGAGCCCCACCGCGAGCAGCAACAGCACGACCAGCAGGCCCACGAGGGCCAGTTGGAAGAGCCCGGCCATCTTCACGCCGGCGGCGTTGGACGCGGTGACCGCCACCATGAGGCCGGCGGCCGTCACGGTGGTGGTCAGCGTGGAGCCGCCCAGGGCGGAGGAGACGTACGCACCCCCGAAGAGGGCCGCCGCGCTCGAACCGGTGGGGACCGCCAGGTAGAAGCACCAGCCCACCACGGCCGCCGTCCGGTCGCCGAACGCCAGCCGCGCGTACGTCGATACGCCGCCGGAGTCGGGGAACCGGGCGCCGAGCGCCGCGAAGGAGGCGGCCAGCGGCGCGGAGATGACCACCATGGCGATCCAGGCCAGCAGTGACGCGGGGCCCGCGACCTCGGCGGCGAGCGCGGGCAGGGCGATCACTCCGGTGCCCAGCACGGCACCGACGTACAGAGCGGTGCCCTGTCCGGCCGTGAGCCGGCCCTCCGGAGCGGCGCCCTTGATCAAGGTCTCGGTCACCTGAGCAGCTTGTCGTGAACAAGACCTCTCGAACACCTGCAGAATTGCCAGCGTGCGCTAAGTTCCTGCCATGCCCCGTCATGTCGTGGCGCTCGCGGTCACCGACGCGACGCCCACCTTCGAATTGGCCGTACCCTGCGAGGTCTTCGGCATCGACCGCAGTGACATCGCCGACCCCTGGTACGAACTGCGGCTGTGCGCGGCGGAGCCGACGCCGCTGCGGACCCCGTCCGGCCTGCACGTCGACGCGCCCTACGACATGGACGACCTGCTGGAGGCGGACACCGTCATCGTGGCGGCCTGTGCCCGGGCCGTCCAGCTCGATCCACCCGCGTCCCTGATCGCCGCCGTGCGCAAGGCCCACGAGCTGGGGCGCCGGATCGTCTCCCTGTGCACCGGCGCGTACGTGCTCGCGCACGCCGGTCTGCTGACGGGCCGTCCGGCGACCACCCACTGGATGAACGCGGCGGATTTCGGCCACCATTTCCCGGAGGTCGACTTCGCGCCGTCCATGCTCTACACCGAGGACGGCAACGTCTTCACCTCGGCCGGCAGCGGCGCCGCCATCGACCTGTGCCTGCACCTCGTGCGCCAGGACCACGGCTCGGCGGTCGCCACGGAGATCGCCCGGCGGATGGTCGTGCCGCCGCACCGCGAGGGGGTGCAGGTGCAGTACACCAAGCCGCCCCTGCGCCCGCGCGAGGGCGACGAGCTGGACCCCGTGCTCCAGTGGGCACGCGAGCACCTGCACGAGCCGCTGACCGTGCCGCAGTTGGCGCGGGTGGCGAACCTGGGGGAGCGGACCTTCGCGCGGCGCTTCCGCGAGGCCGTGGGCACCACTCCCCTCCAGTGGCTGCTCCAGCAGCGGGTGCGGCTGGCCCAGGAACTGCTGGAGACCACGGACGAGCCGGTGGACGGCGTCGCCCGGCGCGGCGGCTTCGGCACCGCGACGAACCTGCGCTACCACTTCGGCCGGGTCACCGGTGTCTCCCCGCAGACCTACCGGCACGTCTTCCGGCACCGCGCCGCCGCCCAGCGCCGGGACCGCAGCTCCGCTTCCTGAGGCGTGTCCGCGCCGTTCCGCCGCCCGCCCGGGGCACGGGGCCCCGCGGACACGCGCTGCCCTCGCCGTACGGCCGGTCCCGCTGGGGGCGTACGGCGGGGTCGCACGGTCCCGTCGGACGCGATCAGGCCCGGGGGCTGCTCACCTCGGTGTCCTCCGGCTCGACGGCGTCCGGGCCCGCGGCCGCCGGTTCGGCCGGTGTGCGGACCGCCGCCACGCCCAGGGCGGCCGCGAGGAGGCCGAGCGCGCCGAACACCAGCCAGACGCCGTGCCCGAGCCGGGCGAAGAGCACCCCGCCGATGACCGGGCCGACGGCCATGCCCAGCGCGTAGACGAACTGGAACGTGGAGATGTAGCGGCCGCGCAGCCGGGCCGGGCCGGCGAGCGCGGGGTAGGCGAAGACCGAGGGGCCGCCGACGATCTCCCCCAGGGTCCACACCAGCGTGGCACCGATGATCACCGCGGCGCCCAGCGGCAGACTGTAGAGGGCCACGCCCAGACCGATCAGGATCCACGCCAGCGCGATCGTGATCTTCATCGGCCACTTCTGCGAGAGCTTGGTCACCCCCAGCTCGAAGGCGATCACGATGAACCCGTTCACGGAGACCGCGACGGTGTACCAGAGGATGGGCACCCCGGAGGCGCTCACGTCGAGCGGCAGGGTGGACAGGTACTGCACGTAGACCATCGCGTTGAGCAGCGCGGCCAGCAGGAACAGCAGGTAGCGCCGGTCGCGGAGCATCGCCAGGTAGCCGCCCGCGGACGGCTTCCCGGCGGCCGTCCCGGATTCCGCCGCCGTGGGCCGCGGGCGGGCCGGGATGGTGGCGCGGGCGAGCAGGGCGTAGCCGAGCGCGACGATGCCCTCGCCCCAGAAGAGCAGGGCGTAGCTCCCGTCGTCGAGGTGGTAGAGGGCGAAGCCGAGGAGCGGAGCGACCGTGGTGCCCAGGTTCAGGCAGAAGCGGTACATCGCGAAGACCATGACCTGGCCGTCGCGCGGGGTCAGGTCGGACAGCAGGGTCGCCGACGCCGGGCGGTAGAGCTGCGCCGCCATGCTGACCAGGGCGACCGCGCCCAGGAGGAGACCGTAGCCGGGCAGGTAGAGCAGGGAGGCGGTCAGTACGGCGGTGACGGCCATGCTGAGGGCCGTCGCGTTGCGTGCGCCGAGCCGTTCGGCGAGAGTGCCGCCGAGGAAGACGCCGGCCACGCCACCGGCTCCGTAGACACCCAGGGCGAACGCGGCCTGTTCGGCGGAATATCCTCGGTCCGTCAGATAGAGGACGAGGAAGATGTTCAGGAATCCGCCGAGGCGGCTGGCGAGCACTCCGGCGAGAATCGTCTTCACCGCGAGTGGTGAGTCACGGAACGTGGCCCATATACCGGTGCTCGGGGTCGTTTCTGTATCGGTCACCATGCGTCGTCACATCTTTCCCGTGCCCGCGTGGTCGCGATCGGGCCACCGCGGAGTACGTAATCGGCCAAGAGCCCAACGGGCGGTAACGGGTCGGGAATTCGTCGCCGGATTGTCGGTAATTCGCTGTCCGCGCCCCTGGCGTACCGCCGCCCGCTCCCTAGGGTGGAGTGATGATCGAAACTGATTCCCTCCCCCAGCACCCGGGCGCGCTGGCGGCCCTTGAGATCGTCACCGGACTGGAGCACCCCTCGATCGCCAACCACAGCATCCGCACCTATCTGTGGGCCCTGCACGAGGCGGCCCGGCGCGAGATGAAACCGACCACGGACTACGACGCCGACCTGCTGTACTACGCCTGCCTGCTGCACGATCTCGGGACGGCCGACGCCTACGACGGGCCGCAGCGGTTCGAGGTGGAGGGCGCCGACGCGGCCGGCGCCTTCCTCGCCGGGCGGGGCCTGAGCCCCGAGCAGATCGACGTCGTCTGGGAGGCCATCGCGCTGCACACCTCCCCGCACATCGCCGAACGCCGCGGGCCCGTCACGATGCTGACCCGGCTGGGCGTGCTCAGCGACTTCCAGGACCCCGGACCCGACGGCAGAGCCGTGAAGGCGGCCCTCGAAGAGCGCTACCCGCGACTGGACATCGAGGCCGAACTCGCCGGCGCGGTGGTCTCCCAGGCGCTGCGCCGCCACGACAAGGCCCCGGAGTCCTCCTGGCCGGGCGGACTGCTCCGCGCGCACCTCGGCGCCCAGGAGGCGGGCGCGTGAGCGCGGACGCGGGATACCGCGCCGGGCCGGGCGACTTCGACTTCCTCATCGGCCGCTGGGACGTGCACAACCGCCGGCTGCTCGCCCCGCTCTCCGGAAGCGGCGAGTGGGAGGAGTTCCCCGCGACGGCCGTGTGCCACGGCACCCTCTTCGCGGGCGCCGCCAACCTCGACGAGATCACCTTCACCACCAAGGGGTTCAACGGGCTGACACTGCGGTTGTACGACCCCCGGCGCGCCGAGTGGTCACTGCATTGGTCCACCAGCCTCACCGGCAGGCTGTCCCCGCCGATCGTCGGCCGCTTCGACGCCGGCCGGCGCGGCGAGTTCCACGGCGAGGAGATCCATGAGGGCGCCGCGGTGCCGTGCCGCTTCGTCTGGTCGCAGATCACCGGGGAGACGGCCCACTGGGAACAGGCGTTCTCGCCGGACGGCGGCGGTACGTGGGAGACCAACTGGACGATGAGCCTGACCCGCACCGGCTGAGGCGGGCGGGCCCCGGCCGGCGCGGCCCCGCGGCCGGGCCCTGCCCCACCGGAACGGACTGGTGGGGCGCGGGCCGGGCCGGCCGCGGCCGCGACGGACGCCGGTCAGGCGTTGAGGGTGACCGGCAGCTCGACCAGCCCGTGCATGATCGTGCTGGCCTTCCAGCGCAGTTCCTCGGACTTCACGGCCAGTTGCAGACGCGGGAAGCGCTGGAGCAGCCGGCCGACGCCGATCTCCACCTGAAGGCGGCCGAGGGGCGCGCCGGCGCAGTAGTGGATGCCGTGGCCGAAGGCGAGGTGGCCGCCGATGCGCCGGGTGATGTCCAGCGCGTCGGGGTTCTCGAACTTGGCGACGTCGCGGTTGGCCGATCCCAGCGCGACCATGACGATCTCCTTGGCGGGGATGGTGATACCGCCCACCGGGATGTCCTCCGTGGTGAAGCGGAAGGTCGCCATGCCCACCGGGCCCTCGTAGCGCAGCAGTTCGTCGACCGCGTTGGGCAGGAGGTCGGGCCGCTCCTGGAGCAGGGCCAACTGCTCGGGGTGCCGGAGCAGGGCGTGCACGGCGTTGCCGATCATGCTCAGGGTCGTGTCGTGACCGGCGACCACCAGCAGGAAGACCATGGCGACCAGTTCGGTCTTGGTGAGCCGGTCGCCCTCCTCGGTGGCCTGTACCAGGGCGCTGAACATGTCGTCGCCGGGCTCGGCGGTCTTGGCGTCGATCAGGTCCTCGGTGAACTCGGTGACCGCGGCGGAGGCGGCGGCGACCTCCTCCTCGGTGTGGTTGGCGCCGACCAGGGTGTTGGTCCACTGCCGGAACACCGCGCGGTTCTCCGGCGGCACACCGAGCAGTTCGGCCAGGACGGTGATGGTCAGCGGGGCGGCCAGGTCCTCGATCAGGTCGGCGTCCGGCCGCTGGGCCAGCCGGTCGAGCAGCTCGTCGGTGATCGCCTCGATCCGGGGGCGCAGCGCCTTGGTGCGGCGCTCGGTGAACGCCTTGCCGACCAGCCGGCGCAGCCGGGCGTGCTGGGGCGGGTCGCTGTTGAGCATGTGCGCGGCCAGGTCGTCGTTGACGGCGGCCGGCGCTTCGGTGGGCGTCTCGGAGTGGCGCGCGAACAGCTCGTTGATCCGCCGGCCGTCCTTGCTCACCCGCCCGTCGGCCAGCAGGGAGCGTACGTCGTCGTAGCGGGTGACCATCCACACCTTGATGCCGTGCGGCATCAGGACCTTGCGGGGCGGGCCCTCCGCACGCAGGCGGGCGTAGAGCTCGTAGACGTCCTGGACGAAGTCCGCGGAGAGCTTCTCCAGGTCTCCGGTGGTTTGGGTCTGCACAGCGGGGCCTCTCTCTATGTCTGTTTGCCGGTCAGTCGAGGGGGGCGATGACCCGGCCGGTCGAGACCTCCACGACCTGGATCGCCTCGCGCGGGCAGGAGTCCGCGACGGCCAGCACCTCGTCGTCGGCGTCGATCTCTGCGTCGACCGGCTGCGACTGGCCGTTCACGAACCGGAACCGGTGCGGCAGGTCGCCCATACACACTCCGGCGCCGATACACACGTCGCGGTCGACCGTGATGCGCCAGCGGGGTTCTGTGGACATCGTGTTGCTCCTCACCTGGTGCGTTTGCTTGCCGGGGGAGTACGGAACCGCGAAGGGAGGCCGCCGGCGCGAGCCGGTACCGCCACGGGCGGGCTCGCGGCGGGGTGCGTTCGCGGCAGAAGGATTCGCGGAAGAGAAGTCGCGGGAGGGGGGAATGGCGGGAATGGCGTGGAGGGTGATCACCGGGTGCGGTCGTGCGCGGCGCTGATCGAAGGGCAACCGGTCGCGGCTCTGTGACCCTACGAGCCGGGCCCGAACCGGGCAATGCGCGACCGGCGTTCAGCCGGGGAATCGACGCAGTCGAACGCCGGGGCCCCGCGGGCCCGCGAGGGCGGGCCCGCGGCACCTCACGGCCGTACGGTGTCCGGTCCCGCCGGAGCGGCGGGTTCCTCCTCGCACGGGGCGAAGAGGACGAGCACCCGCAGGTCCTCGGTGATGGTGTGGAAACGGTGCGGCATCCCGGCGGGTACGAAACAGACCGAGCCGGCCGCCACGGCGTACTCCCGCTCACCGGCCGACAGGACGGCACGGCCGCTGAGCACGTGGTACAGCTCGTCCTCACCGTGCGGGGTCTGCGGGTCCCCGCTCCCCGCCGCCAGGGCGTAGACCCCGGCGCTCATCGCCGGGACGCGCAGGAACTCCAGGTAGCGGCGGCCGCTGCCGTCCTGGCGGCCGGCCAGTTCCCCGATGTCGAACATCTCGGCGTCGCTCAACGCGCTGCTCCCTCGTCCTCGTCACGGTCCGGCGCGTCCGGGGCCGGCGCACCGGGTGCGGAAGGGGAGCCGTCGGTGGCGCGCAGCAGCGTGAGCTGCTCCTCCGCGAGGAACTTCGGCACCACCATGGTCCAGGCGTGCACCACGATCTCGTGCAGCTCCCGCCGCTCCAGCGGAGCGAGCCGGGCCCGTACCCAGTTGTACCGCTCGTCCGAGCGGACCGGCATGAAGAAGGTCTCCGGGGCGGAGGCCACCAGGGCGGCCCGCTCCTCGCGCGGATACGCGAAGCCCATCGACTCCTCGTCCCGGGACAGGGCGAGGTAGACCAACCGCCCGACCCGGAACTTCACCTGGTCGCGTACGAGCGCCTCATAGCTGCGCGGTAACGCGCTCGTCACCCGTCTGACGTCCTGCGCAGTCGCCATCGACCGCTTCCCTTCCTCGTGTCACCGCGGATGCCTCACCGGCCGCGCAGCTCCAGCGTGCAGCACTTGACGCTGCCGCCGGCCTTGAGCAGTTCGGCGATGTCCACGCCGATCGGTTCGAACCCGCGCCGCTTGAGCTGGTCGGCGAGTCCGGTGGCCGCCTGCGGCAGGACGACGTGGCGGCCGTCGGAGAAGGCGTTGAGGCCGAACGCCGCGGCGTCCTCGTCGGACGCGGTGACGGCGTCCGGGAAGAGTTCGCGCAGCACCGCCAGGCTGCCGGGGGAGAAGGCTGCCGGGTAGTACATGATCTCGTCATCGGACAGTACCGACAGCGCGGTGTCGAGGTGGTAGAAGTTCGGGTTGACCAACGTGAGCCCGGTCACAGGTATGCCGAAGAACTCCTGGGCCTCGGCGTGCGAACGCGGGTCGGTACGGAATCCGGTGCCGGCCAGCAGCCGCCGTCCGACGGTGAGGTAGTCGCCCTCGCCCTCGTTGATGTGCTCCGGCCACAGCACGTCCTCGTAGCCGTTGCGCAGGAACCACTGGAGGTAGGCGGGCCCCTCGCCGGTCCGCTCGAAGTGGCGGAAGCGGGCGCCGAGGACCTTGCCGTCGACGACGGTGGCGCCGTTGGCGGCGAACACCATGTCGGGGAAGGCGGGGTCGGGTTCGATGACCTCGACGGTGTGGCCGAGGGAGAGGTACAGCTCGCGCAGCCGCTCCCACTGGAGCAGGGCGAGACCGGCGTCGGCCGGCTTCCTCGGATCCATCCACGGGTTGATCGAGTACGTGACGTCGAAGTGCTGCGGCCGGCACATCAGCAGCCTGCGGGGGGTCGCCTCGCGCGGCTCACGGGTGCGGGGTTCCTGGTCGGGCACGGCGGTACGGGACATGGTGGTTCCCTTCGGGTGCGGGGCGGGTGGCCCGGGCGGTGGTGCGGGGAGCGTGGTCGGCTCAGGCCCCGAACCGGCGGCGCAGTTCGGGGGTCAGCGGGAGGACCACCGTCTTGTAGTCGGCGATCATCTCCGTCACGGGCTTGTCGTAGGCGGCCCATTCCGGGCCAGCGTAGAAGCGCTTCTGGAGGCCGATCCGTTCCTCTTCGGAGGCGAAGGCCCGCACCAGGCAGTAACCGTCCTCGTCGTTGAGGGTGGGGCCGCCGGTGAGCACCGTGATGCCGTAGCGGCGCATCAGGGGGACGGTCTCCTCGCGGCTGAGGCGGTCGAACTCCTCACGCGTTCCGGGGTGCAGGGTGAACAGCCGTATTTCGAGCAGGCTCACGCTCGTTCCTTCCTGGCCGGTGGGGCCGGTGGGGCCGGTGGGGCCGGTACGTCCGGCAGCCGGTGGTCTCAGTGGCCCAGGGCCGCGGCGACCAGGGCGGTCATGTCGCCGACCGTGCGGGCGGCGTGGAAGTCCCGCAGCTCCAGGCGGATGCCGAAGCCGCTCTCCAACTGCGCCAGCGCCTCCAGCGACGCGATGCTGTCCCAGTCGTGCGCGGCCAGCACCGGCTGGTCCCGCAGGTCTTCGGGGGAGCGGCCGAGGACGTCGCTGACGACATCCAGCACGGTCGCGCCGATGTCTTCCGAAGTGGTGCCGTTCACGCGTCCTCCTCAGGCGAGCTGCCGCTCGTCACGTCCACCCACGACGGGGTCGGGTCGGGCATGTCCGCGGGGGCGAACTCGAAGCGCCCCTCGCCGGCCGGCACGAAGCCGGCCTTCTCCCAGAAGGCCGCCGCCACCGCGTTCTTCGCGGACGGCACGAACGCCCCCGTGAGCCGGGGCACCGCGGCCTCCCGGGCCTGCCGGGCGAGCCAGCCCGCCACGGCGAATTCCACTCCCCGGCCCAGGACCCGGCAGCTCAGCACCAGGTTCCGCACGTGCCAGGCGTCCGCGTCCCGCGCCACCCAGGCCGCGCCGACCATGCCCTCGTCGCCGAAGCGGTCGCGTACGGAGACCGACGCCACCAGGCACGCGGGGTCGGTGAGCATCGCCACCGTGGCGGCCTCGTCGAAGCGCACACCGGTGAGGTTGAACTGGTTGGTACGGGCCGCCAGTTGGGCGGCGCGGGGCGCGGTGAACCGGGTGACCGGCTCGACGGTGACCTTCAGGTCGAGCGCCTTGAGATAGTCCTCGGCCGAGGAGAAACCGCCGGAGAAGTCGCTGCGCAGGCTCCGCGCCCGGTACAGCTCGGGCCGTTTGCGGTCCGTGCCGGTGAGTTCCGGTACGTCGAACCAGCCGTGCCGTACCAGGGACGTCACCAGCCCGGCGGGGTCACCGCCCGCGTCGACGACTGTGACCTCGGGCAACTGGGCCTCGACCGCCCCGCGCTCGAACGGCGAGTCGTCCATGAAGACCACCGAGGACAGCCCCAGGCCCAGCGCCCGGGTCGCCTGCGTCAGGTTGGCGGCCTTGGACTCCCAGTTGACCACCAGGACCGAGAAGTCGTCGGGGCGCAGTACCGCCTCCGGGTGCTCCAGCAGGGCCCGGCGCACCGGCTCCTCGTCGTTCTTGCTGGCGAGCACGAGGACCACGCCCTGTTCCCGCAGTCGGTGCGCGGCGCGCTGCAGCTCCTTGTACGCCTTGCCGGGATAGAGGCCGCCGAGGGCGACGCCCTCCGCGCCCACCTCGCCCAGGACCCCGCCCCACAGGGTGTTGTCCAGGTCGAGGGCGAGCACCTTCTTGGACAGCCCCAGCCGCGCCTGGGCGATCCGCCGGACCTCGCGGGCCAGGACCAGCAGCGCGGCGTCGGTGTACGGCAGGTCGGCGTAACTGTGCAGGCGGTCGTCGCGGGCCGGTGCCGCGACGTCGCCCAGCAGGCCGGCGAGGTCCACCACCTCGATCTGCGGGGAGGCCTCCGCCAGCTCCAGCAGCCCGAGGTTGAGCCGGTACCACAGCCGGGTCAGCTCGCCGCGGGCGCGCCGGCTGAGCACGCTGTCGCGGACGTTGCCGGGCAGCGGGACGGTGTGCAGCACCAGCGTCGCGTGGGTGGTCGCCAGCGCCGCCGTGACGAGGCCGCGCAGGTGCTCCAGCCGCTCCGTCAGGTGGCCGGCGGCCGTGCCGGGCTCCGCGTGGTCCAGGTCGCCGGGAAGGAAGTACGACTCGTCGAGCAGGCAGCTCAGCACGTCGCAGTCGGGGTCGAAACCGCCGGTGGCCAGCGTCAGGTCGAAGGCGCCGTAGGGGGCGGTGACGATCTCCGGAAGGGCTCCGGCGCCCACCAGGCCCGCCCGCAGCATCGGTTCGAAGGCGCCGACGGTGCAGTCCGCGACCACGGCCACGCGGACCGGGCGCAGTTCGCCGGCCGGGTCCGCGAGCCCCGCCAGGGCGCGACCCGCCCGGCGCAGGGCGGCCGGGTCGTCGATACGGGACAGGGCCAGCCGGAGCGCGGGTCCGGGGGCCGTGCCGGACGCCACGGCGTCCTTGAGTGAGGTGATCGTGTCGGACATCAGATCCTGACCAGGGTGCAGTACCAGCGCATACCGATCGAGATGCCGATCAGCGCGACCAGGTCGCCGGTGGTGAGTTCGCCGCTCTCGGTCATCATCGCCAGGGTGGCCAGGTGGTCGGCCGCGCCCATGTGGCCGTGCCGCGCGGCGAGGGCCGCGTTGGTGCGGCTCATCGGAATGCCGAACTCCTCGGATATCTCCTCGAAGGAGCCCTGGTTGTCGTTGAGGTGGACGACCTTGGCGAGGTCGGCGCGGGCGACGCCGGCGCGGGCGCACGCCTGGTCGACCACCTCCACCAGCCTGCGGTTGAGGGCCTGCACGAAGTCCCGCAGGCCCTTGGGGTCCGCCCGGAAGTGGTCCTGCACCCGCTCCAGGCCGTTGACGTCGCTGCGCGCCGACCAGCCGTCGGGGGCGACGGGGGACACCGCGCCGCCGTGGTCCGTACGGAACCAGTCGGCGACCTCCGGGTCGGTGAACTGGGTGGTGGCCAGCCACTGTCCGCCCGGGTGCCCGCGGCGCAGCACGACGGCGCTGGCGCCGTCGCTGTGGATGGAGTTGTTCACCTTCATCCGGTTGCGGTGGTACTCGCTGACGCGGTTGACGGCGACGAAGAGGACGTGGGTGAGGTCGGGTTGCGTGGCGAAGAGGCCGGCGACGTTGCCCAGCCCGGTGACACCGGAGGCGCAGCCCTCACCCAGCAGGAGGGTCGGCTTGAGGTGGATCTTGAGTTCGCGGGCCAGGGCCGCGCTGGAGTCGAAGTTGAGGTACTCGGGCACGTCGGAGAGGGCGAGGACGACGTAGTCGATGTCGTCGGCGCTCAGCCCGGCCGCGTCGATGGCGGCCCGGCCGGCCTCGGCGGCCAGGTGGGTGGCCGTGACGCCGGGGGCCGCGCGGTGGAAGGTGTGGTAGCCCCAGCGGTACACCCGCTCGGGGTCGTCGACGAACTGCCCGGCGGTCGAGGCGACGTCCTGGTCTTCGCCGAAGGCGCAGCCGTACCCGGCCATGCCGAACTCTGGGACGGTGGTGATCACGTGGTCTCCCTGCGGGTTCTGCCGCCTCGACGGGCCATCGAGGCGGATGGGTCATGCCTGGCCGGCGGTCGCGCCCAGGTGGGCCAGCCGGCGTTGCTCTTCGAGCGGGGTCTGTTCGAGTCGGTTCATCGCCAGCCGGATGACGGGCGGGGCCATCAGCGAGGTGACCACCGCGACCAGCACGATCACCGTGTACGTCGCCGTGTTGAGGACGCCGAGCCGCAGTCCGACCAGGGCGATGACCACTTCGACGACGCCGCGGGCGTTCATGCCGCCGCCCAGCGCCACCGCCTCCCACCGGCCGAGCCGGCTGGTGCGGGCACCGAGGTAGGCTCCGGCGAACTTGCCGATGACGGCGAGGGCCAGCGTCGCGGCTCCCATCAGGGCCACCTGGGGGCGGGCCAGTTGGGTCAGGTCCATCCGCAGGCCCGCCGAGGCGAGGAACAGCGGTCCGAGCACGCCCATCGTCACCGTGCGCAGCGCGGTGAGCTGCGCCATCCGCACACCGCCGGACGCGGCGATCACCACCCCGCACACGAACGCCCCGAACAGCGGCTCCAGGCCGAGGGCGTGGGTACCCGCGGCGGCGGCCAGCACCAGCACCACGGTCAGCGCGGTCACCGGCCCGTCCCCGTCCGCGCGCCGCGCGACCAGGAACAGCTTGCGCAGGGGCACCCGTACGAGCAGGGCGGCGGCGAGCGTCAGGGCGATCGCGGCCAGCGACACCAGCACCGTGGAGCCGGCCGACCCGGAGGTGACCAGCGCGGTCACGACCGACACCAGCATCCAGCCCACCGCGTCGTCGATCATGCCGGCGGTCACGGTGAGCTGCCCGATGTCGCGGTGCAGCAGATTCATGTCCATCAGCGTCTTGACGATCACCGGGATGGCGCTGACGCACATCGCCACCCCGAGGAAGAGGGCGAAGACGGTGCGGTCGCCGTTCGGACCGAGCAGCGCGGCCGGCAGCGCCAGTCCCAGTGCCAGGCCCAGGCCCAGCGGCACGACCAGCCCGAAGAAGCTGACCCGGGCGGCCGTCGCGCCCTGGCGCCGCACCAGGCCGAGGTCGAGGTGGAGCCCGCTGACCGCGACCATCAGCAGTACCCCGAACTGGCCCACGGCGTCCAGCAGATGGGTCTGTTCCACCTCGCGCGGGAACAGCCACTGCGAGAGGGACGGCACGAGGTGCGCCAGGACCGAGGGCCCCAGGAGCACTCCGGCGCACAGCTCCCCGACCACCGCCGGCCAGCCGAGGCGGACCGCGAGGCGCCCCAGGAGCAGGGCGAGGCCCAGCAGCGCGGCGAGCTGGAGCAGTAGCAGGAGGAGGGAGTGGGTACCCAGCGGCGGTACGGGCAGCGCCGCCTGGAGGGGCGTCGTATCAGTCCTCAAGGTAGTACCAGTTCTCCGGGCTGATCATGCCGAACGGGTTGACGGGCTCGAAGCCGTGCAGGTCCTTGGAGACCTCGAAGAGCCGGATCGGGAAGTTCGGCGTGAACAGCACCGGCACCTGCTCGGCGATGTAGTCCTGATAGTCGTACAGGGCCTGCGGGTCGTCGGTGGTCACCGAGGCGTCGATCAGCCGGTCGGCCTCCTCGTCGCTGTAGTGGCCGAAGTTGCCGCCCGCGCCGGTGCTGAAGAGGATCTCGCCGGTGGGGTGGTGGAAGACCCAGCCGCCGTTCCAGCAGCACGCCTCCCACAGGCAGTCCGGGCCCGCCTCGCAGGGGGCGTCCTCCGCGACCAGCACCGAGCCGTAGACCTCTTCGAGCCGTACGTCGATGCCGGCCTTGGCCGCGTCCGCGCGCAGTTGCCGCATCAGCCGGGTCAGGGCGGGGCGGCCCTCGGCGTAGCGGAGCAGGAACGTCAGCTCGGTGCCTTCCGGGATGCCCTCGCCGGCTTCTCCGGGTCCGGTGCCGGGCCGGACGCAGACGGCCGGGGTGACGCTGGTGTCCCAGCCGTTGTCTTCCAGCAACCGCTTGGCGCGGTCGACGTCGAAGGGCAGCGGCCAGCCGCCCTCGCGCTGCCGGGGCGAGACGAAGTCGGTCGCGGGGTACATCGGGACCGGGCCGTCCTGCCGGTAGGCGTAGCCCTGGTAGATGTCGCGGACCGCGGCGTCCTGGTCCAGGCAGGACTGGAGGGCCTGCCGGAAGTACGTCTGGTGGAAGAGCTTTCCGCGGACCGTCGGGTTGTTGTAGTTCAGGGCGGTGTAGCGGATGCAGTAGGCGGTCTGCGGGATCAGGTGGTAGTCGTCGAGCGGGTTCGGCCCGCCCTTGTCGGGGCTGGTGGTCGGCTCGGTGGCGAAGCTCAGCGGCAGGTAGCCCACCTGGATCGCGTCCTTGCCGCGCGGGCCGCGCTGGAGCATCTTGTACTGCTCCTCGTCGGAGAACGTCGGCACCTGCCGGAACTCGTCGAGGTAGGGCTTGTTCGGCCCGGAGTAGGACGGGTTGGGGACGAAGGTCACCACGCCCTCGGCCGTGTAGCTCTTGAGCCGCCAGGGCCCGCTGACCGTGGACCAGACGGGGCTGTCGGCCCACCGGGTGCGGTGCGCGTTGTTCTCGTCGACGATGTCGCCCTGCTCGGCCATGAGGTAGGCGTAGACCGCCTCCACGTCGGCCGGGTCGCCGGAGGCGTTGGCCGGCCCGGCCGCGGTACGGTCCCAGGACCTCGGCAGCGGGGTGATGGTGCTGAGCTGGTTCATCAGCACCCACCGCTGGGAGTACACGCGGTCGAAGGTGAAGTAGACGGTGTCCTCGCCCGCCTTGCCGTAGTCGGTCAGGTTGTCGGGGAAGTATCCGGGGACGTACTCGCCGTAGCGGTCGCCCTTGACCTTCATGAGGTTGACCCAGAACAGCACGTTGTCGGCGCACAGCGTCTCGCCGTTGCTCCACTTCCAGGGCTTGACCTTGATGGTGACGGTCAGCCCGTCCTCGCTCCAGCGCGGCGGCTCGCCGATGCTGCGGTCCCAGTCCGGCTCGGGGAGGCCGTTGCTGCCGAAGTAGTAGAGGGTGCTGTACATGAGCGCCTGGAATTCCAGGATGTTCCTGGTGCCCATGCGTTCGGCCGGGGTGAAGGGGAAGATCACCGCGGGCGGGAACCCGGGCGCGCAGGCCCAGGTGACGGTGCCGCCCCGCTTGGGCTTGCGTCCGTTGGCAGCAGTCATCGTCGCTTTCCGTCCTCGGTGGTCTCGGGGTGGCCCGGCGCGCCGGCGCCGGCCGGCGTTCCGCCGGGCTCGTGGATCTCCTCGATGCACGACACGCCGCTGGCGGCGTGCGCGCCGAACCTCTCCCAGCGTTCGGCCAGCCGGACGCGGCCGTCCGCGAGGGTCTCGGGCCGCGACCGGCACCGGCCCGAGACGACGGCGCCGTCGGCCAGGACGACGCAGTACGCGAACTCCAGGGCTCCGTCCGGGGCGCAGACGCCGGTGAGGACGCCCCGGCGGGCGTCGCCGCCGGTGAACTCGCCCCAGAGCAGGTCGCCTTCCTGGTGGTAGACCGCCACCCGGCCGGACTCGCCCGCGTCCGCTCCGACGGGCCGGAACCTTCTGCCGTCGTAGTTGATCATCACGGCTCCAAGGTGACGGTGATCTTGGCGGCGTAGTCGTTCATGCGCCGCATGGCGTCGTCCAGCGAGGTGCCCGTCGTCCCCAGGAAGCCGAAGATGGTGTTGCCGTCCGGCGGCCGCAGGATGACGTCGCCGGGCCGAGCGGTGATCTTGAGCAGGAAGGTGTGCGCCGACTCGGCGACCTCCGCCGGCACCTCGACGTGGCGCACCGTCCCCGCGTCGCAGATCAGGCACATCGCGGTGATGTGGGTCCCGGTCGGCAGGTAGTGGCGCACCTCGGGCTTGACGCCCAGGCCGACGTCCACGACGGCCTTGACCGGGTCGTAGCCGGCCGTCAGCCGGGCGATCTCGTCCAGCCCGCCGCCGCCGACCCGGGCGGCGATCTCCAGCAGGTAGGGCTTGCCCTCGTGGAAGCGGACCTCCGCGTGGCCGACGCTGCGCCGCAGGCCCTGTGCCCGGCACCCGGCCGCGACCACCTCGTGGACGGCCCGGAGGTCGGCGGGCGACAGGGACGTCGGCGCGTGGTGCACGTCGTCGTCGTAGGTGCCGTTCTCCTCGGTCACACGGTCCACCACCGAGCCGAGGTAGACCTCGTCGTCCCAGGCCAGCACCTCCATCAGGTACTCGCGGCCGCTCAGGTAGGACTCGATCAGCAGCCCGTTGGGCCCCAGGTCGACGCCGGACGCCTCGGAGCGGGCCCAGAAGAGGTCCTGGATGCCCTTGGCGGCCCGCTCGTAGCGGTCTGCCAGCTCCTCCGGTGTGTCGATCTTGAAGACGAAGTGCGAGCCGGCGCCCATGGTCGGTTTGAGGATGAGGGGGTAGCCGAAGTCCTCGGCCGCCTTCCGGGCCTCGTCGAGGGAGTCCACCAGACGGAAGTGCGGGTGCGGTGCGCCGGCCCGCTCGTGGGCCCGGCGCATGAGGTACTTGTTACGGCTCGCGATGGCGGCTTCCTGCCCGATGCCGGGCAGGTCCAGTGCCTCGGCCACCGCCGCGGCCGTGATGACCGCGGACTCCGAGAAGGTGATGACGCCGTCGAACCGTTCGGTGCGGTGCCACTCGCGGGCGGTCTTGACGATGGTGTCCAGGTCGCGGGTGCCGGCGAGCCGGTACTTCGCCGCCGGCCAGAAGTCCTCCGTGCCCTCGCCGTTGAGGACGTGGAGGTCGATCCCGTGGCTCTGCACCTGCCGGTAGCGGGATATGTAGTAGTCCAGATACTGCGTGGTCTCGATGGTGAGCAGCTTCACGTGGCACTCCATGCCTCGGTGTGGGCACTCGGGGATGTCGCGCGGGCGGTGCCCGGCCGGGACGCGCTGCGGCGTCAGACGTCGGTGCGGGCGCGCTCGGGCAGCCGGGGCAGCCGGAACGGCGTGATCTTCTCCACCACCGCGGTACGGGCACCGGACAGGCCGAGGTCGACGCCCTGCTCGGCGGCCTGCCGGCCCACGTCCACGAGGATCGGCGCGGACCAGGCCAGCAGGGTGCGCACCGCCAGCAGGAAGTCGCCCGGAGTGGCGAACTCGGCGGCTCTGTCGCGCAGTTCGGCGGTCCGCTCGGCGATCAGCCGGGCCGCGCGGGCGAGGCTGAAGGTCTCCAGCGTGAAACAGGCGCGCAGCCGTCCGGCGAAGTCCGCGTCGGCGCGGCGCCCCGCGTCCGTGACGGGCAGCGGCTCCTGGAAGTCGCGGCCGGCCAGCGACGCGTCGACGACCCCGGCCAGCTCGTTCCACGGACCGGCCAGTGGACGGGCGGCCAGTTCGGCCGGGTCGAAGTTGGTGCGGGCCCGCTCCGGCGCGGTCAGCGCCAGGTAGTAGCGGGCGATGTCCCGGGGGACGTCGGCGACCAGGTCGCCCGCCCTGATCAGGTGGTTGCGGCTGGTGGAGAACTTGGCGTGCTCCAGCTCGTAGAACTCGTTGCACACCCCGGCGCTCGGCCGCACGTAGCGGTCGCCGTGCGCGAGCAGCAGCACCAGGTCCATCACGGCCCAGTGGTAGACGTTGTCGAAGCCGTGGAAGTAGACCAGCTCCGCGTCGCGCCCGGCCTTCCAGAACGCGTCGTACGGCAGGTCCGCGGGGCCGCCGTGCGCCCACCACGTGGCGTACATCGACGCCGGCATGGCCTCCGCCCACGGGTAGACGATCTGCCCGGCGAAGTCCTCGAAGGGCGCCGGCACGCCCCAGGTGCCGGGGAAGGTCACCGGGATGTCCGGCAGCGGGCGCGCCAGCAACTCGCGGGCCAGGCGCAGCGGGTGCGGGCGCCAGCGCCCGGCGACGGAGTCGAGGTGCGCGGTCAGCTCCGCGCGGTACTCCTCCATCGGCAGGACCAGGAGGCGCTCCTCGCGGAAGGTCACCGGCTCGTCCGGGTCGAGGGCGTAGCGCGGGTCGAGCAGCTCGTCGAAG
This sequence comes from Streptomyces sp. NPDC018045, assembly GCF_044327445.1. Classification (NCBI taxonomy): domain Bacteria; kingdom Bacillati; phylum Actinomycetota; class Actinomycetes; order Kitasatosporales; family Streptomycetaceae; genus Streptomyces; species Streptomyces sp. NPDC018045. The sequence continues at coordinate 421,246 of NZ_JBIRFL010000002.1, forward strand.
TTGTTGGGGTGGCCGCAGTCCTCGCAGGCGCCGCCGCCGCTGGACGCGTCGCAGACGGGGCAGCGGCCGGTGAGCAGGCCGTCGTAGAGGTACCGTCCGCTCTGTTGCGCGTACGGCAGCCGGACCGTACGGGCCCGGAGCTTGCCCGCGTCGCGCAGGGCCCGCACGAAGGAGGTGACCGCGGCGCGGTAGTGGTCGTCGACCGGCGGCAGCACCCGCCCGGCGGGGGCGGTCAGCTCGATGCCGAGCGCGGTGAGGGACTGCTCGATCGCGGTCGTCGACCGGTCGCAGAGCTGCTGGGGCGACAGGCCCTGGCGGGCCGCCGTGCTCACCACGTAGCTCTGGCTGTTGTCGGTCACCGTGGTGTACGTCGCCCGGACCCCGGCCGCGCGCAACTGGCGGGCGTAGATGTCGGCGGCGAGGTACGGCCCGGCCATGTGCCCGACGTGCAGGTCGCCGTTGGGGGTGGGGGTGGCCGCGATGATGATCACCGGGCGGTCGGGGGCGCTCATGACCGCGGCCCCGCGGTCGTGGCGGCCGCGCCCGTGTCACCGGAGGTGGCCCGGTGGCGTGCGGCGAAGCGTTCCGTCATGTCGGAGTCCCACCACAGCGCGTACATCTCGAAGTCCTCGTCCGAGTCGTTGACGAGCTGGTGCTCGGTCCCCGGGACGAAGTGGATGATGTCGCCGGCGGCGAACGGGACGCGCCGTCCCTCGGTGAGGATCTCGGCGGCGCCGCTGACCGCGATCCAGATCTCGTACTCGTGGTGGCCGTGGGCGCCCGACGAGACGCCGGGGGCGGCCACGCACCACGAACCCTCGAAGGGGGCGTTCAGCAGCGGCCAGGGCATCAGCCGCTGGGCGCGCAGTTGGTTGTCCTGCTTCAGCTCGCCACGTTCGAGCGAGCGTATCTCCATCGGCACAGTCTTTTCTCCACTCGGTGTCTGCGGTGCGGGGAAAGGCTCAGCCGACCTCGGCGAGCAGCCGGTCGCCGGCCCGCTCCGCCAGCAGTCCGTCGACGATGTCCTGGGCCCGGCTGGCGAGGACGCTCAGCAGCGAGTCGGCGATTCCATGGGTGGCCTCGTTGACCCCCTGCAAATAGCAGGCGGCGCCGTCACAGTCCGGCACGCGCAGACGGTATCCCCGGTCGACGACGGCGGCCTCAAGGGCCAGGGAATCCGTCAGCCCCTGAATGAGTCCCGGCATCGTGCTGTTGAATCCGGTGCCCAGCAGAATCACTTCGCAGCGCAGCTCGCTGGACAGTCCGGTACGCCGGTCCTTGAGCGACAGCACGATGTCGTCGCCGTCCGTCCGGGAGCCGGTGATATCGGTCATCGTGGTGAGGAACAGCCGCTCCTCGCCGTTCAGCCGTTCCAGGTACCGCTGGCGGTAGAGGGTTTCGAGCATGCCGGGGGCGAGGCCGCCGTAATTGCTCAGGTGCATTTCCTGGAGGAGCTGGCGCCGGGCCTCCTCGGGGGCGGCGTGGAAGTCGTTGATGAACGACGAGTAGAAGATCTCGTTGGTGAACCTCGACGACTCGTAGTTCTTCAGGCCGATCGAGCGCATCACCATCGTGGTACGGGCCTCGGGGAAGCCCTGGTGTGCGGCCCACACCAGTTCGGCGGCGCTCTGCGCCCCGCCGACGACGACGATGTGACGGGTGGTGGCGGCGTCGACCTTGGCGATCTTCTCGGTGAACTCGGCGCTGTGGATGAGCCGGTCGGCCGGCAGGTCCTGGAGCTCGACCGGGATGCGCGGGTCCCGCCCGGCGCCGATCGACAGGTTGCGGGAGGTGATCGCGGTGCCGTCCGCGAAGCTCGTTCGCCAGCCGTCGACCCGGCCGGCGGCGTTGCGGGTCGGCGCGATCCCCACCGCGCGCCTGCCGTACTCGACGCGTACGTCGGACAGCGAGCCGGCGACCCACCGCAGATAGTTCGATATCTCCTGGCGGTAGGGGGTGAACGTCCCGAGGTTGATGAATTCGTCGAGCCTGCCGACCGTATGCAGGTAATTGACGAAAGAGAACTTGCTGCGCGGGTTGCGGAGCGTCACCAGGTCCTTGAGAAAGGAAACCTGACTCTGCGTCCAGGGCAGCAGCATGCCGCGCTGCCAGGCCACGTCGGCGTGTTCCTCCACCAGGAGCGTATTCTTCGCGAGATCGCTCCCGCTGCGCTCCTCCATCGCCACCGCGAGGGCCAGATTCGCCGGTCCTGCGCCCACGGCCAGAACTTCTACGTCATGTTCCGTCAAGGCTTTCTCCTATCACGGGCAAACGGGTTGGAGTGCGCGCTGGCTCACGGAAAGGAAGCCTAGCGCGATGAATGGGGAATCGAGAGGCCCTGGAGAATCTATTCCGCGTTCACGTGCTTTTTTCTCGGGGCGCGGAGAAAAGGGCGCGAAAAAAGCCGGTAACGGCGGAGGAAGGCGCGGGAAACGGCGGCGACAGAGCGGAGGAAGCCGCGGGCAACGGCGACGACAGGGCAGCGTGGAAGGGGGCGTTTGGTGCGGCGAAGGGGCGGCGGCGCAGCGGCAGAAGGGCCGCCGTACGTCAGGTCAGGCGGGGCACAGAGCGCGGGCCGCCAGCCGGCCGGCGGCCAGGGCCGTCTTCGCGGCTCCTCCGCCCCCTCCGGCGAAGGTGTACAGCGCGCTGTCCGGCAGGCCGCGGAGCGCCAGGCCCCCGTGCCCGCCGACCGCGTAGCAGTCGAGCGAGGCCACGGTGCGCGCTCCGGGGCCGGGCCAGGACGTCAGGCCGAGCCGCCGGCCGGCGCACTCGGCGACCTGCCGGGCCAGTGCCGGGTCGCGGGTCACCTCGTCCGGCCCCACCCCCCAGCGGGAGGTGGGCAGCCCCAGCAGCAACTGGCCGGTGCCGACCGGCCGCCCGTACAGACCGGAGGTCTCGTCGACGAAGGCGCCGAGCCCCCGTGGCACCGACCGGCCCAGGGTGTACTGGATCTGGCGGGTACTCAGTCCCTGGCCGGGCAGTCCCCACCGGTCGAGGAGGTGCGGCGTCCACGGGCCGGTGGCGAGGACCACCGCGTCGTAACCGCGCTCGGCACCCAGCCCGAGGCGCAGGGCCGGGCCGGCCAGGACACCGAGGACGGGTTCACAGCGCAGCGTGCCGCCCAGGTCGGCGACGGCTCTCAGCAGGCTGTCGCGCAGCCGCCCGGGTGAGACATGGCCGGCGTGCCGTTCGCGTACGCACCAGGTGCCCTCGGGCAGGCCGCGGAAGGGGGCGAGGCCGGCCGCCGGCCGCAGTTCGGCCGAACCGGGCAGCAGCGTGTGCACGGTCCGCAGCGTACGGCGGGCGCCGGCCACGTCCGCGCCGGGCGGCAGCAGGTAGGTCGAGGTGCCCTCCTGGTACCCTGCCCAGTCCCGCAGCCGCGGGTCGCCGCGCAGCTCGGCCAGGCTCTCGGCGGCGAGGCGGGCGGCGTCCGGATCGGTGTCGAACCCGCGGACCAGCCCGCCGGAGGCGCCGGTCGCGTCCCGCCACCGGCCCGCTCCCGCGACGAACACCGTCACCGCCGCGCCGCGCTGCGCCAGCCGCCAGCCGAGGGCGGCCCCGGCCAGGCCGCCGCCGACGACCGCGGCCCTCATGCCGGCCGCTCCGCCCGGTCGTACTGCACCAGCTCGATGAGCAGGCCGGCGGGCCGCCTGGCGTACACGAACGCGACCCGCATGCCCGGCCGCGCGCCGTCCTTCGGCTCCGTGTCGACCGGCACCAGACCCGCCGCCCGCAGCCGGTCCAACTCGCTTTGTACGTCGTCGACCTCGAAGGCGATGTGGTACGGCCCCGGGCCGTGGCGGTCGAGGTGGCCCTGGACCGCGGCGGTGGCGCACAGCGGCGCCACCAGCTCCACCGCGGCCCCGTCGCCGCCGGGCGCCCAGAAGTCACAGCTCACGCCGTACGCCTCGGCCGTACCCGCGTCGGACTTGGCCAGCCCGAGGTCGGACAGCAGCCGCCCCGCCGCCACCGGATCGTCCGTCGCCACTCCCACATGGTCCAATCGGATGATCACTTCAGCTCCTGGAGTCGAGCTGCCGGGTACGGCTGTTCAGCTCGATGGCGAGCCGCTGCCATTCGTCGGCGCATTCCTTGGCGAGACCGGCCACGGTCGGCAGGAGGTGCTGTGGCAGGTCGCCGAGTTCGAGTTCCGCCTCGTTCGCCGTGACCAGGCAGCGCCGCAGCCACATCAGCATGGCCCTGCCCCGCTCGGAGAACCGCAGCGAGGGATCGCGCTGGATGCTCTCCAGCCGGACGTAGACCGAGCCGCCGTACGCGGCCGCGGACCCGCGGGCGGTCTCCGGGGGCCGCGTCTGCTGCCCTGTGCCCCCGGTCCCGCCGGCCGGCCCGGGCATCCGGGACGTCACGTCCATCGGGCGCTGGTTGTCCAAGGGGAGCGCCACCTGCGCCATGTTCCGCGGTGGCCCCTTCTTGACCTGGGCCTCGACCGGGCGGATGCCGTCGGCGCAGGCGTCGACGCGGCACCCTTTGTCCGGGCCGCCCGCCGGCGCCGCCCGTCGGCCCCGCTCAACCTGTACGCGCAGGCTGTGCGCCGTACCGACGGACACCCCGGCCTCGCGGGCGATCTCCCGTACGGAGGCGCCCGGCCGCTCCTTGATGACGGCCAGCGCCCGGCGGCGGCCTTCCTCGAAGCTCAGCGGCCGGATACGGCCGTCCCTGCCGAGCCGGGCGCTCAACTGCGGGTTCTCTTCACTCGAACGCCGCCGCAGGGCGCCTACGGTCTTCGCGGACAGTCCCGTGATGCGGGCGATCGCCCGGTCCGACTGTTCGGGCTGGAGCTGGATGACGCGTTCGGCGGCCGCCTTGCGCTCGGCCAGGGAGAGCGGCAGGCCGTGCGCGGTGTTGGCCTGGATGCCCACCACATAGGCTTCCGCCTCGGTCCCGTCGAAGAACTCGACGTCGATGTGCTTCCGCTGTTGCAGCAGTGCCGCCCGCAGCCGGTGGGTGCCGTCGATGACCCGCATGGTGCGCCGGTGTACGAGGATCGGGGGCAGTTCGCTGTCGGTTTCGGCGAGGCGCCTGATGTGCGCTTCGTCCTGCTGGACGAATCGGGGCGATTCTCCGGGGAGTATCGCCGATATCAAGACTCTTTGCTTCTGACCCATTTGCGCTCTCCCGCGTGGTGGTTGCGGCGAAAAGACCTTTGTCCTACAGCTCCGCGTGTACATCTGAGTGCTTCTGCCGAAATGCGACCGCGGCAGACCGGCGGAGTGGGATGGCAGGTGCCCGTGATCGGTGCCACTCGGGACCGGTCGCGCAAGGACGCTTCCCACCGCCGCCGCGAGGGGCCCGAACCCTTGGCCGCGCACTGCGCGAGTGCGCGGAAAGGGCCGGTGAGCGCCGTCAGCCTGTAGGGACGACCAGGGCCGCCTCCGCCGCGTCCAGCGAGGCGAGAGCGTCGGCCCGGGTGGCCGCGGCGACCGTCACGTAGGCGATGCGTCCCCAGACCGTGCCCTTGGGGGGCGGGGAGACCACAGCACCCGGCCGGGCCACCACCACGGCTTGGTCGACGGTCGGGGGGAGTTCGCCCCGGAAGGCGACCTCGCCCAGGGTGGTGTCGTCGTGGTCCACGTAGAAGAAGCGGACGGCGGTGACCTGCCGGCGGGTCGGCCGCAGGTCCGGGCGCAGGCCGCACGCCGCGGAGGCGGCCGCGAGGCCGGGGTCGATGCCGGTGGCCAGGTGGCCGAGGCAGGGGATGAGGTCGCCGCCGAGCCGGCCGTTGACCTCGATGAGCTGCGGGCCGGTGGCGGTGAGCATGAACTCGGTGTGCGTCCAGCCGTCGGTGAAGCCCAGGGCGGCGTGCGCCTCGGCCAGCACCCGGCACAGCTCCGGGTCCGTCAGCAGCGGGTCCGCCGCGTCGACGAAGTGGCCGATCTCCTCGGCGTACGGCGGGTATCCGACAACCTTGCGGCCGATGAAGACGGGGGTCACCTCGCCCGCGTGCACGACCGCGTCGACGCTGATCTCCTCGCCGCTCACGCACTCCTCCACGAGGTACGGCTCAGGGGAGTTGTACACCACCCCTTCGGGCAGTGCGATGGAGCTGGTGAAACCGAAACCGGCGCGCAGCGCGGCGGGGCCGTCCACCTTGATGACGCCGAGGCTGGCGCCGAGCCCTCTGGGTTTGAGGACGACGGGGTAGCCCAGCCGCCCGGCGGCCTCCAGGGCCTGCTCAGGGGTGGCGACGGGGACGGAGCGCGGCTGCGGCACTCCCGCGGCGTCCAGCGCCGCCCGGGTCTGCGCCTTGTCGCGCAGCCGCCAGATGACCGCGGGGTCACCGTTGGGCAGGCCGAGGGCTTGGGCCACGTAAGCGGTGGCGTGAATGCGGGTCTCGTCCCAGCAGAGCACTCCGCCTATGGCGGTGGTGGCGTTCAGTTCTTTTGCCGCCGCCGCCATCGCGGAACCGTCGCAGGTGTTCTCCAACACGGTCCAGCCGTCGAGGTAAGCGTCTTCCCAAGTCGGCTGTGCCTCGTGAAATAGGTGAATGCGGAATTCCTTGCTGATGGAGCGGAGCAAATACTCGCGATACGGCTGCATTCCCGATCCAACGAGAAGGAGCAGCGGTAAACCTGTTTCCTGATCCTCGGAAATTCCCACGTCCCAGACTTCTCCTTCACGACTTTCCTGCCGCCCACCCGTCCGGCGACCGGGACCACCGAATTTGTGACTCAGAACGCAGTGTTTGAGACTACCCAGGGCTTGAGGGCATGTCGAGGGAGTGACGGAAGTGACTGGTGTGACGGAAGTGGCGAAAAGACACTCTTGAGCACACGCTGCGCGGACTTGTGGAATCACCCCCTCCGCTCCCCGCCGCTCCTCTCCGTGCCTGCTCAGTGGCGTCCCGCCCAGCCCCGTGGGCCGGCGGAAGCGCCCCGGGAGACGGGTCTTTCAACGTACAACTGAAGAAAGTCCGCGCTCGAACAGAGCCACGGAGAGCGACGTATGTCCGGGCCCGTCCGAAACTTCACGGCGGACTCGGCGGAATTACCTCGCAGAAGTGGAATGTTTAAGTCCGGCATGCGCGGGAGCTGCTGCTTTGACGTGAACGGACCGTCACCCAATAATTCTGCACGCCCTGCCCGGGGCCTTCCGGAGCCCTACTCCAGCGAATGGCTCACGCCACTGCCCCGCCCCGGGCCCCAAAGCCGTCGCCGAACGCCCGCCGAAGTGATTGCGCAGCGGGTGGGCCGCTGAAAGAGGTGGAACATGCCCAGTCTCACCAAGGACGAGGCGACCGACCGCGCCGCCGCGGTCGCCGTGGACTCGTATCACGTGGCCCTCGACCTCACCGGTGGAAAGGAGACGTTCCGCTCCGTCACCACCATCCGGTTCCGGTCAGAGCAGCCGGGCACGGCGACCTTCGTCGACCTGAGGCCGTCGGCCCTGCGTTCCGCCGTCCTCAACGGCACCGCGCTGGACCCCGGTCGGCTCGCCGACGGCCGGCTCCCCCTCAGCGGCCTCGCCGCCGACAACGAACTGATCGTCACCGCCGACATGCGCTACTCCCGGAGCAACGAGGGCCTGCACCGCTACACCGACCCCGCCGACGGCGAGGTCTACGTCTACGGATTCCCCTACGTCGACCAGGCGCCGCGCATCTTCGCCTGCTTCGACCAGCCGGACCTCAAGGCACCGTTCACCTTCGACCTCACCGTCCCCGCCCACTGGCGGGTGCTGGCGACCGGCGAGGCCACCGAGATCGACCCCGGCCACTGGCGCACCGGACCGACCGCGCCACAGGCGACCTACCTGACCACGGTGGCCGCCGGACCGTACGCCTCCTACCACGCGCGGCACGGCGGCACCCGGCTCGGTCTGCACTGCCGGGCCTCCCTCGCCGACGCCCTGAAGGGCGACCTCGGCGAACTCTTCGAGGTCACCCGCCAGTGCCTGGACGAGGGCCACCGGCTCTTCGGCACCCCCTACCCCCTCCCCGCGTTCGACCAGCTCTTCGCCCCCGAGTTCAGCGTCCTCTCCCTGGACCACCCCGGCCTGGTGCTGCTGCGCGAGAGCTACGTCTTCAGCTCCGGGGCCACGGACAGCGAGCGCGAGACCCGGGCCGTCGTCCTCGCGCACGGCATCTCCCTGATGTGGATGGCCGGACTCGTCACCAGCGCCTGGTGGGACGACCTGTGGCTCGGACAGACCTTCGCCGATTACCTGGCCCACCGCGTCACCAGCGAGGTCACCCGCTTCACCGGCCCGCCGACCACGTTCGCCGCCCGCCGCAAGGGCCAGGCGTACGCGGCCGACCAGCGCCCGTCCACACACCCGGTCAGCCTCCAGGCCAAGGACGTCGCCTCCGCCCTGCTCGACCTGGACCGCATCTCCTACTTCAAGGGCCACTCCGCGCTCCGCCAGCTCACCGCCGTCATAGGCGACGAGGCGCTGCGCGCCGGGCTGCGTACGTACATCGAGCGCCACGCCTACTCGACCGCCACGTACCGGGACTTCCTCGACGCCCTGGGCTCCGCCCTGGGGGAGGGGGCCGGACTCGACCTCGACCGGTGGTCCGACGCCTGGCTCACCTCGGCCAACGTCAACACCCTGCGCCTGGAACTCACCACGGAAGCCGGCACGATCACCTCGGCCACCGTCCACCAGAGCGCACCCGACAGCCATCCGGTACTGCGCCCCCATACCCTCGACATCGGCCTCTACACCTCCGAGGGCCGGACCGCCCTGGTACGCGCCGCCATCGACGGCGACCGCACCGGGGTACCGGACCTGGTCGGCCTGCCCGCTCCCGAACTGGCCCTGCTCAACGACGGCGACCTCACCTACGCCAAGATCCGCCTGGACGAGCGCTCGCTCGCCGCCCTGCCCGCCCTGCTCCCGGCCCTGGCGCCGATCAACCGGGCCATGGTCTGGGCCTCGCTGCTGCTGGCCGTACAGGACGGCGCCTACCCGGCAGCGGCACACCTCTCGCTGGTCGCCGGGATGGTGGCCGTGGAACCGGAACTGCCCATCCTGACCGAGGTGCTGGAGCAGGCCCGCTTCGACGTCGCCGACCGCTTCCTGGAGCCCGCCCGCCGGCCGGCCGCGCTCGCGCACATCGCCGCCGCGCTCCGCGAACGGCTCGCCCGCACCGACCCCGGGGACCAGACCGCGCTGACGCTCTTCCGCGCGCTCATCGACTTCACCGACGACACCGCCGAACTGCGCCGCTGGCTCGGCACCGGCCCCCAGGCCCCGGCCACACCCCTCCCGGCCGGCCTGCACCTCAGCAGCGACCTGGGCTGGCGCATCCGGCTGCGGCGCACCGTCCTCGGCGACCTGACGCCGCGCGAGCTGGCGGCGGCGCACACCGCCGACGTCGGGTCCGGGGCGGACGAAGGCGCGGCCAAGTGCCGTGCGGCGCAGCCCGATCCGGCCGCGAAGGAGGCCGCCTGGCAGCGGCTGTTCTCCTCCGAAGAGATCTCCAACTACGAGCTGCTCGCCCTGGCGGACGGCTTCTGGCACCCGGAACAGGCCGACCTGACCGCGGATTACGTCGAGCGCTTCTTCACCGAACTGCCCACCGCCGCCGACCACTACGGCGACCTGACCCTGGACCTGCTGATCAAGCACCTCTACCCCAAGCACGCGGCGACACCGCAGACCCTCGCCGCCGCCGAACGACTCCTGGCCCGCCCCGGCCTGCCCGCCTCCCTGCGCCGGGCCGTCAACGACCTGACGTACGACCTGTCCTGCGCCACGAAGGTACGCCGCGCGGCCCAGCCGGCCTGACCCCCGACAACCCCGGACCCGGAGCCGTCTTCCCGCACCACCCCACGTGGGTTCAAAGGGGGCGGGCTCCGGGTCCATCGGCGAAACACCTGTGAGAGAGTTCCGGGGACCCATGGCATGTTCCACCCCAAACGTGCCATTCAGTGGTGCACCGGGGAATTCTCCGTGACTCTCGGGCATGCTGACCTACACCTGGTCCGGGGACCTCCAGGTGTACACCCAGGACATCGGCGTACACCAAGGACATCGCCAAGGGCTGGACGATCTACCGCAAGGCCCTTTCTCCCGGGAACCTCGGCGGCGTCCCGGGGCGGCCGGCCTCCGCCCCCCAACCGATGCTGTGGTTGCTGTGCGCACGAGGGCCGCCGCCCCACGCCCGCATCGGAGTCCAGCGCGTATGCGTTCTGATAGTTGACGAGTGCGCTCAGGTTCTCTTGATGTACCACTGCTGCCATCGCTGCGAGTGGCTCTCTGCTTTGCAGGGGCGCCATGGACCACATTTCCCCCCGGCCCTGTTCCCGTGAGACCCAGACCGGTCTTGGCGTTGACCAAGCGATGATTGCCGGCGACGTCGAATGAGATGACGTTCCAGGTTTGACAGGGGCTGTTCCAACCGCACGAATGCGTGTAGGTGTTGCCTTTGGTGTCTCCGTCAAGGCACGCACAGGCCGGTCTTCGCATTCCTGAAGGCCGTAGCGTGCGTGGCCGCCTGGGCGGGCGTGGCCGGAACCGCAGTGCAGACGGCGGCAAGGACACCGCTGAGCAGGGCATATCTCTTCTTGATCACGTGAGGGTTCCGTTCCGCCAGGCGTGTATGGCGCCGTTGCCCGCGCAGTCCGGGGCCTGCGGTGGGCTTGTGCTCGGCAGCCTTCCATTCGCCTCCCAAGAGCCCGCTGACGATTCGCTAGTGCTGCCCCGTTAGTGGCGTGAGCACGAGTTGCGGCGCGGCCTCCCCCTCTCCGTACCCGTGCTGACGGGCATCGCGCAGTGCGTAGCGCAGGTGTCGTAGGCCGTCGTCCCTGCGGTCTGTTGCGGCGAGCACTTCGCCGTAGAGAGCGCGCGGCATCACGCGCCGGGCTGCTGAGAGAAATGAGGCAGTGAGCTAGAGGCCGCGCACAGCGCAGTCGGCTGCCTCGTGGGCGGCGCCGGTGTAGAGGAAATGCTTGGTGAGTGCCGGAGAGCGAGAGTGGCGGTCTCGGTGGTTTTGTGCTGCTCGGTCAGGACCGGGCCGCATCGGAGGCGACGAGCCCGCCGAGACGGTCACGGCTTGTGACCACGGTGCCGCTGCCCGGCCCGCCAGGCAGCAGCGGTCGTGTCTGCGCGGAACTGCGGGCGTTGTCGAGAACGACCAGCATCCTGCGTCCCGATCAGTCACCGGACGGCGCGCGGCCCTGGATGCGGTGGGCGACGGCGAGCACGATCGGCGTCGCGAGCCAGCACAGGTACGCGCCGGTGGTGGTGGTCAGGAACGAGACGGGGACGGACACCCCGAACACTGCGGCCAAGCAGATGCTGCGCACCCGGCTCCGGGCGAACATCCGGGGCGGGACGTCGGTGCGGCCCAGATGTTCGCGTCGGATCTCCCGGATGATCAGCGCGAACGACGCCGAGGCCAGGACCTGCACGATCGCGTACAGGCTGAACCGGGGCGGGAAGGCGCCGTCGGCGGTGATCACTCGGGTCGCGAACGGCATCAGGACCTGCATGAACAGCCACGCCAGGGTGAGGCTGGTCAGGCGGCTGCTCAACGAGCGGACATAGCGGAAGATCTCGTGGTGGGCCCGCCAATGGGCGGCGATCACCACAAAGCTGAGCGCGAAGGCCAGGTACTCCTTGCCGTGGTCCGACACCGAACTCAGCATGGCGTCGGTGGTGTCGCCGGCGGGTATGGGGAGATCCAGCGCCAGCAGGGTGAGTGCGATCGCGATCGCCGCGTCCACGAACGCGGTGAGCCGCTCGGCGGCGACCGCTCGTACCTCTTCGGTCTCGGCGCCGGGTGTGTGGCTGCCATGAGTTGTCATGGTGAGGACCGGTTTCCGCGGCGTCAGGCGGCGCATTGCGCGGTCGGCCGGGACGGGGCCTCCAGCCGGCGGGACCGTATGGCCAGGATGATCATGACCGCCGGGATCAGGAGGTCGTTGACGAGGACTCCGCCGGTGTTGCCGGGGGCGTGGTCACCGTTGGCGAACCACTGGTAGAGGTGGCCGACCACGGCTCCCCAGAGGAACATCCCGCCGCCGAGCCCGATGGTGATGCGCTCGCGCGCGGATGCCGAGGCGGCTCGGAAGCCCAGGACGGCCAGCCCGAGGTTGGCGAAGGCGATCTCGAACATGAAGGGCGTCCGGTCGAAGCCGATCGCCGTGGCCATGACGTCCGGGAAGGCGAGGAACGCGACCGTCATCCACAGGCTGCCGCAGCCGAAGGCGCCGATGGCCCACCAGCGTTGCCAGGTTTCCAGCGCCTGCCGGCGCGACTGGATGTGGCGGGTGCGCACGAAGGCTCCGACGGCCGGCACCAGAATCCAGACCAGCGGGAAGGCGGACTGTGCGAGGTAGGAGAAGGTGTCCATGACCTCATTCTTACCCGGTTAATATTAACCAGTCAATGGTCGGGTATAGTGGCGCTGTGGATGACGGACTCGCAGACCTGCTGCACCGCGTGGTCATGCTGCTGGGCGAGGCGGCCCGGCGGCGCACCGATGACCCCGACGGCTTGACCTACAGCCAGATACGGCTCCTGGGCACACTGGAGGACATCGAGCCGACGACGCAGCATCGGCTCGCGCAGGCACTGTCGGTGTCCGACCCGGCGATCAGCCGGGCACTGCAATCACTCAAAGCGGACGGCCTGGTGCAGGTCACCGTCGACCCCGAACACGCGCGACGGCGACTGGTCCGCCTCACCGAGGCCGGCCGGAAAGCCTTCCACGCCACAGGAAAGCCGCTCGACGACGAGTTCCGAGCCGCGCTCGTCGCGGCCGGCTTTCCCTACGAACGCTACTTCGAGGACACCCTCCGACTGGCCGAGCTTCTTGCGTCCGACTGAGTGCGCTTCCAGGGGCTGTCTGGTGGGTCCTGCCGGGGCCCCGCGGCGCTCGGCACGCGCACCACGGGCGCAGCGCCGGCCCAGTCGCCCCGCCTGACCCATTGGGCAGGCCCTGGCCATCTGACCGGCGCACGCCCCTCGCCGACTAACTGATCAATTGGGAATGAGCGTGTGAACGGCTTGGCGAGCGGGCGTGGGGGGGCAGGCGCTTGTCGAGCGTGGCGTCGTCGGCTGGGGATCGGAGATGGGCCGGCCGGGGTGCTCGTCGCCGGTGGCATCGGACGGGCGATCGCTGAGGCGCTGGCGTGCGAGTCGTGGTGACCGGTCGCGAGGCCGGGCGCGGCGCGGAGGTCGTCCGCAGCATCCGCGAACGGGGCGGGCGGCCGGATTCGATGCGGCGCACCGGGCCCGGCCGCCGGGCGGTCGCGGGCCCTCCGGCCGGGATGGCGCCCCAAGCCGTTTACCGTTCAAGTTTTTCTCGCCATCGTCCGCACGCCGGGTCAACGTCGGCCATTCAGTGGCCGGCCTGCGGAAACCGGGAGGCGGAAGAGTGCCGCGTCGCGCCAAGTCGGAGCCCTCCGCGTTCTGGGGCGGCTCTACTCATGCCGGGCAGGCGGCCTGTCCTGGCAGGGGCGGACCTCCGGGGTTGTCGCCCCGGTCGGCGCCAGTCACCCGATTCCGCTCTCGCGGGGCGACCGGCGGGTCGGCCGCGCCCTGGCAGGCGAAGAATGGCCCGATTTGATTTAACGTTAAACCGAATCGAGCGGCATGCTGGTCGGAGCGTCGGCGACCACCCGGGTACCCGACCAACACCCCACCCGGCCAACGGAGATGATCCGAAATGAACCAGACCCTGCCGCTCCGCCTCCACCACCACGCCTGGATCACCGACGATCAGGAAGCCAACCGGCGCTTCTACGAGGACGTGATCGGCCTGCCCCTGGTGGCCACGTGGACCGAGCGCGAGGTGCTGTCCGGGGCCGAGCGCGTCTACAGTCACGTCCTCTACGGCCTGGCCGACGGCAGCGCGCTCGCCTTCTTCCAGTTCGCCAACCCCAAGGACCAGGAGGAGTTCAAGACCGACATCACTTCCACCCCCTTGCGCCACATCGCCTTCAAGGTCGAGGCAGAGACCCAGGAAGCCATACGCGGGCGCATCACCGCGGCCGGTTATGCGGAGGCGGACGCCCACGTGATCGACCACGGGTTCTGCGTCTCGCTGTACATCACGGACCCCAACGGGCTGATACTGGAGTTCGCTGTCGACCACCCCGACGTGGAGAAGATCGACGCCGAACGGCGCACCACAGCACACGCCGACCTCGCCCGCTGGCTCGCCGGCGATCACACCAGCAACAACCGCTGGCGCTGACCCTTGCCGCCGGACCGAAGCGAAGATCTGAACGAGCGGCGAAGAACGCGCCGGATTGCCGGGCCCGGCATCGTCTGCGCTTCGACGTGGACGTGGTCATACAGTGGACGCGGCAGAACGAGACCGAGCTGAGCCGGCCTCCGGCCAGTACCTTCCGGGGCAACCCGGCCGAGTCGTATCCTGGGCCGCTACGGCGCGAGCGTGCCCGCACTCACAGCGAGGTGGGCATCCGCCGGAGTCCCCCTCTCCTCGCTACAGCAGTCTGACGCCGGCCCCAGCCCAGGGCCCCTCCCGGCGACAGGGCGAATTCAGTCAGGGGCCGCCGCTGTGATGTGGCTCAGCACGCACAGCCAGCGGCCGTCCCGCCTCACGAACACATCAGTCGTCCACTCATCAGCGTCAAAGCGCTGTCCCCGATAGTGGGCCGTGTTCGTCACTCGCGCGGTGAAAACCGCGGTATCGCCGTACACCCGGACCCTGGCCTGGTTCACGATATTCATGGCCGAGTGAGTCAGTTCCCCGGACTCGACGATCGCGAGAAAGTCTTCCCTGGAGGCGACGCCCGACGTGGAGACGATCACCCACTCGTCGGCCGTGAAGCGGCCGATCCGCGCGGCGTCGTTGGAGACAATCGCAGCCGCCCAGTCCTCTGAGACAGAGACGAGCTGAGCGCGCACCGCGTCGTCCTCTGGGCCCTTCGGGGGTGTGCCAGCGTTGTCGCCCACCGTCCGATCCTAACCGGAGCCGCAGTCTGCGGCCCCCTGTCAGCCCTGCTCTGCGTCACCCAACAGGACATCGGCGAGTATTCAAGGCTCGTGCACCCGCCGGACGGCCGCAGTGAGGGCCGGTCGCCGCGGCCGGGCCCGAGTACAGAGCGGAAAGGGTGCGCCGTTTCAGTGATCCGCCGTCCGGAGCAGGTTGTTGCCGACTGGACAGCGCCCCCGTCAAGATCACCGCTGAGCCGGGGTCGCCGGATAAGGTCACACTCACCGCCCCCCGGCGTCGCCCGCCCCATACCGCCTCCCCCCGCCGACCGAGACCGCCGCCTCCTCGCCGACGGCCTCGGGCGAGCCCGCGCCGGACCGCACGCGTCACCGGGCCGCTGGTGGGCCACGCCACTGGCCATCCTTTCGCCTGGGCGGACGACGAGCAGAGTGAGCTGGATCTGACGTACGTGACCGCCCGCCATCAAGGGCCCGGGCTCCTGCACCACGTCACCCCGCGGATCGGCCTACGGGAGAACGACTTCGCCACGCTCGCCGACTTCGCCGGTTCCCTGGATACTTCACGAACCGCCGGCTGAGCACCTCACCAACTCTTCAGATTGCTCCGTGCTCGGCGCGGAGATCTTTGTGGGACAGCCCTTACCCGAACCGCACCGACCTTCCGGACTACGTGTGGTGAGCTACCCATCGCTGGAACTCACGGTGCCGGAACTGGTAAGCACCACCGGAGGTGCGCAGCAAACCGCCCTCGTGCGACCACTGCAAGAACCGTCCAAGCCGATACGGGAGCCGACCGCGCAGGCATAGGAGGGACACCAGGTACCTCCGACCGCCGCCGAATTCCACGACCCAGCGCAGAGCCGCCGCCATCATGCCGAACGCCAGTGCGTCGAGGGCCGGCACAGAGGAGAGCACCAGCACGTCCGAGAAGGACAGTACCCATCGGGTCACCGCCATGACGAGCCCGGCGACGACGAGCATCACGCACCCGTAGAGAAGATCGCCCTCAGTATGTGGCGCCACCTCACGGCCACGTTGACATCAGGCGGATACGGGCTGGTGAAGGTATGGGTGGCGCCCGTTCCGCGCACGATCCACAAGCCCAGGAGGACCGACCAGAACATGGCGAGAGCCGGCAGAAACGCGACGAGTGAATCAAGGCCCAGTGCATCGGCGAGCCACGCGACGGGAAGAGCGGCCACCCCGCCCAGCCCGCCGAGTACGAGCCCCACGGGCACGGTGTCGAGGACCATGAGCAGCGTCGTCCCCGAGAACACCCGTCCCCAGGGCGCGCACATCGGATAGTCGCCCCCCTGCCGCGAGACGTTCCTCGCCACCATTGCGGCGCCGAGCCCGGCAGCGGCGAACAGCCAGGGCGGCGGGCTCTCTCTGACGAGCAGCAAAGGGAGCACGAGCCCGAGGAAGACCAGGGCCGCCGCCGCAGCGTCCGCGTGGCGTACGCGGTCGATGCCCGCGATCGGCCAGAGCCGGGGACGGTGGATGTCGAGGCGTTCCCCAGCGGGTGGCCCGTCGCTCAGATGGCAGGCGATCACTGCGAGCCAGGCCCGGACCCGCTCGGCGTGGTACCGCGACGGGCGCAGGTCCACGACGGCCGGAATGAACAGGGAGAGCAGGTGGTCCTTGAGCGCCGACACCATGGAGTGGGCGAAGAGCTCCGATGGGTCACCGCGCCGGTGATAAACGGCCTTGACGAGGAAGAGCCACCACGGCGTCGTGAGGGTCTCGCGCAGCACCGCCGGACGCGGACAGGCCTCGGGCGAATCTCTGCCAGCGCTCCTCGTCCTTGAACACCGTGGTCAGATGCGCTGCCACATGCTGGTGGTCCAGAGGGTCGATGTCGACACCGACCGCGTGCTCCAGACGCTTCAGCCGTGGCAGGGCGTCGTAGTGAGCGGTGCGGCACAGCAGGACCAGCGGGAACTCCGACACCGCGCCCCCGTGGTTGCTCAGCAGGTGCAACGCGGCAAGAGCGCGAGGGGCTTCGGAATCCGGCAGTTGTCGCCCGTCCGGCCCGTGCAGTGGATTGCCGTCGGTATCGGTGCGGCCTGGGTCCATCTCGTCCAAGCCGTCGAGGACGGGCAGTACGAGCCCGTGTCCCACCATCCATCTCGCCCGCTCCTCGGATGTCCCGGCTCTGACCACATGCCTGATCAAGAGTTCTCCGAACGGGACCTTCATGTCCCATTCGGCCAACGACACCCGTACGGGCACAGGCTCGTCCGGCCCACGCAATTTGATGAGATCGCGCACCAACTGCACGGACAGCACCGTCTTTCCCGCGCCGGGGGCGCCGGTGACAACGAGGCGAGGTTTCGAGCAGGCTCGGTAGTACGCGGCGATGCCGGGGAGGTCGGCCTCTGTCGCAGGGCCGCTCCCCACGACCTGCCCGCGCGCCGGGCCCGTGCCGGAGAACTCGTCACGAGGGCGTCGGGTGAAGGTGAGAGTGAACTGCTCCTCGTCCTTGCCCACCAGGGCGCGAAATTGCTTTCTTTCGGCGTCCAGGATCTTCTTCGCCAGAGTTTCGGCAGCGCTCTGAGCGAATTTCAGCGCGTCCTCTTCCTGCGGAAGGGTCTTCCGGGCCGTCTCCCAACCGGCCAGCGCGACAGCGAGCCCCGCAGCCGTGAGCACCATCGACACGATGGAGGCCGTGTCGCTCGCGTTCTGCCCGCCCCGCAAAAGCTGAATGAGTGACCAGCCTGCCACGGACGCGATGACCAGACCGGTGATCAGCCACGTCAATGCCCTCGCCATGTGCATCCCCCTGGCCCCCGGGAACGAGGTGTTCCCTCTCAAGCCAAGCTAGTTGACGGCCACCCCACCCCTTCGGCGTCCTCGAAAGAATCTTGCCCGACAGGGAAGCGAGTCTCCTTCGGCGCGACGGCGCACCACGAGGGCGCACGAGGCGTATTCGGGGCTTTTGGGGAACGGTGGCCTCCGCCCCGTACAAAAAATTAGCCCCAGGGAAGAAGCCGGAACCCACCAAGCTCGACTACGGCGGTGAACCGAGCGGCAGGCCCGCAGCAAGCCCCACCGCCTCTGGCGAGATCTCGGGCCCGTCCCGACAGAGGTCTGTCACCCTGGGGCGAACGTCGGGGTCTTGCGCCGGCGAGCGAGGGCGTCATTGCGGTGGCGCACGCGCAGAGGTGGGGGTTGGTCGCATGAGCGACGACTACGAGGGCGGAACCGTCGCCGGCCGAGGCCGGCCTGGTGCGGTGCGCACGCCGAAGATGCCGGGCGCCGTGCGCACTGCGCAGGTCATCAGCGTCATCATGGGCGCCCTTTACCTGCTCGTCGGCGTTGCGGAGGCTGTCACCCGGGTCAGCTTCGCCATGCGCTTCGGGCCGCCCCCACACCCCCAACCTCCTCGCCCGGCCCACCCGATGCCGCCGCCCGCCGCTGACCGCCGGAGTGGGCATCCACGGAGCTCGCCCCACGCTGCCCCCCACCAGCCCCGAACCGGACCCGGCCGAGACAAGCCCCCGCATCCGCAGTATCCGCACCCGGCGCACGCCGTGAACGCCGGTCCGGCCCCGACAGGCGTTCACGACGCATGGCGCGTGACTTCGACAATCCGGCAGGTCACCGGGCTGGAGGTCTCCCGGGAGCCGGTGACGGCCTGTTCGGCGGTCATCTTCGGCGCCAGGTTGTCGGCCACGGTGGATCCCTCGCTGATGCGTACGCCCCGGGCGTCGAGAAACTCGACGTCGATCCAGTAGTCCGAGGTCTTGGAGCTGTTGTTGGTGATGAGCAGCTCGGCCGTCGGCCACCGCAAGGGCTCAGGGGCCGTGCACGTGGTGATGCGGACGTCCGCCCGGGGGCCGGCTGGTGCCGGCGTGGTGAT
This sequence comes from Streptomyces sp. NPDC018045, assembly GCF_044327445.1. NCBI lineage: Bacteria > Bacillati > Actinomycetota > Actinomycetes > Kitasatosporales > Streptomycetaceae > Streptomyces > Streptomyces sp. NPDC018045. The sequence goes on from NZ_JBIRFL010000002.1 coordinate 440,000, forward strand.
CTCGCCGGTGGGGGGCCGCTGAGGAGGAGGCGTGGGCTCATCGCCGCCGCCGGCCACGAGACCGAGCGCGATCACCCCAGCGACGAGCAGAGCAAGACACAGCCCCACGATGACCAGCATGGTTTTGACCGGTCTCTTCTTCGGCGGGCGGGGCGCACCGGCCGCCCAGTGCCGCGACGTCGGGGCGGCCTTTCCTCTGGGCTGCTCGCCCGACGGCGGAGGACGCCATCCGGACATCGGAACTCCCAGGCGGCGTACGGGGACACGGGCAACCCGCGTACGGCGCGCCCGCGGAGCGCCGCAGCGGCGGATCTGGACAGATCACCTGGACACTTCCAGCATCTCTCCACCCGCAGGACAGCGCACCTTCATACCCGCGGGCCGGGTGGGCCCTGAGCGATGGGGCGAAGCACGGCCACGGTGCCGGGAGGCCTGCGTGCCAGGAGGATCGAGGCGACGAAGAGGGTCTTGCGGTTGCCGTCGCCCTGCAGGCAGATGCCGGGCTGCCGCTTGAGGGCGAAGGCCGGCGGGCCGGCGGCCAGGTACCGGGCGCCCGGTGAGGTGACGACCGGATGGTCGCGGTCGGGTGTGGTGTTGCCGGGCACGTCGTAGCCGCAGACCATACGGGCCTCGACCTGGCCGGCGCACAGGTCGTACACCGCCCACACGGCGGCCTTGTCCGCGCTTCGACGGCGGCGGAGGTGCGCGGGAAGCGGCCCGACTCGCCCCAGGCCACCAGCAGCCGCCCGCCCTCGGGCCGCAGCCGCACCTGACCGGGGTGCGCGGAGACCGGAACGTCGACCTGCCCCACCGGCTCAACCGCCTACTGACTTTCTCCGCGCGATGTCGTTGGGGAAAGTCAGTAACTTCTGGCCTCGGCGGGACAGACGGTCAGGCGTACCACCTCGGTGCCCTCGGGCAGGTCGTCCTTGCCCTTGCCGGAGGAGCGCCTGTGCGTGCGCGCCGCTGCCACGCTCGCCGGCCTTGAGGAGGGCCTGCGCGCTCCCTCCGGCACCCGCTCGCCCATGAGCTGACGCACCCTGGCCCGGCTGACCTGTGCCGGCCGCCCACCCATCTTCTGACCTGCACCAAGTAGTTCCCGGGGCCCCGGACACCGACCAGGGCAGGCAGCCTTCAGTACGGTCCACCTCACGGACAAACCGAAGGGCCCTCGGGTGTCTGATCTCCGACGCTCCTTCGTCGTCTTCGCCGGACTGATCATCGAAGACGAGGAAGGCCGCGTGCGGTCCATGCGGCGTGCGACCACCGGACTCGCCGATGGGCTGTGGTCACTGCCCGGCGTTCATTGGGCAAGTGCGTTGTCGGGCAACGAGGTGTCGGCTGCTCCACTGGTCCCCAAGGCCGGGCTCGGAGCAGGGACGCGAAGGGCCCCGCACGCACCCGGGAGGGCGAGGGTTCACGTGCGGGGCCGCTCACGGGGTGTGGGCCGTCAGACTCCGATCAGGGTGTACGTACCCGTACCGTCCTGCCTGCCGCTGGAGTACTGGCGTATGAACTCCCCGTCCGCGTAACGGTCGTGGCCCATCATGGAGCCGGTGTACTTGTTCTGCACACCGATCTTCGAGCTGCCCGGTACGTCACGGTAGATGTAGAACCGCTGGAGGTCGTCCTCCGCGCAGGTGACCGTCTGCACGACTGCCCGTTCGGTGGCCGCGTTCGGCTCGGCGATGGTCGCGCATCCGCCGTTGCCCCAGTTCCACAGGGACGCCTCAAGGACCCCGTTGCGCTCCGTCACGTTGCACAGACGCCAGTTGTCCAGGTGGGCGCTGAAGATCGTCGAGGGCCGCAGGCGGACACCGTCGGCCGCCAGGAGCGGCGCGCCCCAGGACAGGGGCTTGCCGGGTACGGCGATCTTGTAGACGCCGGCCTGGCAGTCGAGAGCGGCCCGCGCGCTACGCCCGGTGGCCTTGGGCTGTTCGGCGGACGTGCCGCTGGTGAGAGCCGGGCGCTGCACGAGGCGGTCCCGCTTCTGCTTCGCCGTCGGCGCCACCGCACCCGCCGGGTGCTCGGCCTTCGCGGCGGCCGAGCCGCAGTCGAGGAGGGTCTGCGCCTTGGCCATGATGCTGCCCGCGGGCACCTTGTCCTGGCAGCGCACCGCGCCTTCCTCAAGGGTGGTGTAGGTGGTGAAGTTGCCGCCGTCGGGCCCCTCGATCCACTTCAGCGCCCAACTTCCGCCGCCCTGTTGGACCCGGTTGCAGTTGAGGCTTGCGTACGTACCGGTGACCTTCTTGGTGCCCTTGTAGGCGCCGTAGTAGCCGGGCTGGTTGAAGTTCCACGTGACCGCGTTCGACTCGGTGCTGGTGGAGGTGTAGTCGACCTTTACGTTCAGGCCCAGGCTCGCGCCGACCTTGCCGAGGGTCTCGACGGCGAAACCGCCCTCGACGTTGCCGTTGAGGCCGACGGAGACCGAAATGGTCGTCTGGGTGGTGGTGGTGACGGTCTGGGTGCCGGTGGTGCCCTCGGTGACGTACCAGCCCTTGAAGTGGGTGATCGTCGGGGACACTTCGGTGGTCTTGATGTACGGGTGGCGTGTACCGAGGTCGGCCGCCGTACAGGTGTCGCCGGGCGCGGGCGTCTGCGCCGTCGTGGTGGTGGGTGCTGCGGCAGCCGGTGAGGCGGCAAGGCCCCCGGCGGTGACCGCCCAGGCGGCCGCCGTAGCGGTCACCGCCATGAGTGATCTGCCGATACGGCTGACGGGGCCTATGGAGCGCGTCATTGCCTGATTCCCCCTGGTGGTGTGTGTCCGGTTAGGGGTGAATGTAGCGGTCACAGGGGGTGGTGGCGTGAGGCCGGAACTGGACACAAATGATCACGGAGTGGCCTATTCCGCCCTGGCGTAGACCGTTTCCGGTCCGGTGCGACCCCCGGTGCACCCGTACGCCCCCGAACATGGGGGACCACCTTTCGCTGCCCGCGAGGTGGCGATCCCTGCGGGCCCTGTGCCTGTGCGTCTGCGCGGCTGGGCAGTTCGGTGAGGACCTGCTGCAACGCGACTGCCACCGTGATCGCGAGGTCCTCGCGCACGTCGCGGCGAACCCTGGGAGCGGCTGCTCGCCATGGGGCCCGAGCCGTCGGATTTCCCGAGCGTGTCGGCGCGCGTACCGTCTTATGGCGCTTCTCGGTATCCGTCGCGGCAGGTTCTACGACGCCCGCTCATCGTGCTTCAGCTTTCGTGCCGGCAACGGCGTGCCGGACCGCATTCTCGCGCGATGGGCCGGACATAAAAGCATCAAAACGGCCAAGAGGTGGTATGTCGAGCCGAATGCAGAGGAGTGCACGCCAGTGAACAGCCACCTGGACGCTCAAGGGTTCCGGCAGTGCCCCGACCCGCTGTTGCGGGAGAGTCAAGACCGCTAGGTTCACCCTGGCGATATGACACCTCGTGACAGATGAGAGGGTCAGGCGGGTGAGTGAGACGACGGTGAAGACCCTGCAATACCGCTCTGACGGGCCGGAAGATGCTCCTTGTCTGGTTTTGGGCGCGGCGCTCGGAACCACCTGGCACATGTGGGACCGGCAGATACCCGAGCTCGCCCGGCAGTGGCGGGTCGTCCGGTTCGACCTGCCCGGGCACGGTGGGTCGCCTGCTTATCCGGCGTCCTCGATCGCCGAGCTGGCCGACCGGCTCGTGGCGACGCTCGATGTGCTCGGTGTGGACCGGTTCGGTTACGCGGGCTGTTCCATCGGTGGGGCGATCGGGGCGCAGCTCGCGCTGACCCGGCCGCAGCGGGTCACCTCGCTCGCCCTGATTTCCTCCTCGCCGCGGCACGGAACCGCCGACTCCTGGCGGCAGCGCGGTGTGGTGATCCGTACGAACGGGCTGGACCCGATCGCCCGCACCTCGCCCGAGCGCTGGTTCACCCCCGGCTTCGCGGCGGCGCAGCCCGCCATCGTGGAGTGGGCCGTCCAGATGGTGCGGACCACCGACCCCGGCTGCTACATCGCCGCGTGTGAGGCGATGGCCTCCTTCGATGTCCGCTCCTCGCTCCAGCGGATCGGGGCGCCCACCCTCGTCGTCGTCGGTTCCGAGGACCAGGTCACCCCCACCACCGACGCCCGCACCCTGGTGGCCGGCGTCCCGGACGCGAGCCTGGCGCTCGTCCCCGGCACGTCCCACCTGGCGCCCGTCGAGCAGCCCGCCGCCGTCACCGAGCTGCTCATCCGGCACTTCACGGCCGCCTGGCACGACAAGCCGGGCGCCACCGGGCAGACGGCGATCGGCGCGGCCGCGCCCAAGCCGGTGCTCGCGGCCGCGCCGCCGCCCCCGCCGGTGGCGCCCGCGGCCATCGAGTCCGGCCTCGCCCAGCCGGAGGCGGTCCGGGGCGGCGCGTACGAGCAGGGCATCAAGGTCCGCCGTGAGGTGCTCGGTGACGCGCACGTGGACCGGGTCGAGGAGACGACCGACGACTTCACCGGGGACTTCCAAGAGTTCATCACCCGCTACGCGTGGGGTGAGATGTGGACCCGTGCGGGGCTGGACCGGCGCACCCGCAGCATCATCACGCTCACCGCGCTGGTCGCCGGCGGCCACCAAGACGAGCTGGCCCTGCACACCCGCGCCGCGCTGCGCAACGGGCTCACCCCCACGGAAATCAAGGAAGTGCTGCTGCACACCGCGGTCTACTGCGGCGTACCGGCGGCGAACGCGGCGTTCACCGTGGCCCAGCGCGTCATACGCGAGGAGACCACCCCCGAGGCGTGATCCCGGCCGGTCCTCGCCGTGGTGGGTACGTTGCGTGTCTCTTGGGTCTGCCGTCCATCGGCTGCGTACGTGTCTTTTGGGCCCGCCGTCCATCGGCTGCGTACGTGCCTTTCGGTCCGCCGCCCACCGGCTACGCACGTGCCCTGCGGCCCCGCCGCCCCCTGCCGCATACGAGGGTGCGATGTGCCATCCCGCGAGTTCCCCTGAGCCCTGGTGCGCGGTCGCCCCCGTGGCCAGGGCGTTCTTCCCCCTTCGTGTGCTCTGTCGGCCTGTGACGCGTCTTCGGGATTCCCGAAGCGTTCTCATCTCGTCCGAGGTAGCGGGTTGGCGATCCGCCGCAAGTTCGCCCCAACCGCCCGGAACTACACCCTCTCGAAGCTTTCGTCCCAGGTCGGCCTGCGGGTGAACGAGGCATGCGGTATTGACCTGGACCACAACAAGCGGGACCTGGGCCGCTTCGGCAAGCTCCACGTCCGCCACGGCAAGGGTGCCCGCTGCTCGGGGCCGCGCGAGCGGGTGGTGCCGCTGATCAGCGGTGCCGACTGCACGCTGCGGTGCTTCATCGAGGACGGGTGGGGCCAGTTCGACGACGACCACACCCGGCCCGGTGCCCCGCTGTTCCCAGGTGGCGGAAGAATACCGACGGTTCCGCTGACCACCGCGAACAAGGGTCTCTGGAAGGCGTCCGAGCTCCAGCGGAGCCTGGCCGAGCACGGCCTGGTGATCTCGGCCGGGAAGATGCCCGGACTGTGGTCCGGCCAGCCCGTCTCCCTCAAACTGGACGACCTGGACGACCTGGACGACCTGGACGACCTGGACGAACAGGACGACCTGGACGACCCGGACGCCATCGGCGTCGTGCTCGGCTGCGAGGTCGGCGACCTGCTGATCCCGGCACCGCAGAAGTCACCCGCCCCGGCGAGGAGAACATCACCCAGACCGCTGTCGGCGCCGCCGCACCGGTTCCGGCGGTGGTGCCCAAGCTCGGTCGAGCGCGGCCCGCTCGACGTGCGAGGGCCTCCACCATGAACTTCACCGTGGACGGCAGCTCGCCGGTGCTCGGGTGGTGGGCGGTGAGGTCCATCGCGGAGAACGCGCCGTCGCGGATGCGCAGGGCGACCTGGTCGCGGTGGAGGACATCGAGCACGTCGAGGATGTGCCGGTGCCGCGTACGAGGCAGAACATCTCGGAGGTGTGCACGGTGTCGCCCGATTCGCCGCACCGCTGCGAACCCCCGGATCGCGCGGGTTCATTGGACGCGCTGCCGCCCTGTCGTCAAACGATCGTTTGACGACAGGGGCGACGCTTCCGGGTGATGTAGCCGGGACAGAATGCTGTCTGCCATCGGTGAACACCACCCCGAGCGGGCGCGACGGCCATTACCGTCCAGTCACATGACGACGATCACCACTCGTACGGTCGAATACCCGGCCGACAACCTGACGATGATCGGATACCTCGCGCTCCCGGCCGGTGCCGAGCGCCGACCCGCAGTCCTGATCGGACCCGAGGGGGTGGGGCTCAGCGATGTCGAGCGCCGCCGGGCCGAGGCGCTGGCCGAGCTGGGGTACGTGGCGCTGGCTTTCGACCTCCACGGTGGACGCTATCTGGAAGACCCGGAGGAAATGTTGGCCCGTTGCATGCCGCTGCTCGCCGACCCCGACCGGATGCGAGGAATCGGTCACGCCGCGCTCGACGTGTTACGTGCCGAACCACGGGCAGACCCCGACCGGACCGCCGCCGTCGGCTACGGCACCGGGGGCGCAGTCGCACTGGAACTCGGTCGTGATGGCGTCGACCTGCGCGCGATTGGGACAGTCAACGCACTGACCACGGGCCGACCGGGCGAGGCGGCACGCATTCGCTGCCCGGTATGGGCCGGGGTCGGGTCGGAAGACTCGATCATGGCGCCTGCCCAACGGGATGCGTTCACCGCAGAGATGCAGGCTGCGGGCGTCGACTGGCGCCTCGTGGTCTACGGGGGAGCCCTGCACGCCTTCCACCACCCACCGGTCGACCACACCGTGCGTCCCGGCGTCGGCTACCACCCACGGCACGCACAGCGAGCCTGGCGTGACATCGTCGCTCTGCTCGCCGAGTGCCTGCCCGTCACGGATTGATCCGATCGACTCCTGATACTCACTCCTGCCCGCCGTCGTCGTCTTCGTCCAGCTCCGGTGCGTCCGGGGCGCGTAGCGGGCGCAGGGCGCCGGCGGCCGGCGCGGTGGGTCCCCTGTAGGGCCCGCTCAGGCCGAACAGCACGAACAAGAGCCGTCCTCGACGGCAAAGACGTGCTGCCCGGCCGCCAGCTCGGCAGCCGAGCAGTCCCGGCACAAGCCGAAGGACGCGGACCCCGTCGTACTCCGCCCACAGTCCCGGCACCGTTCACGGCAGAAACAGCAATCGCACTGCTCCGTCGCGCGCACCGTCTCGGTATCTCGCATGCCGGCATTCTTCCGTTTGACAGGCTGAGCGCCGGTTTCGTTGCGATGTTCCCCGTCCCCCGAGCCCCTCCGGGCCCACCACCCGCCCGCGCGGCAAGATGGAAGCATGGAACTCACGAAGAAGACCCACGCCTGTGTCCGGCTGGAGAAGGACGGGCAGGTGCTCGTCATCGATCCGGGTGTCTTCAGCGAACGGGACGCCGCGGTCGGGGCCGACGCGATCCTGATCACCCATGAGCACATGGACCACTTCGACGAGGAGCGGCTGCGTGCGGGCATGGAGGCCAACCGCGGTGCCGAGATCTGGACCCTGGCCAGTGTCGCCGAGCAGATCTCCGCGGCCTTCCCCGGGCGGGTGCACACGGTCGGTGAGGGGGACGCTTTCACCGCCGCCGGTTTCGATGTCGAGGTGCACGGGCAGTTGCACGCCGTCATCCACCCGGACATCCCGCGTGTCACCAATGTCGGCTACCTGATCACCACCGAGGACGACGGCGCGACCGTCTTCCACCCGGGTGACGCGCTCACCGTCCCTCAGGGGCGTACGGTCGACACGCTCCTGCTGCCCGTGCACGCGCCCTGGAACAAGGTGGCCGAGGTCATCGACTACGTCCGCGAGGTCCGGCCGCGCCGTGCCATCGACGTGCACGACAGCCTGCTCCAGGAGCACGCCCGTCCCGTGTACGACGGGATGATCGACAAGCTGGGCGGCACGGACCACGCCCGCCTCGCCCCCGGTGACCACACCGGTCTGAACTGACATCCTGGGTCAGGCCGCCCGGCCGTGCCGGACACCGGCTCCGACTGTCACACCCCCGCTGTAGGTTTACGGACATGCGCATCGCGACCTGGAACGTCAATTCGATCACCGCCCGCCTTCCGCGGCTGCTGGCCTGGCTGGAGAACACCGGCACGGACGTGCTGTGCGTGCAGGAGACCAAGTGCTCGGCCGAGCAGTTCCCGTACGACCAGCTCCGCGAGCTGGGCTACGAGGCCGCCGTCAACGCCACCGGCCGGTGGAACGGCGTCGCGCTGCTGTCGAAGGTCGGCCTGGCGGACGTGACCACCGGTCTGACCGGCGGTCCGGACTACGAAGGGGTGCAGGAGCCCCGCGCCGTCTCCGCGACCTGCGGCCCGGCCCGCGTCTGGTCGGTGTACGTGCCCAACGGCCGGGAGATCGACCACGCGCACTTCGCGTACAAGCTCCAGTGGTTCGAGGCGCTGAAGACGGCCGTCGCCGAGGACGCGGCGGGCTCCCGGCCCTTCGCGATCCTCGGTGACTTCAATGTCGCGCCGACCGACGACGACGTGTGGGACACCGCCGTCTTCGAGGGCATGACGCATGTGACGCCCGCCGAGCGCGCCGCCCTGGCGGCCCTGCGCGAGGCGGGTCTGTCGGACGTGGTGCCGCGCCCGCTGAAGTACGACAAGCCGTTCACGTACTGGGACTACCGCCAGCTCTGCTTCCCGAAGAACAAGGGCATGCGCATCGACCTGGTGTACGGCAACGAGCCGTTCGCCAAGGCGGTCTCGGACGCCTATGTCGACCGCGAGGAGCGCAAGGGCAAGGGCGCCTCGGACCACGCCCCGGTGGTCGTCGACCTGGACGTCTGAGTCGTCGCCCCGGCCGTCTGAGCCGGGCCGGGCGCACACCCGCGCCCGACCGGGCGCACGCGCGTCGGACCGGGCCCGGCCGCGGGACCGGCCGCCGGACACGGGACCGGCCCGGCCACCGGACCCGTTCCGGCCGCCGGCCCCGCCCCGGCCGCGGTGCCCGGCCCCGGCGCCCCCTCCGGCGCCCCGCCTCAGCGCCCGCCGGGCACGAGCGCGCGCAGGTCCACCGACTCGCCGAGCGCCCGCAGGCCCGCGTCGCCGGGGTGCAGATGGTCGCCGCTGTCGTACGCGGGCAGCAGCCGCTGCGGGCGCGCCGGGTCCCGGAGCACCGCGTCGTAGTCCAGTACGGCGTCGAAGCCCGCGCCACCGGCCCGGATCGCGGCGTTCACGGCGGTGCGCCGCGCGTCGACCGCCGCCGTACAGTCCGCGAAGCCCTCGCACGGCGCGACGGTCGCGACCACCACCCGCAGCCCGCGCCCGTGTGCGCGCCGGGCGATGTCCCGCAGCCCCGCCACGACCTCGGCCGCCGGGGTCCCGGCCCGTACGTCGTTGATGCCTTCGAAGATCACGACGGTACGGACCGAGGGCTGGGCCAGCACGTCCCGCTCCAGCCGGCGCCGCGCGCCGACTCCGCTGGTGTCGGTGCTCACGCCGTCACCCGGATAGCGGTCGGTGACGACCCGGTTGCCCGCGATGCCGCTGTTGACCACGCCGTAGCGCGGCAGCCGGTGCTGGGCCTGGAAGCGGCGGGCCAGGACGTCCGGCCAGCGCCGGTTGGCGCCCGCCGTCGAGCCCGAGCCGTCGGTGAGGGAGTCCCCGAGCGTCACGACCGTGCCGGGGCCGCCCGCGACCTCCACCCCGGTCAGGAACGGCCAGCCGGTCAGCGTGCCCGGGTACGCCGCGCCGCCGATGTCACCCGTTCGGTCGCCGCTGCCCGGCGCGCTGACGTACGAGACCTGCCGGGACTCCCGGTGCACCGGCGCCGCCGTCACCGTGCCCGACAGGTGGAGGCTGACCAGCAGGTCGCGGCCCGCCGGCACGGTGAAGTCCAGGGGGTCGCTGTACGCCTGCGCGCCGGCCGGGATCCGCACGCCCCGCCGCCCGCCGAACGTCAGCGGTACGGGCTCGCGCGCGGCCCCCGCGCCGTCCTCCGCGCCCTGTACGGCCACGCTCGCCGCCCCGAAGTCCACCGGCGCCGACGCGAAGGTGTTCGCCAGCCGGACCCGGACCCGCGGTCCGCCCACGCCGGTGCGCACCACCAGCCGCAGCGTCCGGTCACGCCACGGCCCCGCCTGCGCGTACCCGCCCGTGCTCGTGCCCCAACCGCCCGTCCACCCGGCGCCGTTGTCGCGCACCGCCGCGGCGAACACGTGCAGGTCGGCGCCCGGCCCCGGGTCGGCGGGCAGGACGACGGCGGCCACCTCGCGCCCGCGCGCCACCGGCACGCCCACCGCGTACAGCCGCGCCCGCTCCGTCCGTTGCCCGCCGGGCGTGTTGATGTGCGGCAGCGCCACCGCCTTGGTGTTCAGCGGGCCCGTACGCCAGTCCGGCGCGGTCAGCCGGTAGGTGCTGCGCGACCCGTCCCGGTAGTGGACCGTGCCGCTCCCGGTCACCGTGCCGCCCGTCGCGGCCACCAGCAGCGTCAGCGCGTCACCGCGTCCGCGCAGCCGTACCGTCTGGCCGGCCGCCCGTACGTTGTCCGGGCGCCCCGGGGCGACGCGCGGCCACCGCAGCCGGGCCGCGTCGACGGTCAGCACCCGTCCCGGCGTCCAGCCCGCCGCGGCGAGGTCCCGCGCGGACAGCGAGTTGCCGACGCCGTCGAAGTCCGCCGACGCCGGGTCGGACGGCTCGCTGACCGCCGTGTTGTCGAAGAGGCTCGCCAAAGCCACCGGGGGCGTGGCCCGTTGCGCCGGGGCCGCCGTCGCCGGGCCGGCCGCAGGGGTGAGGGAGAGGCAGAGGGCGGGGGCGAGAAGCGGGCCCCACAGTCGTACGCGCATCCGGACTTCCTTCCGTCGACAGCGAGGACGAGCACGAACACCGGCCGCGACCGGTGGCGCGGGCGGTAACCGGCCACCAGCCTGCCGCGCGCCTGTGGCCACCGCCCCGGCCCGGGTGGGACGCTACGCCCATGAACATGTCTTTCCTGGACAAGTGGCGCAAGCGCCCGGAAGTGGGCCCTGCTGTCGAAGACGACCCCGAAGGCGCGGCGATGCTTCTGGCGGAGTGCGAGCTGCTGCGTGCCCAGGCCCAGACCGAAGGAGTGGAACTGGACGACTCGGTGCACTCGTTGGAGGCACTGGACCAACTGCGCCCCGCCTGGCGCGACGACCCCGACGTGGTGACCTGGCTCGGCAACGACGCGGGCTGCTATCTGGGCACGGTGCTGGTGCGGACGGTGCCCGGCGCGGCCTGGAAGGTGTGGCCCGGCGGCGAGCCGGTGGTACGGCTGGCGTCCGGCCGGGAGGTGGACGTGGTGTCGGCGGGCCGGGACTGGGCGGCGTACGGCACACCCGAGCTGTGCCAGCTCTACGCGGAGGCCGCCGAGAGCTGACCGCCCCCGGCCGGGCTACACGAAGCCGATGTCGTACGCCAGCCGCCACCGGTCGGCCCGTACGACGATGTCCGAGGTCTCCACGGCCCGCCCGTCCGCGTCGAAGTGGGTGCGCTCCACGGCCGTCACGCACTGCCCGGGGGAGCAGCCCAGTGCCTCCGCCTCGGCACTGGAAGCGGGCCGGGACCCGACGCGCTCCTCGGCGCGCACCACCCGGATCCCGATGGCGGCCATGCGCCCCCGGACGCCGCGCCGGGCATAGGGCCCGCACTCCGGGAAGACCACGTCCGTGCCCTCGGTGATGGCGAGCGGCTCCCAGCTCGTGGCGAGTTGCACGGGCTGGCGGTTGGCCAGGTATTCGTACACCGACCGTACGACGCCGGTGCCCGGCACGATGCACAGCCGCCGCGCCACCCGGTCGGACGCCGCCTCCGTCGTCGAGGACACCTCCCAGGTCAACGGCGTGCCGTCGGGTGACCCCTCCAGGGCGATGCGGGCGGCGAACGGGGAGTCGACGGCGCCCGTGGAGCGCAGGAGGGTGCCGATGGGCGCCCGGTCGGCCACGAACACCCCCCGCCCGAACTGTCCTTCCGCGTAGCCGGCGGCCTTCAGGACGCGTACCGCGCGGTCCACGGTCTGGTCGCTGGCCTCGTACGCCCGCTTGAGCTCGGAGCGGGACGGCATGCGCGCGCCCACGGGGAGGATTCCGTCGTCGATCTGGCGGCGCAGGTCGTCGGCGATGCGCTGGAAGACAGGTCGGTTGTCACCCATGTCCCACAGGCTAGGTACGCAGGCAGGCACTGTGTACCTAGGGAGCGGCGCCGGGGCAGCCGTCCGTGAGAGGTCCTGGAGCAGGAGTTCGTGCAGGGCACGCGTGCGCACTTTTCCCGGTAATCAGGGATTATCGGAGCATTCGTGCGTGTCAGGGGAAAAGCGCCGCTTTCGGGCGGGTAGTTTGCGGTGTCCTGGCTGTACGGATGAGAGTGAGCAGGCTGCACATGGCCGGTGAGGCGCTGATCGAGCTGCGCGGGGTCAACAAGCACTACGGGAAACTGCATGTCCTCCAGGACATCGACCTCACCGTCGGCCGGGGCGAGGTGGTGGTCGTCATCGGGCCGTCCGGGTCCGGCAAGTCCACCCTGTGCCGCACCATCAACCGCCTCGAACCGATCGAGTCCGGCACCATCACCCTGGACGGCCACCCGCTCCCCGAGGAGGGGCGCGAACTGGCCAGGCTGCGTGCCGAAGTCGGCATGGTCTTCCAGTCCTTCAACCTCTTCGCGCACAAGAGCGTGCTGGCCAACGTGATGCTCGCGCCGGTCAAGGTCCGGGGACGCAAGAAGGACGAGGCCGAGCGGCGGGCCCGCCAACTGCTGGAGCGGGTGGGGCTGGCCGCGCACGCCGACAAGTACCCGGCGCAGCTCTCCGGCGGGCAGCAGCAGCGCGTCGCCATCGCCCGCGCGCTGGCCATGGAGCCGCAGGCGCTGCTCTTCGACGAACCGACCTCTGCCCTCGACCCGGAGATGATCAACGAGGTGCTGGAGGTCATGCAGCAGCTCGCGCAGGAGGGCATGACGATGGTGGTCGTCACCCACGAGATGGGCTTCGCGCGCTCCGCCGCCAACCGCGTCGTCTTCATGGCCGACGGCAGGATCGTCGAGGACCGCACACCGGAGGAGTTCTTCACCGCGCCCGAGAGCGACCGCGCCAAGGACTTCCTCTCCAAGATCCTCAAGCACTGACCGGGGGCGCCGCCATGCACCAGACCCGAACCGCCCTCGTGGCGCTCGCGCTGACCGCGGTCGCCCTGCTGGCCGCCGGCTGCGGCAAGTCCGGCAGCCCGCCGGTCAAGGGCCCCAAGGGCAGCGAACTGCCCCGCTACACGACCGCCGAGGGCTTCACGCTGCCCGCCTCCGCGACCTGGCGCAAGGCCCAGAGCCGCGGCCGGCTGGTCGTCGGCGCCAAGGAGGACCAGCCGTACATGGGCGAGCGGGACCCGGCCTCCGGGGCGTACACCGGCTTCGACATCGAGATCGCCAAGATGATGTCCGCCTCCCTCGGCTTCGACCCGAAGACGGTCCAGTTCAAGACCATCGCCTCCGCCAACCGTGAGACCGCCCTGCAGAACGGCCAGATCGACTACTACGTCGGCACCTACACCATCAACGCCAAGCGCAAGCAGCAGGTGGGGTTCGCCGGCCCGTACTACATGGCGGGGCAGGGCCTGCTGGTGCGCAAGGACCAAGAGGGCATCGGCGGGCCGCGCGACCTGGCGGGCAGGAAGGTCTGCTCGGCGGCCGGCTCCACGCCCTACCAGCGCATCCAGGCCGACTATCCCAAGGCCGACCTGGTCGCCTACGACACGTACTCGGTGTGCGTGGACAACCTGCTCACCTACCAGGTCGACGCCGTCACGACCGACGACGCGATCCTCATGGGGTACGCCGCCAAGGTGCCCGACGAGCTGAAGCTGGCCGGCCGGCCGTTCTCCGAGGAGCCGTACGGCATCGGCGTGCCGCGCGAGGACACCGCCCTGCGGCTCGCGCTGGACGACGCGCTCGCCGCCCACGAGAAGAACGGCGACTGGAAGAAGGCGTACGACGCGACACTGGGCCTGTCCGGCGTCCCCGCTCCGAAGCCGCCCGCCATCGACCGCTACCCGGCGAGCTGAGGACGGGGACCGCCCATGAACGTGCTCCTGGACAACTTCTCCCGCTACGGGGAGGGCCTGCTCGGCACCGTCGAGCTGACCGTCCTCGCCTCGCTGCTCGCGCTCGTCGTCGGGGTGCTGATGGCCGCCTTCCGGGTGGCCCCGGTCGGCTCGCTGCGGGTGTTCGGCACCGTGTGGGTGGCGGTGCTGCGCAACACCCCGCTGACGCTGCTGTTCTTCGCGGTGCTGCTCGGCCTGCCGCGCTTCGGCGTCGTGCTGCCCTTCAAGGTCTTCGCCGTCCTCGCGCTGGGCTGCTACACCTCCGCGTTCATCTGCGAGGCGGTGCGCTCCGGCATCAACACCGTCCCGGTCGGGCAGGGCGAGGCGGCCCGCAGCCTCGGCATGACCTTCTCGCAGACCCTGGGCGACGTGGTGCTGCCGCAGGCGTTCCGTACCGTCATCCCGCCCGTCGGCTCCACGCTCATCGCGCTCGCCAAGAACTCCGCGATCGCCGGTTCCTTCAGCGTCGTCGAACTCCTCGGCACCTACAAGACGCTCAACGAGCTGGGCTACAGCATCATCTGGACCTTCGTCTGGATCGCCGTCGGCTACCTGATCGTGACCCTGACCATCAGCGCGCTGTTCAACGTGCTGGAACAGCGCTGGGGGGTTCCCCGATGACCGCCACCACCGCCCTATACGACGTCCCCGGACCGCAGACCAGGCGCCGGCACCGGCTCTACGGGGCGGCGGCGACCGTGGTGATCCTCGCGATCCTCGCCTGGGCCGGGTACCTGCTGGTGGACACCGGGCAGTTCAGCGCCCGCAAGTGGACGCCGTTCGCCTACCGGGGCATCCAGGAGCTGCTGCTCGAAGGGCTGGCCAACACGCTCAAGGCGTTCGCCTGTGCCGCGGTGCTCTCGCTCGTGCTGGGCGCGGTGCTCGCCGCCGGGCGGCTCTCGGACCACGCGCCGGTCCGCTGGGTGAGCACGCTGCTGGTCGAGTTCTTCCGTGCGATGCCCGTACTGGTCATGATCTTCTTCGTCTATGTGGCGCTGCGGGCGGAACCGCTGTACGCGCTGATCGCGGGGCTGACGCTGTACAACGGCTCGGTGCTGGCCGAGGTCTTCCGGGCCGGTGTCCACGCGGTCGACCGGGGGCAGCGGGAGGCCGGGTACGCGCTGGGCATGCGCAAGACGCAGGTCATGACATACGTCCTGGTGCCGCAGGCGGTCCGCGCCATGCTGCCCACGATCATCAGCCAGCTCGTGGTCGCGCTGAAGGACACCTCGCTCGGCTTCCTGATCACCTACGAGGAGTTCCTGCACGCCGGCAAGCTGATCGCCTCCAACCTCGACTACGACCTGCCGTTCATCCCGGTCGTCATGATCGTCTCGCCGATCTACATCGGCATGTGCATGCTGCTGTCGTGGTGCGCGTACCGGGTCGCCAAGTGGCAGCGCAGGAGCCTCAAGACGGAGGCCGTGGACGTCAACGCGCCGGAGCCGGGAACCCTGCTGCCGGGGGCGCAGCAGCAGCGCTGACGCCCCGGCCCCGGGCGCTCAGTCGCGTACCGGCACCGACACCCACGACGGGTCGTTCGCGGGCGAGGAGAAGGTGAGCCGGGCGCCGGCCGGATTGTGTTCGATGTACAGCGGGTCCACGGTGTCCACGACCACCGCCAGCCGGTGGCCCGCCGGGACGTCGTACGCCGTCGAGAACAGCTCCAGGTCCACGCCGAACGGCTTGCCCGGGGCCTTGCCGTGGAACGTGAACGGCGCGTGCGAGACCAGCTTGCCGACGCCGAGCGGCCCCACGTCGTACAGATGGGCGATGCCGGTGCCGCTCTCGGCGGTGCTGGTGACCGTGGTGTGCAGCTTCGCCGTACCGCGCACGTGCTGAGCGGCGGCGTACCGCTCGGACTGCCACACGGCGGCGGCCGAGCGCGGCAGCAGCGGGATCGAGGCCATCGGAGGCAGCCGGAAGAACTGGTCCAGGAGGCTGGAGAGGAAGACGGTCCCGCCGTTGGCGCCGGAATCCCGGTCGGCGCGGATCCGCTGGGTGCCGTTCAGCTCGATGCGGCGGTGCCCGGAAGAGACGTCCTGCCAGCTCTGGTACCCCTCGTAGGCGCCGGTGGAGCGGGACTTGAGCTGTACGGGCGCCTCGCGGTCGACGCCGTTGTCGGCGCCCTTGAGGTAGTGGTCGAACCAGCGCCTGGTGTGGTCCCAGGTGTCGTTCGGCAGACCGAGCAGGCCCAGGCCCTCGGCGGTGGCGTGGTCACCGGGCCGGAACTCCAGCCGCTTGGGGCCCTTGAGCTTCTCGTAGAAGTCGGCGTACTGGTTGGGCGGGAAGAGCGAGTCGCCCCAGGCGTTGCCCAGCATGATCGCCGCACCGTTGGCGTTGATCCGGTCGAGGTAGGTGGCTGGGGAGCGCTTCGCGCCCCACTTGATCATGTCGCCTTCCTTGGCCAGGTTGGAGCCGAGGAAGTCCTTGAGGATGCCGGTCAGTTCCGCGCTGGGCCGCCCGGTGAGCGCGCCCGCCCCGCCCAGCAGCGCCGCGGCCTGGACGTGCTGGGTGCGCCCGCTGTAGATCGAGTCGATCAGGTCGGCCCAGCCGCTCAGCGCCGCGACCGCCTTGACCCGCTTGTCGAAGGCCGAGGTCAGCAGGCTGATTCCGGCGCCGTACGACACCCCGCCCATGCCCACCTTCCCTGGGTCGGCCGGGGTGTGGGCCAGTGCCCAGTCGATGACCTTGGAGGCGTCGGCGATGTCCGGGGGGCCGGCCGTCTCGATCTGCCCGCCGGACTGCCAGAAGCCGCGCGAGTTGTAGCCCACCACCACGTACCCGGCGTCGGCGAGCTTCTTCGCCTGCACGACGTACTCGATCTGCGGCATGGCCCAACTGGTGGGGAGCACGACCAGCGGATAGCGGCGGCCGGGCACCGCGTCGCCCGGGGTGAAGACGTTGGCCTTCAGGGTGATGCCGCCGTCGCCCTCGATGTCGACGAACTTCACGTCGGGGAACGCCGCCGCGGGTTCCCGCTGTGCGGTGGCGCCGGCCGCGGGGGCGCTCGTGGCGGGGGCGTGCGGTGCGGCGGTGACGGAGTTCGCCGGCGGGGCGCCCGCGAGGGTGGTGGTGGCGAGCACGGCGGCCGAGACGGTGCCGAGGGTGGTGCGCAGCGTGGTGCGGGAGGGCGACATCTACTGCTCCTAGTGCTTCAAGACTGAAGTGACTGGAGAGTAAGGTGCGCTTCTTACCGCTGGTAACCCGTCGGTGGGTTACGGATGAGTAACGTACGGGCTTCGCGGGCCGGTGGGGCGCCCGGCCGGGGGGCCGGGCGCCCCCTGGTCAGAGCCCCAGGTCGGGCCCGAACACCTCGTAGTGGATGTCGGCCGCGCTCACGCCCGCCGCCAGCAACTGGCTGCGGGCGGCCTTCATGAAGGGCACCGGGCCGCAGAGGTAGGCGACGGTGTCCTCCGGAACGGCGATCCGGCTCAGGTCGATGCGCCCCTCGTGCCGGGTGACGGCGCCCTCGCCGTGCCCGGCGCCGTCCTCCGGCTGCTCGTACCAGACCTCGGCCGTGGCGTGCGGCAGCTTCTCGGTGAGCTGCCGCAGCTCGGCGCGGAAGGCGTGGGTGGCCGGGGCGCGGTCCGCGTGGACGGAGACGACGCGGCGGCCGGAGCCGTCGGCGGCGAGCCGGGACAGGATGCCGATCATGGGCGTGCAGCCGATGCCGGCCGAGGCGAGCAGCAGCGGGCGGTCGCTCTCCTCCGGGACCACGTCGCCGAACGGGGCGCTGATACGCAGGACGTCACCGTCGTGCACCCGGGCGTGCAGGTGGTGGGAGACCTCGCCCGCCGGCGAGCCGGACGCGTCGCCCGCCACCCGCTTCACGGAGAACTGCAGGGCGCCGTCCGGCTGCCCGGACAGGCTGTACTGGCGTATCTGCCGGGCGCCGTCGGCGAGGCGCACCTGTACGGAGACGTACTGGCCGGGCCGGGACGCCGGGACCGGGGCGCCGTCCAACGGCCGGACGACGAAGGTCACCACGTCCTCGGTCTCCTGGTGGCGCCCGGTGACGCGGTACTCCCGCCAGACGTCCCCGCCCGGCGCGCCCGCAGCCTCGTACAGGCGCTCCTCGATGGCGATCAGGGCGTTCGCCATCAGCCAGTACACCTCGTCCCAGGCCGCCACGACCTCTTCGGTGACCGCGTCACCCAGCACCTCGGCGATGGCCGCGAACAGGTGCTCGCGCACGACCGGGTACTGGTCGGCGCGGACGCCGAGCGAGGCGTGCTTGTGCGCGATGCGCTCCAGCATCGCGTCGGGGCGCTCGTCCGGGTGCTCCACCAGGTGGGTCGCGAAGGTGGCGATGGAGCCGGCGAGCGCCTGGCGCTGGCTGCCGTTGGCCTGGTTGCCGCGGTTGAACAGGTCGCGGAGCAGTTCGGGGTGGGCGGCGAAGAGCTTGTCGTAGAAGAGCGGGGTGATCTCGCCGATGGCCGCTCCGACCGCGGGAAGGGTGGCGCGGACGGTCTCGGCGGATGGGGACGACAGCATCGGATGCTCCGGTTCCTGTTCTCGGGTGTGCTGAGGGGGGCTGTTCGGGAGGGGCGCTGTGACGCAATAACTTGCATCTCAGATTCGCATTTCTTCGCCAGCGTATGAGCCGGGGTGGGGGCGCGCGGTAGGGCCGTTCAGCCCTCCGGCCGGGCAGACAGGCCGAGCAGCAGAGGGCCGGTCGGGGTGCCCACCAGCTCCTCGATGGACAGCGGATCGAGCGAGGCGAAGAACGCCTCCTGCGCGGCACGCAGGGCGCCGCGCAGAAGGCAGGCCGAGCGCAGCGGGCAGGGCGGATCGTCCTCGCACCCCACCACGTCGCCGACGCCCTCCAGCTCGCGCACCAGGCGCCCCAGGGAACCGGTGCGGCCCTTCCGGGTCAGGGACAGGCCCCCGTTGCGCCCGCGCCGCGCCTCCACGACGCCGAGGTGCTGGAGTCTGCTGACCACCTTGGCGGCGTGCGTGTACGGGACCTGGACGGCGGCGGCCACCTCGCGAGTGGTCGGCGCGTCACCCGGGCCTTCGAGGACCGCCAGCCGCATGGCGATGCGGAGCGCGATGTCGGTGCTCTTCGTCAGTCGCACCAGCACACCGTACTGAAGTGGAGTGCGGATGCCGATTTGGGGTGCGGCGGGCGGAGCGGGCGGGAACGGGCGGGCCGGACGGGGGTGGATGGACCGGATGGGAGGGGGCGGGACGGACAGACCGGGCCGCCGGATGGCCGGCGGCGAAGCCGGACGGTGATCCGGCGCGAAGCCGGACGGTGATCACCCGCGAAGCCGGGCGGTCGCGCGCCTGTCCCGGCGCGCCGGGCAGCAGTACGGTCGGGCCGAAGGGCATCCACGGGCCACCCGCCGGCCGCCGGGATGCGGTGCCGGAACCGGCCCGGAACCAGCCCGGAACCACCGCGCCTGGAGGCCGCCATGCTCCCGACCCGTACCCTCCTCGACAGCATCACCACCAAGACCCGGCTCGGCACGGACGTGCTGGCCCCGGCCACCGACGCCCTCGCCGAGTGCGAGAAGGCCGTCCTCGTCTGCGCGACCGGCATGCTCGCGTCCGACGACGCGGACCGGATGCGCGAAGCCGTCCGCGCCGACCTGGACTGCCACGACGTCGTCGGAGCGACCCTGCGGCTGCTGCTGCGGGAAGGCGGCGGGGAGACCCGGCTGCTGGCCGCGCAGCTCGAAGCGTGCGCGGTCGCCTGTGAACGCAGCAACGAACTGTGCCGCGCGCACGCCGGCAACCACGAGCACTGCCGCCTGTGCACCCAGGCCACGACCCGCGCGCTCGACGCCTGCCACGGCGTACGGGAGGCGTTGCGACCGTAGGGCGTGCGGTCCGGGCCGTCTTCCGGAGGCGGCTGTCGGACGTGCGGTCCTGTCCGCTGTCCGGGTGCGGCCGCAGGGCGTGCGATCCGGCCCGTGGTCCGGGGCGTCCGGCCGCTACTTTCCGTGCCGTTCGCGCCAGTCGTGCACGACGCTCTCCACGTCGTACGGCTCCAGGTTGAGCGGCGGTCCGGGCGGCGGCTGCCGGATCGCCTCCTGGATCTTCGTGTTGATCTCGCCGACGATGCGCCGCACCGCTCGCTCCGAAGGAGCCCGCGCCGCCGCCTCCAGTGCGTCCTCGGCCTCCTTGCGCAGCGCGAGCGTCGGCGGCAGGAAGGAGAGGTTCTCCCGGCTCATCTTCTCCTTGACCCACCACATGGCGTCGTACGGCCTGTTGAGGTCGGGCAGCGGCTTGCCGAAACCGGGCAGCTCGGCGAACTCCCCGCGCTCGGTGGCCTCGCGGATCTGCCGGTCGCTCCAGGTCTCGAAGCTGACGCCGGGGGGCTTGCGCTCGGTCATCACGGGGCTCCCTGGGATGGGGGATTCGGCCGGTCACCCTCGGCCCCGGCACAGCGGGGCCATTGGTACAGGAGTACCACACCAGGATTTCCGGGCGCCGCCCACCGCGGGAGGCCGGTCCGGGCCGTATGGCGGTCACGCCGTGTGCGCGGGCGGCCGCCGGTCGCGTAGAACGGATTGCGCGCGGGGGCCGAACCGGAGGAAAGGGCTGAACCGATGGCCGCAGTCGGCGAGTGGTGGCGGACCGTGGAGACGGAGCGGGGGCGCGTGCGCGGCGGGCCGGCCCCGGTGGCGGAGGACGAGGCGGAAGCGGGGCGGCAGCAGGTGGGCACCGGGACGGGAAGCCCGGCGGGTGCGCCGCCGGTGGCCGCCTTCCGCGGCATTCCGTACGCGGCCTCGCCGGTCGGCGCGCTGCGCTTCTCGCCGCCGCGTCCGCACGAGGGCTGGACCGGCGTCCGGGACGCGGCGCGGCCCGGGCCCGCCGCGCCGCAGAGCCCGTCCCGGCTGGAGCGCGTCATGGGGTCCCGGACACCCGACTGGGACGAGGACGGCTGCCTGACTCTCAACGTCTGGAGCCCGGCCGCCGCGCCGGACGCCGGCCGGCCGGTGCTGGTGTGGTTCCACGGTGGCGGTTTCACCAGCGGCTGCGGCGGCTGGGACTGGTACGACGGCGCCCGGCTCGCCGCGCTCGGTGACCTCGTCGTGGTCACGGCCAACTACCGCCTCGGCCCGCTCGGCTGGCTGTTCCTGCCGGAGGCCGGCGTGGCCGACCTCGGGCTCCGGGACCAGGCCGCGGCACTGCGCTGGGTGCACGAGAACATCGCGGCCTTCGGCGGCGACCCCGGCCGGGTCACTGTCGGCGGCCAGTCGGCGGGCGCGTACACGGCCCTGTGCCTGGCGGTCGCTCCGCGGACCCGCGGTCTGGTGCGCCGGGTCGTCGCCCAGAGCGGGCCGTGGGGCCTGCCGCCCCAGGACCCGGCCACGGCGGCCGCGATCACGGCGGACTACCTGCGCCTGCTGGGCGTGCCGGACCGGGCGGCCGCCCCCGGCAACGAGGCCGCCGCCCTGCGGGAGCTGCGCGCCCTGCCGGTGGAGCGGCTGCTCGCCGCGTACACCCGCCTGGCCGCGGACCGCGCGCGACCGGGCCGTCTGGCACCGCCCATGTTCCCGGTGCTCGACGACACCGTCCTGCCGGTCTCTCCCCAGCAGGCCGTGCGGGACGGCGGGCTGGGGGACACCGAGCTGATGATCGGTACGGTCCGGGACGAGATGACCGCGTTCCTGGCCTTCGACGAGCAGGCCCGGGCATGCACCCGGGACGACGTCCTGCGGATCATGCGCGAGGACGCCGGCGCCGACGTCCGCAGCGGTGGCCGCGACGAAGCGCCCGACGCGTACGACGACTTGGCGCGCCTGCGGCCGGACGCGGCACCCGTGGACCTCCTGGCCGAGGCCGCCACCGGCTGGATGTTCCGGGACGGCGCGACCCGCATCGCCGAGCAGCGTGCCGCGCAGGGGACACCCGCGTACGTCTACCGCTTCGACCGGGCCCCGGACGGCGACGACGGCACGCTGGGCGCCACCCACTGCGCGGACCTGCCGTTCCTGTTCGGGACGTTCGACGCCTACCCCGAGAGCCCGATGCTGGGACGCACGGGGGCGGCGGACCGCCGCCTGGCGCAGGCGTTCGGCGGCGCGGTCACCGCTTTCGCGGCCGCCGGCACGCCCAACGGGCCGGGGCTCGCGGACTGGCGGCCCTACCTCGGCGGGCCGGCGCCCGAGGTGATGTACTTCGGTTGAGCCCGGACGCGCCTCGCGGCGGTGCCGGTGGGGAAGCGCCGCACAGCGGCCGCTTCGCACGTGTGCCGAAGGGGGGAGTGTCCGATGCCCGGGACGTTCATCGAGGCGTACGAGGGGCTGCTCGACCGGTGGGGCGGGGGCGTCGATCACCTCGACATCCCCACCCCGTACGGCATCACCCGCGTCAACTGCGCCGGACCGGAAGGGGCTCCGCCCCTGCTCCTGCTGCCCGGTGGCGGGGACACGTCGGCCAGTTGGTTCGCCAACGTCCCCGAGTGGGCCCGCACCCGCCGCGTGCTGGCCGCCGACCTGATCGGCGACGCGGGCCGCAGCCTGCCGGCCCAGGGGCGGCGGATCGGCAGCGTCGCCGACCTCGGCCGGTGGCTCGACGCTCTGCTGGACGGCCTGGGCGTCGGGCGGACCGCCCTCGCCGGCCACTCCTACGGCGCCTGGATCGCCCTCCACTACGCCCTGGTGTCCTCCCGGGTCAGTCACCTGGCGCTGGCCGACCCGACCGGCTGCTTCGCCGGGTACCGGCCCGGGTACCTGCTGCGGGCGCTGCCGACGCTGCTGGCGCCGAGCCCCGCGCGCGTCCGCTCGTTCCTGCGCTGGGAGACCGGCGGCGCCCCGCTCGACCCGGACTGGCTGCGGTTGCAGGAAGCCGCGGCCGGTGTCGAGAAGGCCCGGCCCGTCACCAAGCCACGACCGTCGACGGCC
The DNA here is from genome assembly GCF_044327445.1 of Streptomyces sp. NPDC018045. NCBI lineage: Bacteria > Bacillati > Actinomycetota > Actinomycetes > Kitasatosporales > Streptomycetaceae > Streptomyces > Streptomyces sp. NPDC018045. The sequence goes on from NZ_JBIRFL010000002.1 coordinate 462,903, forward strand.
GCCCTGCGCGCACTCCGGACACCCACGCTGATCGTGCTCGCCGGCCGTGGCCGGCCCCACGACGCCGAGCGGGTGGCGAAGGCCGTCTCGGGGCTGCTCCCCGACGCCGAGATCGCGGTGTTGCCCGGCAGCAGCCACCACGGGATGCAGCACCAGGCGGCGGACGAACTCAACGCGCTGGTGGGCGCGTTCATCGGGCGGGCCGATCTGTCCGGCTGACGCGACCGACCGGGGCACGGTGACGCCCCGCGGGACGGGCCCCGCGCATCGACCCCGGCGCGGCGACCCCCAGCGGGACAGGAAGCCCGCGCACTACACCCCGGCGCGATGCCCCTTCGGCTCGGCCGGTGCCAGCGCGGCCTTCGTCACGTCCGCGACCAGCTCCACCACGTCGGGCCCGTACGCCTGCGAGTTGACGACCTTGAGCAGCAGGCAGAACTGCCCGTCGGTGCCGTACCTGCGGGCCAGCCGCGCCCGGTTGCGCACCAGGTGACGTACGGCGGCGCGGTGGGTCACCGGGCGCTGCCCGGCCGCCAGGAAGACCGGGCGGCCGCTCTCGACGGCGGTGAGCCGCGCCAGCAGCACGTACTCCACCGCACCGGGCTCCATCCGGTACGTCGACCCCCCGACGGCGAACGTGCCGCGCCCGATGCCGTGCTCGTCACCGGGGTGCACGGCGACCCCCGGCAGCAGGTTCGCCAGATGGGCGGCCAGCCGCCGGTGCGCGGTCGGGTCGCCCACGCAGAACTCGGTGCGGGCGCCGAACCCCTGGAGCCCGGTGTCGTGCGGCGCGACCTCCGTGTGCGCGCCGCAGGTCTCCACCACCGAGGCCAGCCCGAGCAGGGCGAGCGCGTCGTGCCGCGGGATGCTCCAGTGGGCCGACGTGCTGTCCCGGTGGGTGACCAGCACGCATTCCGAACCGTCGGGCAGCCCGAAGAAGCTCTGCTCGCGGCTCAGCTTGCGGCGTGCCACGGCGGTGTGCGCGGCCCAGCCGGCCGGGGCGCCCACGACGAGGGCGGCCGCCGCCACGATCACGAGGAGCAGGGAGTCGTCCATGGCGGGGGAGCGTAGCGGCTGTCCGGGAGTGTGTTCGAACGCGGGGCGGGCGGCTGGGCGGCCTTGCCCGGGTCCGTACGGGCATGCGGGACACCGTCCGCTATGCGGCACCCGTACCGTTGCGCACCGGCGGGTCACTCAGCCGTTCGCGCCCCTTTCGCGCCGTGCCCTCGCGCCCCTCTGTCGCCCCCGTGATCACGCGGGTAGGCTCCGGCCCCTGCCGCCCGATCAGGCCAGGAGGGAACGCCGCATGACACCTGCCCGACGTCTTTCCGCACTGGGGGTGGTGGCCGCGCTCGCCGGTTCACTGACCGCCGTCCCCGCCTCGGCCCACGCTCCGCAGGCGCCTGCCGCCCACCCCTCGGCCGCCGCCCCGGCCAAGACCCCGCCGAAGGTCCCGGTGGCGGTCGGTTACGGCGGCGCGGTCTCCAGCGTCGACGCCGACGCCTCCGCGGCCGGCATAGAGGTGCTGCGCAAGGGCGGCAACGCCGTGGACGCCGCGGTCGCCACCGCCGCGGCCCTCGGCGTCACCGAGCCCTACTCCGCCGGTGTCGGAGGCGGCGGCTACTTCGTCTCGTACGACGCCAAGTCCCGCACCATACGCACCCTGGACGGCCGCGAGGCCGCGCCGCTCAGCGCGGACCGCGGCCTCTTCCAGGAACACGGCAAGCCGATCCCGTTCGACGAGGCGGTCACCAGCGGCCTCTCCGTCGGCACCCCCGGCACGCCCGCGACCTGGGACACCGCGCTGGAGCGGTGGGGCACCCGCCCGCTGCGCGAACTCCTGGAGCCCGCGGAGAAACTGGCCCGCGACGGCTTCACGGTCGACGGGACGTTCCGTGCGCAGACCGCCGCCAACGAGGCGCGCTTCCGCGACTTCCCCGCCACCGCCCGCCTCTTCCTCCCCGGCGGCAAGCTGCCGGCCGTCGGCTCCACCCTCAAGAATCCCGACCTGGCCCGTACGTACGAGGAACTGGGGGACAAGGGCGTCGACACGCTGTACGACGGGCGGCTCGGCAAGGACGTCGTACGGACCGTCCGGAAGCCGCCGGTGCGCCCGGGCGCCGAGCGCAAGGTGCGGCCCGGCGACCTGACGGCGAAGGACCTGCGCGCGTACGAGGTGCGCCGCCAGGCACCGACCAGGACCCGCTACCGGGGCCTGGACGTGTACGGCATGGCGCCCGGCTCCTCCGGCGGCACCAGCATCGCCGAGGCGCTCAACATCCTGGAACACCGCGACCTGTCGAAGCTGAGCGAGAAGGACTACCTGCACCGCTACATCGAGGCGAGCCGCATCGCCTTCGCCGACCGCGGGCGCTGGGTCGGCGACCCGGAGTTCGAGGACGTGCCGACGCGCGGCCTGACCTCCCAGCGCTTCGCCGACTCCCGGGCCTGCCTGATCAAGGACGACGCGGTGCTCACCAGCCCGCTGGCGCCCGGCGACCCGCGCCACCCGCGGCCGTGCGTGGCCGGCGGCCGGGCCGCCCCCACGACGTACGAGGGCGAGAACACCACCCACCTGACCGTCGCCGACAAGTGGGGCAACGTCGTCGCCTACACCCTCACCATCGAGCAGACCGGCGGCAGCGGCATCGTCGTACCGGGCCGCGGTTTCCTGCTCAACAACGAGCTGACGGACTTCTCCTTCGCCCCGGCGAACCCGGCCGTGCACGACCCGAACCTGCCGGGGCCCGGCAAGCGCCCGCGGTCCTCGATGACCCCGACGATCGTGCTGCGGGACGGCCGCCCGGTCGTGGCGCTGGGCTCACCCGGCGGCGCGACGATCATCACGACCGTCCTGCAGAGCCTGCTGAACCACCTGGACCGCGGGATGCCGCTGGTCGACGCCATCGCCGCGCCCCGCGCCAGCCAGCGCAACGCGGCCGCCACCGAGCTGGAACCCGGCCTGTGGAACAGCCCGGTCCGCGCGCAACTGGAGGCGATCGGCCACCGGTTCACCCGCAACCCGGAGATCGGCGCCGCGACCGGCGTGCAGCGCCTGCCGGGCGGGCGCTGGCTGGCGGCGGCGGAGAAAGAGCGGCGCGGCGGCGGATCGGCGATGGTGGTCCGCCCCAAGGGGTGACATCGCGGCCGCGAACGGCGGAAGGACCGGGCCCGGCGGCCGACGCACGACCGCGTCGGCCGCCGGGCCCGTCCCTCGTCCGGTGCCCTCAGGGCCCGGCAGGAATATAAGCGACTTAAGTAACCGTACGCTATGTTTTCCGGTGTGAACGACGACCTGAACGACGCCACCGGCGCTGCCCCAGGTGACGCGCCGGGCCGCACACCCGACGGCGACCTGGACGTGGACGCCTTCGCCACCGCGGTCGAGCACTTCAACCGCTTCTACGTCCGGCTCCCCACGCCGGAGAACCTGTCCTTCACGACCCTGTCGGTGCTGGACACCCTGGCGTTCGCCGAAGGGCCGATGCGGCTGACCGAACTGACCAGGACCGAGCAGGTCAGTCAGCCCGGCATCACCCAACTGGTCACCCGGCTGGAGCGCGACGGACTGGTGGAGCGCCGCCCCGACCCCCGCGACGGGCGCGCCGTCCTCGTCCGTATCACCGAGGCGGGCCGGCGCATCGGCCGCTCCCGCCACACGGACCGCACACGCCACCTGGAACCGCTGGTGGCCCAGCTCTCCTCCCGACAACGCCAGGCGCTCGCCGACGCGCTGCCGGCCCTGACCCGCCTGACGGAACTCGGACGGAACCGCCCGTAGCCCGGGGCCGGGGCCGGGGCCGGGGCCGGGGGACAGTCCCCCGCGGGTTTCAGCTTTCGCTGGGGGAGAAGCCGTCGTCGGCGTCGCCGCGGGCGGTGCAGTCCGTGTTCTGGTAGCGGTCGACGAAGGTGCCGGTGAGGCCGGTGAACGCGTCGTACGTCTGGTTCATGGGCAGGTCCTTGCGCACCCTGGACCGCAGTTGCACGTGGACGGACTCGCGGGGCTTCAGCGTCTTCGGGGCGGGAATGGTGCCGCCGGCTTTTCCATCGGCCCGGCGCAGTGTCTTCCAGGCGCGCTGCGCGGTGTCCCAGTACTGCAGATCGCCGTACGCGCCCAGGTCGCGCTCGCCCTCGTTGTAGATGTAACTGCCCAGCTTGCCGCTGAGTGCGAACGACTTCAGCTCCTTCGCCGAGGCGTTGGTGAGCGTGGCGGTGTAGGTCGTCCAGTCGGCGCCGAGAGTGACCGACTCGGGTATGCCGAACGTGCGGCCTACGAAGGTGTTGTTGTGGGGCTGCCCCATGTCGGAGCACTTCGGGAGGTCCGCGGCGGGGGCCGCCTGGGAGGCGGGCGCGGCGGCCATCGCCAGGGGGAGCAGGGCGGCCGTCGCGGCCGAGACCGACAGGGCGCGGCGCAGTTTCATGAAGTTCTCTTTCCCGGTTCTTCGGACCTTGGAGCCTTTGTTTCCGTGCCATCGCGTCCTCAGGCCCGTGGATCCTTGGGTTATCAGGTTCGTGGTGAAGGGCTTGGGTTCACGCGGTCACGTCCGTGGCGCCCGGACCGGCCGCGCCCTTGCGGCGGCGCGCGCCGATGACCGTACCCGCGCCGGCCGCCATCGCGGCGGCGCCGGCGAGAGCGACTGCCGGGAGCGCGGACGAGGAGCCGGTCGCGGCGAGGTGGGCGCCGCCCTGCGGGCCGAGGCCGCCGGTGGCACCGGAGCCGCCCGTACCGCCGCCGGACGCGGCGCCGTGGCCGGGCTCGGCCGTGCCGCCCGGCCCGGCGGTCGGGGACTGCGTCGGCTTGGCGCCCACGGGGAGGATGGTGAAGTCGTACCAGGCTTCCTTGGCCGAGCCGCAGGAACCGTCGCGGTTGCGGTAGTCGCCGGCGGCGAGCACGTACCCGGCGCCGGGCTTGGCGTTCTTGACCACGCGGGTGCGCAGTCGGAGCGTGATGGTGCTGCGCGGGCCGACGGTGAAGGAGCCGAACAGGTCGTCGGGCTCCGCGTCGTGGAAGGTCTTCCACTGTCCCGTCTTGGCGTCGCGGTACTCGGTCTCCAGCTCCCAGTACGGCCGGTCGACGTCTTGGGCGGAGGACACGTGCAGGAAGGGCTGGACCTTCTCCAGGGGCTTGCCGGTGGTGTTGGCGAGCGTCATGGAGAAGGGGGTCCAGGCGCCGCCCGCGGTCAGGCGGGACGGCAGCCCCTGGACGGCCACGCGCAACTGGTCGGACTCGAACGCGCAGGACTGGCCCGCACCGTCGGAATCACCGGCGTTCTTGCCTGCCCCGGTGGCGCCGCCCGCGCCGGCGGCCTCCTCAGCGGCCCTCTTGCTGGTCGCGGCGGCTTTCGACGGCTTCCCCGGGGCGGTACGGGCGGCCCCGTCGCGGTCCTGGGATGCCGGGCCACCGGCAGCGGCTCCGCCCGGGCGCCGCGGCTCGTCCGGGGTACCCGATCCCGCGCCGCTCGTCGCGGAGTCCGCCGGCCGGTCCGCCGGTGTCGCGGCGTCGGGGGAGGCGGGCGTGCGGGGGCCGGCCTCGGACACCGGCTCCGTGGCGAGCGCGGCGGCGGGCGCGGCCAGTACGGCGGCGGGTGCTATCACGGCAGCCGCTGCGGCGGCCGTCAGGGCGCGGCGAATCTTCATCCAGCAGTCCTTTCGGGTCCCAAGTGCCTCCTGGGCGGCACGGGTTGACGTTCGTCATGGTGAGGCCGTGCGTGACGCGGGGTGTGCGTGAGCGCGCGTGCGGACTTGTGTGCATGCGTACACCTGCGCCTCGTGCATGACCATGCGCACACGTGGGGCGCCTTGGCTGACGTCGTCGAGACTAGGTGCGAGGACGGCCGCGCAGCGCCGTCCGGGGGCGATCTACGTAACGCAGTACGCAATTTCCGCCTACGGGAGCCACGGAAGCCCGCGGCGAGCACGGTCGTCTCCGGACGGGCGGCGCGGCGCGGTGGGCGAGCGTCCGGGGGGATCTTGACCGGAGTCGTGTGTCCGGGGCCGGCCCGAGAATCCTGGGTCCTGTGCACACCGGACCTGCGACCTGCGGTCTTGCGATGCGTGCCACTCAGTGCTCGTAAACAGCAATGCGCGTACGGCGTCACATGCTGGCCATTAACGCCCCGATCGGTGACCAATGCACATCAAATCTGTCACTCTCCTATCGCAAGGATGGTCCGTACAGAAAGGGATCTGAGATGCAATCGATCACCCGGTTGATGTCCCGGGCCACCGTCTTGGCGACCACTTTCGGAGCCGCCGTCGCCCTGGCCAGTGGCCCGGCCGCAGCCTCGGTCGGTACCAAGGGATGGTCTCCCCAGTGCGACTGGGGGAAAGCCTGTATTCGCCTCGCGTCGGACGCCGGGCGCTGGTGGAACATGAACAACTGCGGCTACAACCCCATCAACGACCGCTACTCCTGGGGTAAGGCCCACGGCAACTCCTTCACGGTCACCTACGTGAACGGCACGTGGGACCGGGTCGAGGCGTGGACCGAAAGACCGCTGGACGGCAACAATACGGTCATCAAGGTGGACGTGCACTGCTGAGGCCGAAAAGCAGGGAGAACGTCGCCGCGGCGGGTGAAGTTGATTCCAACGGCTCGGCAGTGTGAATCAACGCGGGAAAAACGAGCCCGTGGATTCAGCGAATCGTGGTAGCCGTGCGCGGCGCGGGCGGGTCTCCGCCGCACCACGCAGGCGAACGTGCCCGTCGGCCTGCTGAGTTTTCCGGTCGCGGCCGCCCGCGGTGCCCGGTCGCGGGTTGCCCCGCAGTGCCTGTGAGACGCCGGTGACCGGCGTCTCACAGGCTCCCCTCCTCCCCCCGGTGCGTGAGCGCCTGACCCCCGTCCAAGCACTCACGGCACCGCCCCTCGTGGGGGTGGGCCCGTCCGCCCGCGCAGGGAAGGGCGCGGGGGCGTGGTTCAGAAGTGTGCGATTACCGCGGGGCTCAGTGGCCCATGCCGGCGCCGCCGTCCACCGGGATGACGGCCCCGGTGATGTACGACGCCTCGTCGCCGGCCAGCCAGCGCACCGCCGCGGCGATGTCCTCGGGGCGGGCCGTCCGGCCCAGCGGGATCTGCTCCACCATGGCGTCCAGGCGCTCCTGGGGGAGCGCCGCGGCCATGTCGGTCCGGGTGAGTCCGGGGGCGACCACGTTGGCGGTGATGCCGCGCGAGCCCAGTTCGCGGGCGAGGGAGCGGGCCAGGCCGACCAGTCCGGCCTTGGCCGCCGCGTAGTTGGCCTGACCGGCCTCGCCGCGCAGGCCGACGGCCGAGCCGACGAAGACCATGCGGCCCTTGCGGGCGCGCAGCATGCCGCGGGTGGCGCGCTTGGCCAGCCGGTAGGCGGCCGTGAGGTTGGTCGCCACGACGTCCTCGAAGTCGTCCTCGGACATCCGCATCAGGAGGGCGTCGCGGGTGATGCCGGCGTTGGCCACCAGGACCTCGACCGGGCCGTGCGCCTCCTCGATGTGCCGGAACGCCGCTTCGACCTGCTCCGGGTCGGTGATGTCGCAGGGCACGCCCAGCACACCGGCGGGCGGCTCGCCCGTGCGGTAGGTGACGGCGACCTTGTCCCCGTCGGCAGCCATGGCCTCCGCGATGGCCCGGCCGATACCCCGGTTGCCACCGGTGATGAAGACGCTGCGGCTCATGGGTGCCTCTCGGTTGCTGCTGGTGTGTCCGGTACTGCCGCGCACCCGGCTTCCGCCGGTGGGTGCGGTGGCGGTGCGCCCGCGGGGCGGCGCCGTGCGGGCGGCGCCCTCGCGCGGTCAGTCACTCTGGCACAAACCGAGTGATCGTTCTCGTCCGGTGCCGGTCACATGGGGTGACCGGCACCAGGAGTTCCGGTAGGCGGTGTGTCGGTCCGGGGAGCGTAATGGTGGGTTATGCCCGGCCTGGGGTGGTTTCCGGGAAGTGGGTGGCGAGGAAAGGTGGGTCCAGTGCGTAGCGGCATCGGGTTAAAGTCGGCCGTAACTTTTCGATCCCTTTACCGAATCGCGGGGAGTTTGGCGACAAATGTCCAGTAAGCACCGGCTAGGTGACTTCCTGCGCGACTGGCGCGGCCGCCGGGATCCCAACCAAGTGCCCGGTTTCACCGCCACTTTCGGCCACCGGGACCGGCCCGGCATCACCCAGGCCGAGATGGCGGCGCTCACCGGCGTCACCGAGGGCTGGTACCGCAGGCTGGAGTCCGGCCGGATCGAACGGCCGAAGGCCGAGTGGCTGGAGCGCATCGTGCGCATCCTCGACCTCGACGAGGCCCAGCGGCACACCCTCTTCGTCTACGCCAGGGGTCAGGTGCCGTCGCCGCTGTACCGCCCGGCCGGCTTCGTGGACCCGTCCACGTCCGCGCTCATCCAGGTCCAGCCCTGGCCGGCGTACCTGTCCGACGCGGCGTGGGACGTGCTCCTGTACAACGCGGCGTGCGAGCAGGACTGGCCGTGGATGAAGCACGGCGTCAACGTCATGATCTGGGCGCTGACCTACCCCGAGGCCCGCCTTCAGCTCATCGACTGGGAGGAGTCCTGGGCCAAGCCGATGGCGTCCCAGCTCCGGCTGGCCGCCGCCGAACAGCCGGAGAACCGCAGGCTGGCGGAGGTCGTCGCGGAGATCAAGGAGCGCGACAGGGTCGCGGCCCGGCTGCTCACCGACGACCTCACCACCGTCACCCACCCGGACGGCCACCGGCGCTGGCTGTACCTGCCCGGCCACGGCGACGAGGAGTTCGAGGTGACCTTCCGCTGCTTCGCGCCGCTCAGCGACCGTACGCAGCGGTTCATGCTGGTGGTGCCGTGCGACTACGTGGCGGCGAGCTGAGCCATGCCCTCGACCAGCTCGAACGTGGTGGACGGGACGTTCGCCACACCCGCCTCCTGGTAGGCCGCCGCGACCGCGGTGAACAGCCGCTCGGGGTGCGCCAGGCCGCCGGCGTACTCCTCCTTGACCAGCCGGGCCGCCTCGGCCAGCTCCGTACCCTTGCGGGCGTGGGCGGTGGCCGTGTCCAGGATCCGGGACAGCCGGTCGCGGAAGACGGTGACGCCCGCCCGGTCGGTGATGCCGCCGTGGCCCGGCACGAAGGTCGTGGCACCGGTGGCCAGGAGCGTGTCGCAGGCGGTGACGCAGGACGAGAGCGACCCGGACCAGACGATCATGTGGCCGCCGTCGAACAGGGCGTCACCGGTGAACACCACACCGTCCTCGGGCACGTGCAGCGCGACATCGCCCGCGCTGTGCCCGGCGCCGAGGTCGAGCAGCCGTACCGCCGTGCGGCCGACGGTCAGGTCCAGGCCGCCGGTGAAGGTCCGGGTCGGGCCGGTGACGGTGATGCCGCCGAAGTCGAAGGCGCCGAAGTGCTCGACGGCGTAGGCGGTGACCGCGGTGGTCGGCTCGCCGCGGCTCAGGGCCGACAGCATGTCCGGGGTCATCTCCTGGCACAGGTGTGCCGCGGACGCCTCGGACGTGATGATCTCCGCGTCCGCGACCAGTTCGTTGCCCCACGTGTGGTCGCCGTTCTGGTGGCTGTTGACCACCGTGGTCACCGTCGCGTCCGGTACGGCGACGGCGATCGCGTCCAGCAGCTCCCGGGTGCCCCGCAGCGTGAACTGCGTGTCCATCAGCAGCGCTTCGCCGTCGGACGCCACGAGCCCGCAGTTGCTGTACCCCCAGGCGGTGCTGTCGTGCGTCCACGCCCAGGTGGTCGGGGACAGCGGGACGAGGCGGGGCGTGCTCAAGGAAGATCCATTCTCTCGTGGGGTGGCGCTGCCGCCGGCGGCGCGGCGTACGGACCCGGCGGTGCGCCCTGACGGAAGAGGACACCCCGGCTCCGCAAGGGGCCAATGTACTCACCGCCTGCGAGAAACACCCACTCAAGACGGCTGATTACTCGCTTTCCGGCCAAGTCCGTCGCTCCACTGCGGGCCCGGCCCGGAGCGACGGTGATCAGTCTCACCCGCGCGCGGGCCGGATCGGATCACGCGGAAGAGGTCGGCGGCGGCGTGCAGGTCCGTGAGGTCCTCGATGGAGCACAGGTTGTCGCCCAGGGCCTCCAGTACCGACCCGGCATCGGCGGCGCCCGGGGCGCCGATGGCCACGCCGAAGACACGGAAGCCCAGCAGACGCCTGGCGTCGTTCCAGGCGCGCGTCCACTCCTCGGTGACGTCGCACTCGTCGTCGGTGAGCAGCACGATGTCACCGCGCTCGCGGGAGGCGTCGTCGAACTCCTCCGCCGGCAGCTCGCGCGCCGCCGACAGCGGCGTCTCGTAGCTGGTGCCGCCGCAGAGAAAGCTCTCCGCGAAGGCGAGGACCTGCGTGACGCCGACCAGCTCCCCGGTGGTCTCGACCTTGCGGGCACGCTCGCCGTCGGCCATCTGCCGGAAGCGGCCGATCAGCTCGGCCCACCGCGTGAGGCGGCTGGTGCGCAGCCGCTCGGCGAGCCGGGCGCGCCGGGCGGCCGCGGAGGGCAGCCGCTCCGGCTCGCCTGGGCCGCCCCCCACGCGCGCATCAGCGCGGCCTCCTCCCGCACGGCCTCGGCGGCCGCCGTCACCGCCTTCCGTGCGGTGGCCCGGACGCTCGGGACCGCCGCCGCGTGGCCCTGCGCGGCGCTCCGGGCGGCCCGCCGGCCGGCGGTCTCGGCGGTCTCGGCCGCTTCGGCGGCCCGCTGCACGGCGTCGGCGGCCGACGCCGGGACCGTACCGTCCTCGCCGGCTTCTCCGGCGGCCTGCCGGAGCGCCTCGGCCACGGCGGCCGCCGCGCCTTCGGCGGCCTGCCGGGCCCGGGCCGCCTGGTCGGTCTGTGTCTGGGCGCTCCGGGAGCGTTCCAGCATCCGGCGCAGCGCGGCGGCCTGGGCGAGTACGGCCATGGCGGCGGCGTGGGGGCCCCGGCCGTCTCCCGGTGCAGCTCGGCGAACTCCGGTGACTCCACCGGCGAGGTGATGACCTGGTGGTTGACCAGCCGGGACGGACTCATGTCCGCGTACTCGCGCAACCGCGGGACCGCCTGGTAGGCGGCCAGGAACACGTCGGTCAGGAGGTCCGCGGTGCCGTCGTGGCGCCCGTTCAGCTCCTCGGCCAGCTCTCGCAGCCCGGCCGACTGCGCGTAGGTGTCGTGCCACGTGAACCGGTCGAACCGGTCGGCGGACCACGGCTGTGGTGTGCTGCTCGGAAGCCGCGCCGGACCGCCCCAGCCACTTGCCGGCCCGGCGCGCCAGCTCGTCCGGCTTGCCCGGTGCTCCGTCCATGGCCGTGCCTCCTCAGAGCTGGGCCTGCGCCATGCTCGCGTCCACGCCGAGGGCCTCGGTGAGCACGCGGGCACGCACGGCGCGCTGACGGCCGGCCACCCGGTCGATGGCGGCGGTGGAGCGGCCGGCGCCCGCCGCCTCCTCGCGCAGCTTCTCCAGCCGCTGTCCCGCCCTGGCGAGCTTGTTGCGGGCGTTCTTGATGACCCACTCGCTCAGCGCCTCACGGGACTGCCCGGCCATGGCGTCGAGCTGGGCCGCCAGTTCCTCGACGGCGTCGGCCAGGTCGAGTGCCTCCTCGGCGTCCGGGTTGACCAGGTGCAGCACCTCACGCTCGACGGCCGGGCGCTGGGCGGGGGAGTCCCGCAGGACGTGCGTCAGCACCGACAGGTCGGTCTCGGCGGCCGCCGGGCGGCCGTCGAGGTACGCGGACGCCTGGAGCAGGCCCACCGCCTGCCGCCGGCGGCGGTCGGAGGCGACGAGTTCCTTGCGGCGCAGGGCGGCCCGCGGCGTGCACACCGCGGCCACGATCCCGTCGGGGACGTCCACGGCCGGCACCGCTTCGGTCACGGCGTGCTGCGACGCGGCCAGTTCGACGGTGGTGCGGGCCGGAGCCGCCGGGCGGCTGACGGCGGACCAGACCAGCGCGGCGACGTTCGACGGATCTTCCAGGTACCCGACCTCGAACCGCACCAGCGGCCGGTCGTGGAGCGCGGCCGAATCCTCACGTGCGCGGTGTGGAAACGGTCCGACAACTCGTCGCTGATCGCCCGAAGCCGGCCGGCCGTGTCCTGCGCGCCCATCCTCAACTCCCTGCCTGCGACGCCCTGCCGGGCTGACGAGACGGCTCTGCCCCCCGGGAGCTGCGGCGCCGCGTCAGATGGCTGACGGCCCGCGCCCCGCCTCCCGCCAACCCGCGTCCCGCGGTTCCAGTGGCTCCGTGGCCGGGCCCTGCAGGACGGCTCCGTCCGGTGCGAACCGGGAGCCGTGGCAGGGGCACTCCCAGGCCTTCTCCGTCGCGTTGAAGGCGACCAGACAGCCCAGGTGGGTGCAGCGCGCCGACACGGCGCGGGTGGTCCCGTCCTCGTCGCGGTACACCGCGCAGCGGCGGCCCTTCACCCGTACGACCGCGCCGGTGCCGGGAGCGATGTCCGCCACCGAGTCGGCGTGCGTGCTGCGCAGCCGGTCGCCGATGAAGTGCCGGCCGACCTCGGCCTGGTGCTTGAGGAAGGCGGGGGCCTCCCGTACGGCGCTCCACAGCCGGCGCGGGTCGTACAGACCGGCCCACGGCGGCGGGTCCCCGGTGATCAGGCCGGTCAGCAGACGTCCGGCGACCACGCCGCCGCTCAGGCCCCAGCCGCCGAACCCGGTGGCGACGTAGGTGTGCCGCGCGCCCGGGTGGAACGGGCCGATCAGCGGGACGGTGTCGGTGGCGTCGTTGTCCTGGGTCGCCCACCGGTACGCCACCTCCGTTCCGGGAAAGTGCCGGTGGGTCCAGGCGGTCAGGGCCGCGAACTTCTCGCCGGCGTCGGCCGTGCCCGGCTTGAAGGTCTCGCCCGTGACGATGAGCAGCCGGCGCCCGTCGCCGTACGGCGCGGTGCGGACGGACCGCTTGCCCTCCTCCTGGGTGATGAACATGCCGCCCGGGTCGCGGTCGGCGTCGACCGGCGCGGCCACCACCACCTCGCGCCGCGGCGACAGGCGGGTGAAGAGCAGGGCGCGGTCGAAGACCGGGTAGTGGGTGGCGACCACGACGTCCTGCGAGGTCACGGTGGTGCCCGTCTCCGTCGTCACCCGGCAGGGGGAGCCCTCGTGCAGGCCGGTGGCGCGGGTACGCTCGTGGATGACGCCCCCGCGCGAGCGGAAGTCCTCCGCGAGCGCGAGGAGATACTTGCGCGGATGGAACTGGGCCTGGTCCTCGACGCGCACCGCGCCCGCCACGGGGAACGGCAGCCCGGTTTCGGTGACGAAGGAGGCCGGCAGCCCGGCCTCGCGGGCGGCCGCCGCCTCCGCGCGCAGCTCCCCGGCGCTCTCCGGGTCGCGGACGTAGGTGAACGCGGGGCCGCGCTCCAGGTCGCAGTCGACGCCGAGGAGCCCGGCGGTCTCGACGACGTGCTCGACGGCGCCCTGCTGGGACCGCGCGTAGTGGCGGGCGCCCTGGGGCCCGCGGGTGCGGCGCAGCCGGTCGTAGACCAGGGTGTGCAGCGCGGAGAGCTTGGCGGTCGTGTACCCCGTGACGCCGGCGGCGATCCGGTCGGCCTCCAGCAGAACGACCCGGCGGCCGGCCCTGGCCAGCTCCCAGGCCGTACTCAGCCCGGCGATCCCGGCGCCGATCACCGTCACGTCGGTCTCGGCGTCCTCGGTGAGCGGCGGATAGGACGTGCTGGGGGTGGTGGTGATCCAGTACGACTCGTCCAGGCCGGGCAGTCCATCGTTGTCGGTCATGCGGCAACGGGTGCCCCGCCGGGCCGCCCCGAAGCGCCGCCGCACCCCGGCTCCCCCGTACGGGCCTGTGGCGGCCCGGCGGGCAGCGGGGCCGTCCGCCGCGCCGGACCGAAGCCTCTCGGCCATGTCCGCGGACCCGGCCCCACCACGGACGACGGCGGGGGCCCGCGCCGACCGTGCGGGAGGGCCGTGAGAACTGCCGGTGGCACCGCGAGAGCCGCCGGTGGCGCCGCAGTGATCCAGGCCGAAACACGGCTGGTGTCGCCTGCGGGCCGGGCGTGAGGTGGGAACGGGCGGGCGCACGGGGCCCGGGGGAGGGGAGCGGGGAACGTGGCAGGGCAACGACCGGGCACGCCGGTGGAGGAGTTCGCGCGGTTCCTGCGCGGGCTGACACGGCTGCTCGACGAGACGGCCGGGTGGTACGGGGTCTTCACGCTCCGCGACCCCGAAGGGATGCGGGCCTGCCTGGACGGGGCGGACCTACCGCCCTGGGACGTGGTGGAGTCGCTGCTGCACGACCTCGCGGAACGGTGCGGCGCATACACCGTACGCACCGCCGGGCCACGGGCGCGCCGGCTCCACCACGAGGCGGTCGCCGCGTACGACGCCCGGCCGGACGCCGCCGCCCGTCTGGCGGACCGGCTGGACGCGATGCTGCGCGAACGGCAGTACGCGGCGCTGCGCGGACGGGATCTGCTCGCCTCGCTGCGCACGGCGGCCGGCGGCTCCGAGACCGGGCGGCTGACCGACGAACTGGCCTGGGCCCGTGACGACCACGTACGGGCCGGGGCCCGGGTGCGCGAACTCCAAGGCCGCATCGACGCGTTGACCGAACGAGTGGCAGCCCACCGCTTCACGGAAGGCACGGACGGTCCCGCCACGGATACGGACACGGAAACGGATACGGGGGCGGGTATGGGGACGGGGAGTGCGGGTGAGGGCGAGCGGACCGACGGCGGCGTACGGAGGGGCCGCCGCGGCTGGTTCCGTACGGACGCGGACCGGGCGCCCAAGGGGCCTGCGCACAAACACCGTTCGGGAAGCACGCCGCCGTCCGTGAAGGAGCCCGACGCGCTCCCCACGCCGCTGCCCACGAAGGAGCCCGACGCGCTCCCCACGCCGCCCCGCACCCCCGTCGAGCCACCCGCCCCGCCCGCTCCGCGCACCCCCACCAGCGCCGCTCGGCTCGCCCGGCTGCGGGCGGCCGGGCGCGGTGGTGAGGCGCACGCCCTGTTGTGTGCCGCCGCGCACGCGCACCCCGCCGAGCTGCCCGCCCTCATAGGGGAGTTGGAGAGTGCCGGGCTGGTGGCGGAGGTGCCGACACTGCTCTGGGAGGCGGCCTGTCTGCCGCCCGCCCGGCTCGCCGCTGCCGCCGACGCGCTCGCCGCCGCGGGGCGTACCGCCGAGAGTGCGCGCCTGCTGCGCCAGGGGGTCACCCGCCCCGTCGAGGAAGTGGCGGACACGGCGCTGGCGCTGCTCGGCGCGGGCCGCCCGGCCCAGGCCCGTGAACTGTTCGCGGCACTGGTCCGGGCCCGTACGCCCGAAGAGGCGGTGGCGGCGACCGCGAGCGCGCCGGGCGAGCTGGCCCCGCTGCTCCTGGACGCCGCCGCCGGTGTCTCGCCGCACCGCCACCGCGACATCACCCACGCCTTGCGCGCCGGCGGGGCGGGCGGCTGACCCGCCCCCCCCGGCACCCACCGGCCGGTCCGGGGCCCGTCGCACCGTCCGGTCCGCGGTTCGCCGCACCGCCTGTGCGGGAGATGGTCTTGCCTCGCCGCTGCACGAGGCCTACGGTCGCCTCCACACGCGTAGATCCGCCTGGCCCGTGGCCGACGGCTCGACGAAGGAGCAGCTCATGGCCGATGTTGTCCGTAACGTCGTACGTGCCGCACTGGTTCAGGCGTCCTGGACCGGCGACACCGATTCGATGATCGCGAAGCACGAGGAACACGCCAGGGCGGCGGCCGCGCAGGGCGCGCAGGTGATCGGCTTCCAAGAGGTCTTCAATGCCCCGTACTTCTGCCAGGTCCAGGAGCCGGAGCACTACCGCTGGGCCGAGCCGGTGCCGGACGGCCCCACCACCCGCCGGATGCAGGAACTGGCCCGCGAGACCGGCATGGTGATCGTGGTGCCGGTCTTCGAGGTCGAGCAGTCCGGCTTCTACTACAACACCGCCGCCGTCATCGACGCCGACGGCACGGTGCTCGGCACCTACCGCAAGCACCACATCCCGCAGGTCAAGGGCTTCTGGGAGAAGTACTACTTCAAGCCGGGCAACCTCGGCTGGCCGGTCTTCGACACCGCCGTCGGCCGGATCGGCGTCTACATCTGCTACGACCGCCACTTCCCCGAGGGATGGCGCCAGCTCGGCCTGAACGGCGCGCAGCTCGTCTACAACCCCTCCGCCACCTCCCGTGGCCTCTCCGCCTACCTGTGGCAGCTCGAACAGCCCGCCGCCGCGGTGGCCAACGAGTACTTCGTCGCCGCGATCAACCGGGTCGGCGTCGAGGAGTACGGCGACAACGACTTCTACGGGACGAGCTACTTCGTGGACCCGCGCGGCCGGTTCGTCGGCGATGTCGCCAGCGACACCAAGGAGGAGCTGGTCGTACGCGACCTGGACTTCGGCCTGATCGACGAGGTGCGCCAGCAGTGGGCCTTCTACCGGGACCGCCGCCCCGACGCGTACGAGGGCCTGGTCCGGCCCTGACGGCCGCGCGGCCCCGGCACGGCTCCGGGGCCGCGCGGCCGGCTGCCGGGGCCCTGGCCGAGGCGCTGCGGGAGGCCGGGCGCAGACCGGCACCCGCCTGAGGCGGTCAGCCGATGGATTGCGCGGTGGGGAATTACCGCGGAAGGCGGAAGGCGGAAGCGGGAGCCGGAACCAAAAAGACGCGAGCCGGAAACTTACCCGTTCGGGTGAAGTTCCGGCTCGCGTCTTACGCGGTCCTGCCGTCGCGGCGGCGGTCGGGTGGGACCGGCCTGCCTACGGGCGGGAATCAGGCGAGGACGATGTTCTCCGCCTGCGGGCCCTTCTGGCCCTGCGTGACGTCGAAGCTGACCTTCTGGCCCTCCATGAGCTCACGGAAGCCCTGGGCCTGAATGTTCGAGTAGTGGGCGAAGACGTCGGCGCCGCCGCCGTCCTGCTCGATGAAGCCGAAGCCCTTTTCGGAGTTGAACCACTTCACGGTGCCGGTTGCCATGTCTGTATCCTTCGATCGAGGCAGTTGAGGAATCCGCACTGTGCGGAATCCAGGGTCGCCGCAATTGAGCCCATCCGGATGAGACCGGCAGAAACAAAATGCGCCCGACGGTCACATACCGTCAGGCGCACATAACGTTTATGGGTACCAAAACTGCAACTGATTTGACGGTAGCACGGAATCCGTCGCCGGAACAGTACCGACCGTGACCCCGGGTGTCGCCGGCGCGGCGGCACCCGGGGAGCGGGGCCCGGCCCCGGCCGTCAGATCGTCGCGGTGTCGATCACGAAGCGGTAGCGGACGTCGCTGGCGAGCACCCGCTCGTACGCCTCGTTGATCCGGTCCGCGCTGATCACCTCGACCTCCGAGGTGATGCCGTGCTCGCCGCAGAAGTCCAGCATCTCCTGGGTCTCCTCCAGGCCGCCGATCAGCGAGCCGGCGAAGGACCGGCGGTTGCCGATCAGGGCGAACGGCGCGACCGGCAGCGGGTGCTCCGGGACGCCGAGCTGGACGAGCGTACCGTCGGTACGCAGCAGGCCCAGGTAGGCGTTGAGGTCGAGCTGCGCGGAGACGGTGTTGACGATCAGGTCGAAGCGGTTCGCCAGCTTCTCGAAGGTCGCCGGGTCGGACGTGGCGTAGTAGTGGTCGGCGCCGAGCCGCAGGCCGTCCTCCTGCTTGCGCAGCGACTGGCTCAGCACGGTGACCTCGGCCCCCATCGCGTGGGCGATCTTGACGCCCATGTGGCCGAGGCCGCCGAGGCCCACGACGGCGACCTTCTTGCCGGGGCCGGCCTTCCAGTGCGCCAGCGGCGAGTACAGGGTGATGCCGGCGCAGAGCAGCGGCGCGGCGGCGTCCAGCGGCAGGCTGTCCGGGATGCGCAGCGCGTACTGCTCGTCGACGACGAGGTGGGTGGAGTAGCCGCCCTGGGTGGGCCGGCCGTCGCGGCCGACGGCGTTGTACGTGCCGACCTGGCCCAGCTCGCCGGTGCAGTGCTGCTGGAGGCCGGCCAGGCAGTTCTCGCACGTGCGGCAGGAGTCGACGAAGCAGCCCACGCCGACCCGGTCGCCGACCGCGTACCGGGTCACCTCGGCGCCGACCGCGCTGACCACGCCCGCGATCTCGTGGCCGGGGACGACGGGGAAGTGCCCGCCGTCGCCCCACTCCGCCCGCACGGTGTGGATGTCGGAGTGGCAGATGCCCGCGAATGCGATGTCGATGAGGATGTCGTGCGCGTCCAGCTCACGGCGCTCGATGGTGGTGCGCTCCAGCGGAGCCTTCGGGGCGGGCGCTGCGTATGCGGGGACAGAGGTGCGGTTCATGCTCTCCAGCGTGGACTTGCATGCCCGAGGCAACCAGTGCCCTGTTGAACCTACGCTCGGCGTTCCTACCACTGCGAGGACCACCCTGGCGCAGGTCCGCGGACCGCCCCGGCCATACGGCGGTGGGCGCCCGGCGGCCCTCGCCACCGCTTCCGGGACGGCGACCCGCCATAATCGAGGGATGGACCAGCGCACCGAACTGAGCGAATTCCTCCGCTCCCGTCGCGCCAGGCTCCAGCCCGAGGACGTCGGCCTGGCCCACCACGGCGGGCGGCGCAGGGTGCCCGGCCTGCGACGGGAGGAACTGGCGCAGCTCGCGGGAGTCAGCGTGGCGTACTACATACGCCTCGAACAGGGGCGGGGGCGGAACGTCTCCGCCGCGGTGCTGGACTCGGTCTCCGACGTGCTGCGGCTGTCCCGGGCCGAGCGCTCCCATCTGGACCACCTGGTCAGGCCGGTCTCCCGGCACCACCGCCCGGCTCCGCGGCCGCAGCGGATACGGCCCGCCGTCCAGGATCTGATCGACGCGATGGACGGCGTCCCGGCGTACGTGATCGGGCGGCGACTGGACATCCTCGGGTGGAACCGGCTGGCCCGCGCGCTCCTCGGCGACTTCGCCGCGATGCCCCCCGGCGAGCGCAATCTGGCCTGGCAGCTCTTCCTCGCCCCGGCGACGCGCGAGCTGTACGCCGACTGGGCGGGGAAGGCGGCGCACGTCGTCGCCCACCTGCGGCGGGACGTCGGCCGGTTCCCCGGCGATCCGAAGCTGTGCGCGCTGATCGGTGAGCTGTCCGCGCGAAGCGCGGACTTCCGGCGGATCTGGGCGGCCCACGACGTCCAGGACAAGGGCTTCGGCCACAAGCGGCTGACGCACCCGGTGGCGGGGCCGCTGTCCCTCGCGTACGAGACGCTCGCGCTGCCGGCCGACCCGGACCAGCAGGTGGTCACGTACCACGCCGAGCCCGGATCGGCCTCGGCGCGGGCGCTGCGCCGGCTGGCGGAGCGGGTGGCGGAGGCGGACGCCGGCCGTACGGAGCGGCCGGCGGAACGGGTGTCCTCGATGACGTGAAAGCGACGGCGCGGTCTGTCGTGCGGGCGCCCGGCTGGGTACCGTACGACTGGGCCCCGCCGTGAGTATTCCGGCGGGGCCCGCCAAGTGCCGGGCGCCCGGCACCCGCCGTCCGTACGATCGGGCGGGCACGCTCGTTCCCCCGCTCCACCGCGCGTCTTTACTTCTCCATTACCTCTACAGTGCTGTAGATTTTTGGTTCCCGGCCGGTGGCGGCGGCCGCCGCCCTGCCCAAGGCATGCCATCCCGACGCAGGAGTGACAGCACATGACCGTGAACCTGGACAAGGGTCAGAAGATCAGTCTGAGCAAGTCCGGCGGAGGCGAACTCAGCGTCGTGCGGATGGGACTCGGCTGGCAGGCCGCCGCCCGCAAGGGCTTCCTCGCCAAGCTGATGGCCCGAGAGATCGACCTGGACGCCTCGGCCGTGCTCTTCGCCGGCCAGGAGCCCGTCGACGTCGTCTTCTTCCAGCACCTGGTCAGCGACGACGGCTCCGTACGCCACACCGGTGACAACCTGGTGGGCGGCGCGGGGCAGGGCGGCGACGACGAGGCGATCCTCGTCGACCTCCAGCGGGTGCCCGCCCGCGTCGACCAGATCGTCTTCACGGTGAACTCCTTCACCGGTCAGACCTTCGCCGAGGTGCAGAACGCGTTCTGCCGCCTGGTCGACGAGACCAACGGCCAGGAGCTGGCCCGCTACACCCTGACCGGCGGCGGCCCGTACACCGCGCAGATCATGGCGAAGGTCCGCCGCTCCGGCGGTGGCTGGGAGATGGCCGCCATCGGTGAACCCGCCGCCGGCCGCACCTTCCAGGACCTGATGCCGGCCATCGCCTCGCATCTCTGAGCACTCCGAGCACTCTGAGCACTCCGAGCACTCCGAGCGCGATGCACGACGAAGGGCGCGCCCGCGCGGCGCGCCCTTCCGTGTGCCGCGTGTCCCGTGCGTCAGCCGACGTTGACGCCGTAGTCGGTGGCGATCCCGGCCAGCCCGGACGCGTACCCCTGGCCGATGGCCCGGAACTTCCACTCGCCGCCGCGCCGGTAGAGGGCGCCGAAGACCATCGCCGTCTCGCCCGCGGCGTCGTACGACAGCTCGTAGCGGCACATCTCACGGCCGGTCAGGTTGTCGACGACGCGGATGTACGCGTCCTCGACCTGGCCGAAGCTCTGGCCGCGCCGCTCGGCGTCGTGGATGGAGACGGTGAAGACGACCTGGCCGGTCTCCTCGCCGAGGCGGTCCAGGTCGACGAGGATCTGCTCGTCGTCGCCGTCGCCCTCGCCGGTGAGGTTGTCGCCGGTGTGCCGGACCGCCCCGTCCGGGCTGGCCAGGTTGTTGTAGAAGACGAAGTGCGCGTCGGACAGGACGCGTTGGTCGGTGCCGCAGACGACCGCCGAGGCGTCGAGGTCGAAGTCGGCACCGGCGGCGGGCCGGGCGTCCCAGCCCAGGCCGACGGTGACGTCCGCGAGGGGAGTGCCGTCCTGGTTGAGGACGACGTTCTGGCCCTTGCTGAGGCTGACGCCCATGGTGCTGTGTCTCCTGTTGCGTGTGTGCGGTCCGGTGTGTCGTGTTTCCCCCACCGGGCAACGCGGCGGGTCACAGCAAGGTTCCCGAGTTGCGCAAGCAATGAAGTAATGAGGCCGACGGCCGGACCATTCCCCCTGAACTGCGGACATGGTGTTGCCACGGCGGGTGACATGCTTCTACGGTCTGCTGCACGGCCGCGCTCTACGGGTGTAGACCGGTCATGACGCGGCGTCACCTGGGGCGGGCCGCCCGGACGGCAGTGCACGCCGGGCCGTGTCCCTTCCGGCGCCGCACCACTGGTGTGTGTGGAAGGGAGAACCGGAAGCATGACCCGTACAGTCATCCGCGGCGGCCTGGTCGTCACCGCCGCCGATGAGATCCATGCCGATGTCCTGGTCGAGGACGGCAGGATCGCCGCCCTCGCCGCGCACGGCACGACCACCGCCGAGAGCTGGACCGAGGGCGCCGACCGCACCATCGACGCCACGGGGAAGTACGTCATCCCGGGCGGCGTGGACGCCCACACCCACATGGACTTCCCGTTCGGCGGGACGTTCTCCTCCGACACCTTCGAGACCGGCACCCGGGCGGCGGCCTGGGGCGGTACCACCACGATCGTGGACTTCGCCGTCCAGACGCGCGGCCAGGCGCTGCGCGAGGGCCTGGACACCTGGCACGCCAAGGCCGACGCCCAGTGCGCCGTCGACTACGCCTTCCACATGATCCTCTCCGATGTGAACGAACACTCGCTCAAGGAGCTGGACCTGCTGGTCGAGGAAGGCGTGACCTCGTTCAAGCTGTTCACCGCCTACCCCGGCGTCTTCTACAGCGACGACGGCCGGATCCTGCGCGCCATGCAGCGGTCGGCGGGCAACGGCGGACTGGTCATGATGCACGCCGAGAACGGCATCGCCATCGACGTCCTCGTCGAACAGGCCCTGGCCGAGGGCCGGACCGACCCCCGCCACCACGGTGAGGTGCGCAGTGCGTTGCTGGAGGCCGAGGCCACCCACCGCACGATCCAGCTCGCCCGGGTCGCCGGCGCACCGCTGTACGTCGTGCACGTCTCGGCCGAGGAAGCCGTCGCCGAACTGGCGCAGGCCCGCGACAAGGGCCTCAACGTCTTCGGCGAGACCTGCCCGCAGTATCTGTTCCTGTCCACCGACAACCTGGCCGAGCCGGACTTCGAGGGCGCCAAGTACGTCTGCAGCACGCCCCTGCGCCCCAGGGAGCACCAGGCGGCGCTGTGGCGCGGACTGCGCACCAACGACCTCCAGGTGGTCTCCACCGACCACTGTCCGTTCTGCTTCAAGGGGCAGAAGGAATTGGGCCGCGGCGACTTCTCCAAGATCCCCAACGGGATGCCGGGCGTCGAACACCGCATGGACCTGCTGCACCAGGGCGTCGTGGACGGACACATCGGCCGCCGCCGCTGGATCGAGATCGCCTGCGCCGCACCGGCCCGGATGTTCGGCCTCTACCCGAAGAAGGGCACCATCGCACCCGGCGCCGACGCCGACATCGTCATCTACGACCCGGCCGCCGAGCAGGTCATCTCCGCCGCCACCCACCACATGAACGTCGACTACTCGGCCTACGAGGGGCGCACGGTCACCGGGCGCGTGGAGACCGTCCTCTCGCGCGGCGAGACCGTCATCGACCAGCGGCGTTACACCGGGCGCGCGGGGCACGGCCAGTACACCCCGCGCGGCACCTGCCAGTACCTGAACTGAGGAGGCCGAGATGGACTTCGGAGTCGTCCTGCAGACCGACCCGCCCGCATCCGACGTCGTCGCCACCATGCGCCGCGCCGAGCAGCAAGGCTTCCGCTACGGCTGGACCTTCGACTCCTCCGTGCTGTGGCAGGAGCCGTTCGTCATCTACAGCCGCATCCTGGAACACACCGAACGCCTCACCGTCGGCCCGATGGTCACCAACCCCTCCACCCGCACCCCGGAGGTCACCGCCTCCACCTTCGCCACCCTCAACGACATGTACGGCAACCGCACCGTCTGCGGCATCGGCCGCGGCGACTCCGCCATGCGGGTGGCCGGCCGCACCCCCAACACCCTGGCCCGCCTCGGCGAGTCGATCCGGATCATCCGGGACCTCGCGGAGGGCCGGGAGACCGACGTGGGCGGTCATCCGCTGCGCATCCCGTGGGTGCGCGACGGGCGGCTGCCGGTGTGGATGGCCGCGTACGGGCCCAAGGCCCTGAAGATGACCGGGGAACTGGCGGACGGTTTCATCCTCCAACTGGCCGACCCGTTCCTGACCGAATGGATGGTCAAGGCGGTCCGCGACGCCGCGACGGCGGCCGGCCGCGACCCGTCGGACGTCACGATCTGCGTCGCGGCGCCCGCGTACGTCGGCGACGACCTCGCCCACGCGCGCGAGCAGTGCCGATGGTTCGGCGGCATGGTCGGCAACCACGTCGCGGATCTCGTCAGCCGGTACGGCGAGCACTCCGGCATGGTGCCCGAGGCGCTCACCGCGTACATCAAGGAACGCGAGGGTTACGACTACGCCCACCACGGGCGCTCGGGCAACCCGGACACCGCCTTCGTGCCGGACGAGATCGTGGACCGCTTCTGCCTGCTCGGGCCGCCCGAGGCGCAGCGCGACAAGCTGCGCGCGCTGCGGGAGCTGGGCGTCGACCAGTTCGCGCTGTACGCGATGCACGACGCCAGGGACGCCACGATCGACGCGTACGGCGAGCGGATCATTCCGGAGTTCGCGGGCTGACCGCCCGCCGGGGGAGGAGGAGCGGATGCGCGTCGCCGTGGTCGGTTCGGGCATCGTCGGTGCGAGTGCCGCCTGGCACGCGGCCGGGCTGGGCGCGGACGTGGTGCTGGCCGGCCGGGCCCAGCCCGGCGAGGCCACCGCGGCCGGCGCGGGCATCGTCTGCCCCTGGGCCGCCGCGCACGACGACGCGGACTGGTTCCGCGTCGCCGCCGAGGGCGCGCGGTACCACCCCGTCCTGGCCGCCGAACTCGCCGAGGCGGGCGAACGCGACTTCGGCCACCGCGCCGTCGGCGCGCTCGCCCTGGCCGCCGACGACGCGGACCTGCACCGCATCCGCCGACGGGTGCTCGAACGGCGGCGCGGCACCGCGGACACCGGCGAGGTGGACCTCCTCGGCGAGTCCGAGGTGCGCGCGCTGTTCCCGCCGCTCGGCCCCGGCGCCCGGGCCGTACGGATAGCCGCCGGAGCGCGCGTCGACGGCGGGCGGCTGCGGGACGCGCTGCTGCGCCAGGCCCGGCTGCGGGGCGCCGGCCTGCGCACCGGGCGCGCGGCGCTGCTGCGTACGGGAGACCGCGTCACCGGCATCGAGGTGGACGGCGAGCACCTCGCCGCGGACGCGGTCGTCGTCGCGGCCGGGGCCTGGGCGGCGGAACTGCTGGCGCCGGTGGGCGTCACCGTACGGGTCGCACCGCAGCGCGGCCAGCTCGTCCACCTGTCCCTGCCCGGCGCGGACACCGGGCGCTGGCCCGTCGTCATGCCGCGCGCCACCGGGCACTACCTGGTCCCGTTCGACGGCTCGCGGATCGTGGCGGGCGCCACCCGGGAGACCGGCACCGGGTTCGACCACCGGGTGACGGCGGCGGGCCTGGCCGAGGTGCTGACCGAGGCCTTGGCCGTCGCCCCCGGGCTGGCGGGCGCCACGCACCTGGAGACGCGCGTCGGCTTCCGGCCCGTCGGCCCGGACATCCGTCCGCTGCTCGGCCGCGTCCCCGGGCTGGACGGCCTGGTCGTCGCCGACGGACTCGGCCCCACCGGACTGACCGTCGGGCCGTGGGCGGGACGCGTCGCCGCACTGCTCGCGACGGGCGCTGACCCGGGACTGGACCTGGGGCCGTACGACCCCGTGCGCTGACCCGGGGCCGGGGCCGGGTCCGTACGTCCGGGTGCGCCGACCCGGCGCACGGTGCGGATGGGGGCGCACAGGACGCGCGCAGGCGCGCGGGGGCGCGCACCAACTCACCCGTCCCTCCCAACTCTTTGCCCACTCCTGATGCACCCCATACGAGGCGGCCTTGGAGCTTCACCGCCGATGCGAGGACCATGGACCGTATGAGGCGCCCCCCATTGGAGTCACCCTTCGGCACCGCTGTCCGCACGACGACCGTTCCGGCCGGCCGGCTCTCCCACGTGCGGTGGATCGCCGGCGGCACCGGAGCGGGCAAGAGCACGCTGGCGATAATCCTGGCCCGGCGCCACGGCGCCGTGATCTACCGCGGTGACCTCGCCCAGCACACCTGGCTGCCCCGCTGCACCCCACGGCAGCACCCGCACTTCCACGCGGCCCGCGACGAGCCGCCCGGCTCCCTGTGGGACAGCCGCAGCCCCGACGAGGCGTGCGGGTTCGCGCAGCGCGTGGTCGCCGAGACGTTCGCGTTCGAGGTCGAGGACCTCCTCGCGATGCCCACCGACCGGCCCGTCCTGGTGGACTGGTTCGGCAACCTGCCGAGCCAGATCGCACCCCTGCTCACCCGCCCCGACCAGGCGGTCTTCCTGCTCCCCACACCGGAGTTCCGCATGGCGGCGCTACGGGCCCGGCGCAGCGTCCCGGTGCGTTCCCTGGTGAGCTGGGGCAGCCGGGCACCGGAAGCCACCCTGGCCAAACGGCTGGCCCGGGACGAACTGTGGGACGCCGAAGTGCGCCGCCAGGCGGCCGCCCACGGAAACACAGTGATCACCATGGACGGCGGCCGCCCGGCCGGCGACCTCGCCGACGAGGTGGCGGCCCGCTTCCGGCTGGGGACGGCGGCGTAGGAGCGGCGGCCGGGGCGGCTCTGCCGGCGTGGTCCCTGGGGGCTATCGCTGGAGCCGTAGCGGGTGGGCCGTCTCGTAACTCGGCGAGCGGCAAAGCCCCGGTCTTTCTTCAGTGCACGGGTCTTCAGCGCCGAGGAGACACAAGGTTCGTCTGGCGCTGCGCTGGGCGTCATGGTCATGGCACCCTCGCCGTCCATTCCTCGCTGCTGTACTTGGTCAGGGCGAGTTCTTCGGCGCGTGCCATCTCCTCGTCCGTGACGTGCCCCCGCGTGAGGCCGTAGCGGGTGCTGAAGGAGGCGAGCATACGGTCGATGACCTCGCTGCGTGGCAGGCCGGTCTGGCGGCGCAGCGGATCGACGCGCTTCTTGGCGCTCTTGGTGCCCTTGTCGGACATCTTCTCCTTGCCGATGCGCAATACATCGAGCATCTTGTCGGCGTCGATGTCGTACGACATCGTCACGTGATGCAGTACCGCGCCGTCACCGCCGGCAAGTCGCTTCTGCGCGGCACCGGCGATCTTGCCTTCCTTCGAGGTGATGTCATTCAGGGGCTGATACCAGGCCTTGATTCCCATGTCGCCGAGCGCGTTCAGAACCCAGTCGTCGAGGTATGCGTAGGAGTCGGCGAACGACAGGCCGGAGACGAGGGAGGCCGGTACCGAAAGGGAGTATGTGATGGTGTTCTCAGCCTCTACGAACATGGCCCCACCACCCGAAATCCGTCGCACCACGGTGACTCCGTGTCGCGCTGCCCCGTCCGGGTCCACTTCATTGCGGAGAGACTGGAAGCTGCCGATGATGACGGCTGGACTGCCCCATTCCCAGACGCGAAGAGTGGGGGCGCGGCGTCCGGCGGCAACCTCCTCGGTGAGGACCTGGTCGAGGGCCATGTGCAGGGCGGGAGACTGGGGCGGCTCGTGGATGAGCTGCCAGTCGTAGTCCGTCCAATCCGTGGCTTGAGCCAGGGCCCGGCGCACGGAAATCGCGACTCCTTCCGCCGTGATGCCGTACATCACCGTGTGCGGAGGGAGCGCCGCCTCGATTCGTGCAGCGAGTCCCGCGGCGTCGGTGTCGGCAGGGGCGCCTTCGAGGGCGTGGTCGATGGCCGTGAGAGCCTCGTCGGGTTCGAGGAAGAAGTCACCTGCCACCCGCACGTTGCGCAGCATGCCATCCTGATTGTCCAGGTCCACGACTACGAGCTTCCCCCCAGGAACCTTGTATTCGCCGTGCATATGACTTCCCTCCATCGTCGTAATCAACCCAACAGTATCGCGTCAGGGGATGCCGCATTTTGCGCATCTTTTACGTCGAGGGGATAGCGGCGCATGGCAGCGTCGACAGTGCCTGGGCCTGATGGGATTGGCCTCGGTGATTCCGGTTGCCGGCCGAGGGCGCGTGGGGAAACAAGCGAGGAGCAGGAGGCGCCGGGTGACATTCCTCTACGGGGCACTGCTCTGTGGCGGGCGGCCGAGCAATGACCGGCTCAGACGGGCATGGTGCTGACCGCAGTGGCAGCGGGGCTGGGTCTGGAGCCGGGGCGGCCGGCGGTCCAGGGATGAACCGGCCGTAACGATCACGGGCCCATTTCGCGACGATCGTCACAACCGGAGATTCAGCGGCAGCCCGCGAGAGCCGGCGCGCCATCTGCCACACGACTTCCCGGCCCACACCACCGTCTTGATACGCGTAAACCGCGAACTCTCGGAAACCAAGTGACTCAGTCGCCCTTGAAGCGTCAGTGCTACAGCTCGCGGCCGCCGAACGCGCCCGAGCCATCGGCCGCGGACCAGGCTGCCGTCAGACTGGCCTGATCCAGCGTCCGCCAGTCCGGGGTGTCCTGCACCAGGAGCCGTCCCAGCCGCCGCCCCAGCTTGACCATCGCCTGACCGGTCATACCGCGTTCGGCGCCGTACGCGTCCAGCGCGTCCGGCCGCTCCGTCACGGCGCGCAGAGCGGTCTCCAGGGCGGCGGCGTCCTGCAGTGCCTTCACCGCGCCGCCGGCCGTGTGCGGGCGCGCGACGGTGGCCGCATCACCCGCGAGCAGCAGCCGCCCGACGGTGTAACGCGGCGCGGTGAAGTCGTACATCGGCTGGATGAACTGCTCCTCGCGCGGCGTCAGCCGGATCAGCCCGCCCCAGTAAGGCGGCAGCAACACGTCGGCGATGTAGGCGAGATGGGTGTGCAGCGCGTCGGTGAGGGTGCCGGGCGGCAGGCTGGTGGGGGTGTCCAGCGCCAGGTCGAGACCGGCGGGCGGGGCGGTGTACACGACCCAGTTGGCGCGGTGGCCGCCCTTACCGTCCGGGATGCGGTAGATGATGACGTGACCGCCGGGGAAGACGACGTACATGCAGTCCTCCACCGCCCAGGGGGTGGCCGGCAGACCCGGGAAGTCGAGTTCCGCCAGCCGCTCGGCCGGGACGGCGCCGCGCCAGGCCAGATAGCCGGCGTAGCCGGGCCCTACCTCGGGAAACGCGGCGCGGCGGACCGTCGAGCGATAGCCGTCCGCGCCGATGACCAGGTCGAAGCGTTCCGTACGGTGCTCGGCGTGCGGCCGTGCGCCCCCGCTCTCGCTGCCGCCGCCGTCGTCGAGTTGCAGGGTCGCCCCGTCCGCGGAGTCGCTGGCCCCCGCCACCCGTACGCCCGGCCGGAAGACGGTGTCCTCCGGCAGCCGCTGCCGTAACTCCCGCCAGAGCGGCCCCCAGCAGTACGAGCGGAACGGGAAGGGCAGGACGGCGAGTGTGCGGCCGAGCGGTGCGGCGCCGTCGCGGTGGCACCAGCGGCGGGTGGTTAGCTGCACCCAGGGCATCGCGGTGTCCAGGTATCCGGCGGCCGCGAGTTCGGCATACCGGGCGTTGTGCATCACCAGGCCGACGCCGCGGTCCGCGAGGCGGTCGCTGGTGCGTTCAAGGACGGTGATCCGGCCCGCGCCGGCGCGATGCGCGGCCAGAGCCGTGGCGCAGCCGGCGATACTGCCGCCCACGACGGCGACATCGGCTCCCGCGATCTGGATGCGATCCGAGTTCATACGGAGGTTCCCCCTGCACTCTCCAGCGGCCGGTGGGGCGGCTCGTGGCTGCCCTGCTCCTCCAGCCCTTCCCGGTCACGGGCCAGGTCGACGCGGAACTCTTGCGTGTGCCATGGCACACGCACCGACCAGGTGGTGTCGCGAATGAACCGCTTTCTCTTGCCCTGGACGTACGGGACGGCGCGCCTGGTGAACTCCGCGCCCCGGAAGGCGTCATAGCGGTAGACGGCCTTGACCGGACCGGTCGTGCCCACCTGAAGCCGCGGATCCGGGATCTGCGGCAGCGCCGCGGGGGCCGGAGCGGCACTCACCATCGACGAGGTCATCCGTGCCGTTCCCACCGCCGAGGTGCTGTTGCTCGTGTTCACGATCATGATCACGCTCTGGCTCCTTCCGTGATGCGCCGGAGTTGCGCCCGTGGAGGTGTACGCCCCTTCCACCTGTCAGTGGATCATCCGGCGGGAGCGGGCACCAGCTTCCGAATGATCAGCGGCTCGGCGAGAATCGTGTCCAGTACCTGCCTCAGGTGGTGGAAGTGCGGGGTGGTGAAGTGTTCGGCGAGCGCCTGAGGTCCCGTCCATTCCTCCACGAGCACCATGCGGGCGGGCTCGTGGGGGTCGACGTAGGGGCGGTAGGTGAGGCACCCGGGCTCGTCCAGAGACGGCGCGATCATCGCCTCCAGGGCGGTGCGGAGCCGGTCCTCCTGACCGGTCTTGGCCAGGGCCTCGGCGACGACAATGAGGGACATGAGGGGCGGTCTCCTTGCGTGACGGCGACCGGTTACGGGCGTGCGGGTCGGAGCGAACTCGGCACGGCCCACGGGCCGCGACGGGGACACGTGTCGGCCGTACGCTGTGCCGGAACGTCCCGTGGGCATAGGGGAAGAGGGGTGGGGGCGGCTGCTGTCAGCGGCGGGTCTGCAGACCGCCGCCGAGGAGGTACCGGCCGACCATCTCGAAGTTGGCCGGTGCCAGTTGAATGTGCTTGATCACGGTGTGGATATCGCGGAAGCAGCGCTCCAGTGGGTGAGCGCGATAAGAAGAGGTGGCCCCCGACAGTTCGTGGACCGTATCGACGGCAACCGTGGCGGCCTCCGCCGCCTTGGCGCACGAGACCCGGATCAGCGCGGAGAGCTCGTCACCCCCGGTCTCGCTGAACTGATCGGCGTGCCGGACTGCGTCAGCGACGAGGCAGTGTGCCGAACGCACCTCTACGCGGGCCCTGGCAAGCCGGTCCTGCACCGTGTGGCTGTTGCTGAGCGTGATCGTTCCTTCAGAAGGAATCTTGGACATGGCCAACTCGGTGAAGACGTCCAGGGCTCGGTCGGCAATGCCGAGCGCCGTGGCAGCGGCGAGAAAGGGACCGAAGTCGTAGTAGCCGATGCCGTAGGCCCGTGATGCGCACTTCGGCGGTGGTGCCACCAACGCGGCGTTGCCGACGGTGTGCGCTTCGGTCACGAACACCTGGTCCATCTCATAGTCGATCGACGCGGTTGCGGCCAAGCCTGTCGTGTACCAGGTGTCGAGCGGTTTCACCTCGGCTACGGGGGTGAACAGCATGCGGACCTCGCCGGCGGTCTCGCCGTTCGTGATCCGGGCGGCGGAGACGATCCATGCCGCGCCGGCGAATCCGGAAGCGAACCCCCAGCGCCCGGACAGCCGGTAGCCCCCCGGGACCTTCTCCGCGGTTCCCGTGGGGTGCACCGAGCCGACGACGAGCTTGTCGTGGTGGGAGAAGATGAGGCGAGCGGCATCTTCGGACAGGTAATCCGTGATGCGTCCGATCGCGCTCTGCACTCCGATTTGCCATGCGACTGAGGCGTCATGGCGAGCAATGAGTCCGATGACGCTCATCGCAGCGGAAAGGGGAGCTTGCCCACCACCGAGTGAACGGGAAACGCACATGCGATGCAGGCCGAATTCGGCAATTCTTGCGTAGACCTCGGGTGAAGAGGCCCGGGCCGCCTCAGCCTTGTCCCGATCGGCGTCGACCGTGGGGAGGATCTTCTCTGCGCGTGCGGTCCACTCGGCCACGGCTTCGGAATGCGGTGGCCGGGAAAATAACGTCGGCACCTTCGCGGCAGGTGGCATGGTTACATCTCTCCATTTCCTGGTCTCGAAAGCAAGCTCGTTCCTCGGCCAAGGTGGTACGGATACGCGGCTTCCCTCTGGAGGCAGCTCCACGCGGTGGTCGGCGGGGCGGTGTCGTCTTCGACTTCGGCGGACGAGGTGCGCAAGCCGGCCGGAGGGTCCGGCTGGGCGGACAGTATGCCGACGCCGATGGTGGGGGAGGGGCGGACGCGTGCTGGGTCGAACTTACTGAGTCAACGCGTTGTACACCACCGGCGATTGTGCAGAAGAGCAGAACCGTGCGAGATGCCTTTCTCGGAACGTGCTGCGCCGGCCGGCGCGCCTACACGGTCAGGCCATCCGTCGGGAAGCAACGACACGGACGCGGGGCACGGCTGGATCGCAGAGACAGGGGGAGGGGCTTACCGGCGCTCGTTCCCTGAGCGGATGCGGACGAGGTCCCGGGCGAAGATGGCCGATGCCGCCTTGAGTACTTCATTGGTGCGTCGTAACTCGGCCACCTCTACACGGAGTTCGTCGAGCTCTCGCCGTTCGCTCGGTGTGAGGGCAGTGTCTTGATCCGCTCGCCTTCTGGGGCTGCGGACATCGCCCGCAGGCCGGTCGGCGGACGGGGGCGGTGGAGAGGTCGGGGGCGGCCCGGGGGCGGGCTCCAGTGCGTCGGTCAGCTCGTGCCAGCGGCGCACCCACGGTGCGGCATCGGCGCCGCACGCCTCCACGTAGGCGATGGTGACTTCCAGTGAGGGTTTGCGCACGCCACGCGCTGCCTCCGCGAGGGTCGCGACGGAATAGTGCGCTTGCTCGGCGAGCGTGTGATAGGGAGGGTTGCCACATTGCAGCCGCAGTTGACGCAATTCGTGAGCGAACGTCTCCAATGAGCCGTCTGCTGGATCGAGTGGCCGTTCAGGCCTCGCCATCACTACCCCCTTTGGGCCTCAAGCTGCCCCATGTGCGTGCTGTGTCGTTGCGGGACCTGCGCGGGCCTGGCCCCCACATCCGACCGGAACGACTGGTGAGGCTGCCGTTGGCCGCCGTACAACCTCGCGTGTGGATCCGTCTGTTGTTCGCAACCGCAGTCTAAAAGGTTGATCAAGTCCTTACCTGCGGGAGGTGTCCGGAAACCTCCGGTGCCGGCTGGCGGCCACGTCTCCGGAGGTGTGCCTGGGTGGCGGGGGGTGGGGCTCCGTGCGCTGGGCGGCGTTGACCGGAACCGTGTCGGGGCGTGTCCAGGAGGAGGTTCACGCCCGGAGGAGCACTTCTGCACAACGCAGGTGGGTCAAGCTCGGCCATGGTCACTCGACTTGGGTTGCTGGTGGGCGATGAATACGTCGCGCACAGAGTGTGATCGAGCGGGCTCAGGCGCCCAGATGCCGAGGTCCCCAGGGGGCCGGGCGCACGGGCCCGGGGGCCTCGAAGGTCAGGAGCCGGTTCCCCGGAACGCGCGATGGCCGGCCGGGGCCCTCTGCATGGGCAGGGCTGAGCTTTCCCGGGTTCCGTACCGGCAGGTTGTGTGTTTTCAGGCGGCGTTCGCCGTGTCGGGAAGTTCCGTAAGGATGCGTACGGCGAGCCGACGGCCTGCCGACGTCCGGCGTTTCGTCAGGCGTCGCGACATCGAATAGGGCTTGCGGGGCGAGGAGTCGAAGTAATGACGGAAAGGTAGGTCGCGTGCCATTCGAAGGTGACCTGCTCTTCCCTGTGCTGGGTGAATGTGGTTCGATGGCGATAGGTTAATGGTGATGAGCGTTGTCGCCGGCCGAATGGCTTGTACCCTGTGTACTCGAAGCGCGCGGGCGGAATGCTCGTAATCGACGCGAAGTGCATCTCAAAGATGGGACGAGCGCCAAGATGACAAAACTACTCCCGCCGGCTTCTGCGCACCTGGACGATGGTGTCGACGAGCCGCTTCTTGTGCAGCAGTTGATCGCCGAGCACATGAAAACGCTCGACCGTACCGAACCGTTCTGCGAGGTGAAGTTCGCGGCATTGGAGACCGCCCTGCTATTGCTGCGTGCCGATTGCGCATCTGAGGGCCGGAGCTGCGAATACATCGATGTGCTGCGGGAGGCACTCGGATCCGCGCGAGCGACGGTCGTTGCCGCTGGATGTGTCCTCACCAAAACGATGGACCGCCACCGGACCCATCGGTGCGACTGCTGAGGAATTGAGGGAATCCGTCACCGCAGCGACGGTCGTGGGCCCGTACGCCGACTCCGAGCTCTCCGGATACGGGCCCCCGCACCGAGCCGAACTGGTGGAGGATGGAGATCACCGTGCGGCCCCTCTGGCAGTGCGGCGCGCGATTGCTCGATCCGGCGGGTGGCCGAAGAGCCCGTCGGGGCTGTCGCCTTGTCGAGAACGACGATGTGCGGGTCGATGAGCAGGAGTTGAGCGAGCGCCAGGCTGTTGAGCCGGCAGGTACGGGCACGGGGCGGCGCCCGTGCCGTTTTTCGTGTTCAGCCCTTCGGGTGGCGCGCGTACCCAGCCCTTCACCAGCACGGTGCGCAAGGCGTCCCACGGCTTGCCGCCCCAGGTGAGCAGCTCTTTCAGGGGCTCACCTGGGGCGGCATACAGAGGGCCCCCGCGGCGGCGATGGCCTCGCGGCAGCCGACGGCCCGCAGAGCCGCGGCCACTCGTGGGGGCCGGAATGGCGCGAGCGGCCGTCAGACGAGCAGTGCGCGGAGAGCGGCGCGGTGATCGGCCGCCAGCCGTTGGATCGTGCGGTGGTGGTGCAGGGCGGTGGAGTACCACCACTCGACGCACAGCACACCGTCGTCCGTGGTGACGATCACCTCGATGAGGTGCGGGCGCACCCAGTCGGGCGCGGTGATGTCGCCGACGGGTTCGTCGGCGACATCCAACAGGAGCTCGCCGAGGGGGACGTCGTCCGCGTCGCTCCCCTCGTAGTCGTAGGAGACGGCGCTGGGCTCGGCGCCGCGCAGCGCGGCGGAGATCCGCGGGCGGCCGTGTTGGCGCAGCGCGCCGTGGCCCACGCCGCCGGTGGGCAGGGCCGCCAGGTGCCCGTGGGTGCGGGCGACGCGCTCGTGCGGGGTGCCGGGGGACAGGTCCAGGCTGATGGGGACCGTGGTGGTGAACCAGCCGGTGGTGCGGGTCAGGTCGACGTCGCCGACCGTCTCCTCCCGGCCGTGGCTCAGGATGTCCAGGCGCACTGCGTCGCCGCCGCGCCAGGCCGCCAGCGTCTCGCCGAGGGCGTGCAGCACCACCTCTCCCGGGTGGCAGCCGAGGAGTCCGGGGGCCCTGGTGAGCAGTGCCTCGGTCTCCTCCTTGGTGAACTCCTCGCGGTGGGTGGCGGCGGTGGCGGCGGTGTTGGCGGCCCACGGGTCGGCGTGCGGGACGTCGAGGGGCACGTGGCCGGGGGTCCGGGCCACCCGGTTCCACCACACCGCCTCCTGCTCGGCCTCCGGGGTCCGGGCGTACGCGGCCAGCGCCTCGGCCCACCGCAGGTACGGGGTGCCCTCGTCGCAGCGGGCCTCGGTGTCGCCGGCGGCGAGCCGCAGATAGAGGTCCTGGAGGTCGGCGAGCAGCACCGACCACGAGAGCATGTCGACGGTGAGTTGGTGGGCGACGACCAGGAGCCGTCCCCGGCGGCCGGACCCGGCGTCGAACCACACGACGCGCAGGACCCGGCCGGCCCGCAGGTCGAGCGAGCGCTGTTCCACGGCGCACCGCAGGGTGACGGCTTCCGAAAGCCGGTCGTCGGGGGTTTCGGTGAGGTCGACGACGTCGAAGACGTCGGGCAGCCGGTCGTCGGCGCCCAGCGCTTCGGCCCGCTGTTCCGGGCGGCGGGCGGGCTTGGCGTCGAAGGCCAGCCGCAGCGACTGGTGCCCGGCGACGAGGCGCCGCACGGCGTCCTGGAGGGTGGTGGGGTCCACGTCGGGGCCGGTGGTGAACAGCATGGCCTGGTTCCACTGGTCCCGCTGCGGCGGCTGGGTTTCCCACGCCTGTTCCTGGGGCGGGGCCAGGACGGTGAAGGGGTGGGCCAGACCGTGGGCGGAGGGTCCGCGCCGCGTGCCGGCGCGCTCCAGGACCAGGCGGACCAGCCCGGGCAGGGTGAGCGCGTCGGCGAGCAGGTCGCGCAGCGGGACGTGGACACCGAAGACCTGGTCGACCTGGCGCGCGGCCCGGATCAGGTCGAGCGAGTCCACTCCGAGGTCGCGCAGCGGCGCTTCGGGGTCGGGATCGGGCACCAGTGCGGCCTCTTCGAGCCAGGCGGTCAGGTGCGCGGTGACGTCCTCGCGGTCGGGTGCCCGGGACTCCGGGGCCGTGGTGGCGGGCGGGTGCGCGGGAGTCACCGCCGGCCCTCCGTACGGGAGGTGCGGCCGGGCCGTTCGACGAGGAAGGGGCCGACGGCCAGGGCGTCCATGGGCAGCCGGTGGAAGGTGTCCAGGGCGTCGCGCGGGCTGCATACCACGGGTTCCTCGCGGCCGTTGAAGGAGGTGTTGAGTACCACGGCGCTGCCGGTGGCCCGGCCGACCTCGCCGATCAGCCGGTGGTACAGCGGGTCGGTGTGCCGGGAGACGGTCTGCGGGCGGGTGGTGCGGTCGCTGTGGACCACGGCGGGCATCACCGCGGCACCCCGCTCGGTGACCGGCGTGGTGACGATCATGTACGGCAGGGGGGTGTCGGTGCCTATCAGCCCGGGGGCCGCTTCCTCCTGCATGCTCGGGGCGAACGGCCGCCACGCCTCCCGGTCCTTGATCCGCACGTTGACGTGGTCGCGGGTGGCCTCGGGGGAGGGCACGGCCAGCATGCTGCGGTGGCCGAGCGCGCGCGGGCCGCCCTCGGCCCGGCCCTGGTGCCAGCCCACGACGGCTCCGGAGGCGAGGAGCCCGGCGGTGGCCGCCGCGATGTCGTCGTGCTCGGTGTAGGCGGTGCCGCTCGCGTCGAGGACGTCCCGGATCTGCCCGGCGCTCCACTGCGGACCCCACGCCACGGAGCCGGTCATGGGCGCGATGCGGTCGCCTTCCTGGGCGGCGACCCAGATGGCCGCGCCGAGCGAGACGCCCTGGTCGCCGGCGAGCGGCTGGACGAACAGGTCCTGGACCTCGGGCAGCCGCATCAGCTTGCCGTTGAGGGTGGCGTTGAAGCCCACGCCGCCCGCGACCATGAGAGTGCTTTCGCCGCTCTCCCGCAGCAGCGCCCGCACACTGTCGATCACGCAACGCTCCAGCGCGGCCTGGGCGGTGGCCGCGATGTCGCGGTACTCGAACGGGTCGTGGTCGGTGACCTTGCGGTAGCGGCCCAGCTCCGGGAGGAAGCGGCGGGTGGCCTTGTTGGGCGGCCGGCGCAGCGTCTTCTCCAGGTGCGCCATCCAGTGCCGGATGGTCGCCGCCTCCTCGTCGGTGCTGCCCTTGGCCAGCAGGTCCCGCGGCACCGGGCCGACGGTGAAGCCGTCGTCGGCGAAGGTGAACGCGCCGCCGAAGGTGAGGTCCTGGGGGCTGCCGTAGGAGGCGAGGCCCATCATCTTGCCGGCCGCGTCGGCGCCGAGTCCCACGTACTCGCAGACCGCGGAGTAGAAGTAGCCGAGCGACCAGCCGGGCGCGTAGCTGCGCAGCGGTTTGATGACGCCGTCGATGCCGACGGCCAGTGTGGTGGACTCGTCCTCGCCCTGGCCGTCGAGCACGAGGATGGCGCCGCGGTCGCGGCCGGAGAGGTGGTACGCGCTCGCGGCGTGCGCCATGTGGTGGTTGACGAAGGTCAGCCGCGGGTCCCGGGTGCGGGGGAACAGCTTGGCGGGCAGGAGGTGTTCGAGGGCGGCGGCGTCGTGGGGGAACCACTCCAGGCCGCGGTCGGCGAAGAGCTTGGGCATGTCCCAGCCGTGCGCGACGACGTCCACGTCATCCAGGGTGAGGCCGCCCTCGGCCAGGCAGTAGGCGACGGCGTGCAACGGCGCCTCACCGTAGGCGTGTTTGTTGCGGGTGAAGCGCTCCTCCTCCGCCAGCGCGACCACTTCGCCGTCCACGACGAGGCAGGCCGCGCCGTCGTGGCTGGCGCCCGGCCAGCCGTTGATTCCGAGAACACGCATGGTCCATCCCTTGGGTCTGTGGGGTCGTCGGGCCCGCGCTCCCCCGCTCGCGGAGGCGGGAAGGCGGGGTCTTCCGGGGCGGTGCCGGGTCAGGGCATGCCGGGCAGGGCGCTGAGGAACGCGTGGAGGCTGCGGCTGTTGATCGGGTCCCTCTCCAGCGCGTCCGGGAACACCTCGGCGAGGACGGCGTCGGCGTCGTGGTGCCGTGCGGCGGCCCGTACGGCGTCGTCCCAGCGCTCGTGCAGCAGTGCGAGCTGAGGCCGCCAGTCCAGTCCGGCCAGGCCCGGTGGCAGCCGGTCGGCGTCGGCCGGGGGTGGGGTGGGCGCCCCCGCGGCGCCGCCCGGCGGGCGGTCGGCCGTGGTGAGGTCGTGCACCTCACGGCGGGCCCGGCCGTCCTTCCGCAGCACCATGAAGCAGGTGTAGAGGCGGGAGGCGCCGAGGGCGTCGGTGTGGGCGTCGAGGCGGCGCAGCAGTTCCTCGGGACTGTCACCGGGGTTGTGCGGGGTGGCCCGCAGCGCGGTGAGTGCGCTGCGGGTACGCATCGGCAACCGTGCGTGGACGGTGACCCATACCGAGCTGTCACCGGCGAGTGCGAAGATCTCCGGCAGCGCCCGGGGACCGCCGAGGTCGCCGGCGCACTCGAAGCGCATCACCAGGGCCCCGCCGTCGCGCAGTATCCGGGGCGCGTTCTCCCATACGGTCCGCACGACGGCGAGCCCGTCCGGGCCGCCGTTCCCGGCGGGACCGTAGGCCACGGTGTCGGGGACGGGGAGGCCGGGCGGGTTGGCGGCGACGAAGTCGTAGCGGGCGGCGCCCGCCAGGGCCCGGCCGGCGTCCGCGTGCTCGGCCTCGACACGGTCGGCGACCCCGTTGAGCGCGGCGGTGGCAATGGTCGCGGCCACGCAGTCGGCGCTGATGTCGATCGCCGTGGTGCGCAGGCCGCGGCCGGCCAACGCGGCGGCGGTGAGCCCCGAGCCGCAGCCGATCTCCAGGGCGGTGCCCTCGGCGTGCGTGCTCAGCACCCGGTCGGTGAACATCAGGCCGTCCTCGCCGAGGTACACGCCGCTGCGGGGCGGGCGAGCGTGGTGGTCGCCGACGGTGAGCAGTCCGCGGAAGGCGGTGAAGTAGTGGTGCGCGGTGCGGTACGGGGCGGCGTCCCCATCGACGTCCGGGAGCGGGGCGCCGTCGGCGGACCCGTCCGGGGGTGCCATCAGGTGGAGGGCGGCCAGGGCGTCGGACAGTTCGGGCGGCGGCGCGGTGTGCGACCGTCCGAGGTGCAGTAGGCGGAACAGCGGATCGTTGCCCACCTGGTCGGTCAGCCACGGGTGGTGGATCGATCCGGCGGCCTGACGGTACGTCTCCGCCCGCAACGGCCAGTCAAGAGCGCGCAGTACCTTCCCCAGCCGCGCCCAGGCGGCCAGGTCGCCGCGGGGTGCGGGGGTGGGGGCGGGAGGCGCGGCCGGAGCGGTACCGGATGCGGACACGGGGCGGCTCTCTGCTGTGGTCGGCTGTCGTCGCACAGTGGTGTGGGGCTCCTTCTGGGTTCGGGTGCCGAAGGGGTCGCCTCTGATGGCCGGGGCGCGGAGCTCCGTGCGCGGTTCCTGCCGCCAGGCTTCGCGGGGCGGTTGCGCAACCTCGGCTCCCGATCTTGCCGAGTCGCGGAGTTGTGCACCACCGGCCGCATTGTGCGAAACGGTGTTGTCTTCAACTGCCGCACAGAACAGGTGCCCGGGGCAACGTTCGTGGCCCCGTTGGACAGGGTGCCCTGACCGCTGCTGAATGGCGCTAAACATCGCGAACGAAATGCGTCAAAACTTCGTCAGAAAGCCTATTGACGGGGCGATGCGGTGTGCACACTTGGCTTCGGCCTCTTGATCAACTCTTTGCCCGCAGGGTATGACTGGTGGGCGCCGTACATCCAGAGGTTGTGCACTGACCGGCGCGCCTTCTGGGAACGCATGGGAAAAAACGGAGACCCCTATGTCTGCCGGCATCAGGGGATACCGGTGCGGTATGTGAACCGAGCGCAGCGACTACAGTCAGTACATGGACACTCAGGGGGAACGATGGCGAGGCCGGAGCGGCCACTCGACACCAACGCGGGACCTCTCGAACGTTTCGCGCACGAGCTACGCACGCTGCGACAGCAGGCGGGTAACCCGGCTTACCGCTGTCTGGCCAAACGCACACATTACTCCGTCACGTCACTCGCCCAGGCCGCCCGAGGGATGCAGAAACCTTCACTGAAAGTCACCCTCGCCTATGTCGGAGCCTGCGGCGGTGACCCTGAGGTGTGGACGCGTCGATGGTACGAACTGAGCCGGGAACTGGGCGAAACGACCCCGACCGCCCCCTCGTCCACCCCCGCCGACCGGCCCGTCACCCGACACGCCATCCCTTCTCCTTCTTCTTCTCCTTCTTCTTCCCCTTCCACCGCGTCCGCCGGCCGTGCGCGCCACGCTGCCGGCCTCACCTCTCCCGAGCGCGCGGAACTACAGGAACTTCGTCGCCAGGTGGCCGAGTTGAGGCGGACGAACGAGGTCCTCAAGGCCGCCTCGGCAATCTTCGCGGCCGACCTCGACCGTTTCGGCGGCACCGGGAACTCCGCTCCCCGCGGTCCGGCGCGGCCCTCGCTGCCGCCACGTTCTGCGGCGCTGGCCCGGTCCCGGAAGTAGAAGTAGCCGCCGCGCCACATGCCGTCGCCTCCAGGGGCCCCTAAGGGGTTGTCCTATGTGGTGCGGGCGGACATATCGCTTGTAACAGGGCAGGGCAGTCCGTTCGCGTCCGACGGGATGTGCAGCTCGGAAGCCGGCGTACCCCGCCCCACGCATCGGAGATATCCGCCTCACCACACAGGAAGCCGTCCACGCTCCAGCGAATCCCAGGTGGCCTCACGGCGCGGTTCGGTTGAATTCCTGGTGAATGTTTCAGGTGCCTTCCGCTGGGCCGCGCTCGCCTCCGCGGCCGCCCCGGGGTGATTCCGTACCCGGCATGCGCGGAAAGGGGGCGCCGCGCTCTGCGGAATATCCGCAGACCTCACCGAGAATTGTGCGGTGCGTGCGCCGGATCCCGAGCCTCACAACTTTTGTGGTGGTGTACAAGTCGGCGACTCGGCAAGATCGGCCACCGTTCACGCGAACCGCCACCCAAGGCGGCGCTGCGGTCCAACCGCGAGTGTGAATTCAGATCCGAATCCTGGGGGAGCCGATGAACGCATCGCCGCAACCCGCGTACCGATACCGACCGACTGCGATCTGCGAACCGGATTGGCGTCGATTCCCGGGCTGGCGGGATGTCACGACCGAGCAATGGGAGGACCCCCAGTGGCAGCGAACCCACTGCGTCAAAAGCGCCGGGCAACTCCGTAGGGTCGTTGGCGACCTGCTGGCCGAGGAGTTCTACGAGGACTGGGAGCGCGACCGCCGGCGCTGGGCGACCATGTCGGTCCTGCTGCCGCCGCAGATGCTGAACACCATGGCCCCGACGGCCGAGCCGAGCGGGCCGGGCTCGCTCACCAAGGCCTTCTACGAGGATCCCGTCCGCCGCTACATGCTGCCGCTCGCCTCCGATCGGCAGTCGGAATGGCCCTCGCACCCCATGGCCAGCCGGGACTCCCTGCACGAGCAGGACATGTGGGTGGTCGAGGGGCTGACCCACCGCTACCCGACCAAGGTGCTGGCCGAACTGCTGGCCACCTGCCCCCAGTACTGCGGGCACTGCACCCGCATGGACCTGGTGGGCAACTCGACCCCCCAGCTTGAGAAGCACAAGCTGCAACTCAAGCCGGCGGACCGGGCCGAGCGCATCCTGGACCACCTGCGCAAGTCTTCCGGCATCCGGGACGTGGTGGTCTCCGGCGGCGATCTGGCGAACCTCCCCTGGCCGCGCCTGGAGTCCTTCCTGGCCTCCCTGCTGGAGATCGAGAACATCCGCGACATCCGTCTGGCCAGCAAGGCGCTCATCGGCCTGCCGCAGTACTGGATGTCCGGCCCCGTACTGGCGGGCCTGGAGCGGATCGCCGAGGTGGCCCGGGCCCGCGGCGTACAGATCGCCCTGCACACCCACGCCAACGTCGCCCAGCAGATCACCCCGTTGGTCGCGACGGCCGCCCGCAAACTGCTGGACGCCGGCCTGCGCGACGTGCGCAACCAGGGTGTCCTGATGCGCGGTGTCAACGACCAGCCGCACGAACTCCTCGACCTCTGCTTCGCCCTCACCGACCACGCGGCGATCACTCCGTACTACTTCTACATGTGCGACATGATCCCCAACGCTGAGCACTGGCGCATACCGGTCAGCCGGGCACAGGACATCCAGCACCAGATCATGGGCTACCTCCCGGGTTTCTCGACCCCGCGCATCGTCTGCGATGTGCCGTTCGTCGGGAAGCGGTGGGTCGACCAGTTCGACGCCTACGACCGGGAACTGGGCATTTCGCACTGGAGCAAGAGCTATCTGACCCCGTTGGAGACCGAGGACCCGGACGCGCTGCAGCGCACGTACCACTACTACGACCCCATCGACACCCTTCCGGAATCCGGCCAGCGATGGTGGCGGAGCCACAAGGACACCGAATCTGCCACCCCCCTCAGGGAAACGCCCCTCCGGGGTTAGAGAAAGGGAAACCTCTCCGTCATGCCCAGTCTCCGTATTCGTCCGGAAGCCCCCCCGATCCTCGAAGAGTGGTACCGCCGGCACCTCAGCTCCGCTGTGCATGACATCAGCTCCAGCGGAGTCCAGCCGTACTCCTTCGCCGAGATCCGGCGGCTGTGCGGAATCCGGCAACAGGACCTGGACGGCCTCGTCATGGACGACAGCGTCTCCCAGGGAGGCGAGGGGATCCGGCAGGCGATCGCGGACCGCTACTGCGGTGGCGACGCGGACCGGGTGATGGCCACCCACGGCTCCAGCGAAGCCATCGCGTTGACGCTGGCCACCCT
Source organism: Streptomyces sp. NPDC018045 (assembly GCF_044327445.1). Taxonomy (NCBI): domain Bacteria; kingdom Bacillati; phylum Actinomycetota; class Actinomycetes; order Kitasatosporales; family Streptomycetaceae; genus Streptomyces; species Streptomyces sp. NPDC018045. The sequence goes on from NZ_JBIRFL010000002.1 coordinate 504,564, forward strand.
GTTGCGGGCGGGCGACCGCGTGGTCGTGCAAGAGGGCATCTACCACTCGCTCGGGCACTACCCGCGGGCCGCCGGCTGCCAGGTGGAGACCCTGCCCCTGGCGGCCGTCCAGGACGGCGAGGTGGCTCCGGAGACGCTGCGCGAGGTCATCACGCCCGGCACCGCCGCACTGATCGTCAACTTCCCCCACAACCCCAGCGGCGTCAGCCTGTCGGAGAAGGGGCTCCACGCGCTCCTCACCCGGCTCGACGAGGTCGGTGCGGTGTTGGTGTGGGACGGGGCGATGGCGGAGGTCGCGCACCGCTGGGAGGTGCTGCCCGACCCGGCCACGCTCTACGAGCGCACCGTGTCCTACGGGACGTTCTCCAAGACCCTCGGCCTGCCGGGACTGCGGGTCGGCTGGTGCGTGGCCCCTCCGGAGCTGCTGCGCGCCACCTTCCCCCTGCGGGACCGCACCACGCTGTTCCTCTCGCCCCTGGTCGAGTTGATCGCCGCGCGCGCCATGCGCGCCGCCGACCAGCTCGTGGGGCGACGCGCGGCCCAGGCCGGCCGGAACCTGGCCCACTTGACCACCTGGGCCGAGGAGCACCGCGACTTCGTGCGCTGGACCCGGCCCGACGGCGGGGTGTGCGGCGTGCTGGAGGTCGAGGACCCGGCCGCGCCCGACGCGGCGCGAACCGTCGAGGACTTCTGCCGCCGCCTGCTGGCCGAACACGGCACCCTGCTGGTCCCCGGCTCCGCCTTCGGCGTACCGCACGGCGTGCGGCTGGGCTTCGGCGGCGCCGAGGAGGAGTTCCGCGCCGGACTGGAGCGCCTCTCCTCGTTCCTGCGAGCCACCGGGCGCCGTCGATGAACGGGCCGGCACACAAGGACCCGCGCGGTACGGACTTCCTCGCCCTGTGGGCGCGGTCGGTGCACGACCACGCCGACGCGCCCGCACTGATCGACGGCGAACGCACCCTCAGCTACCGGGCGATGGACCGGCTCACCGACCGGTGGGCCGCGGAGCTGGCGGCCCGCGGCGCGGGCCCGGAGGAGATCGTCGGCCTCGCCTTCGCCACCCCCCGGGACACGGTCCTGGGCATGGTCGCGACCCTCAAGAGCGGCGCCGGTTTCACCGTCCTCGACCCCCGGCTGCCCCCCGCCGCCCGCCACTCGCTCGTCTCCCGCGTCGGCGCGTGCGCGTGGGCCGGTGACGGCGAGCACGCCCCGGCGGGCGCCTGGCGGCCGTCCCCGGCCCCCGGCCAGGACCCGGCGCGGCCCTGGCGGACCCGGCCGGCCGACGCCCGCCAACTCGCCTATGTGCTGTTCACCTCCGGCTCCACCGGGCAGCCCAAGGGCATCGTCATCGAGCGGGCCGCCCTGGGACACTTCGCCTCCGCGGTGGCCACCCGGCTGGCCCTGGCTCCCGAGGACCGCTGGCTCCAGATTGCCTCGCTCGGCTTCGATGTCGTGATCGAGGAGGTCTTCCCGGCACTGGCCGCCGGCGCGGCCGTGGTGTGCCGCCGGGACGGCCGGGCGCTGGACGCCGAGGAACTCCACAGCCTGCTCACCACCAGCGGTACCACGGTCGTCGAACTGTCCACGCAGTACTGGCTGGAGTATGCCCGCTGGCTGCGCGCGGGCGCGCTGACCACGCCCGAGGCGCTGCGCACGGTCGTGGTCGGCGGCGAGCGCATGGACCCCGACGCGTACCGGCGCTGGCAGCGCGAGCAGCGAACGGCCCTGGTCCACGTCTACGGTCTCACCGAGTGCACCGTCAGCTCCACCATGTACGCCGGGACGCTGCCCGACTCCGCCACCGACGTACCGCTGGGCACCCCGCTCGACGGCGCCGAGGTCACCGTGCGCCGCGACGGGCGCGTGGTGCCCGTCGGGGAGACCGGCGAGATCCACATCGGCGGGCCGCTGCTGGGCCGTGGCTTCCTGGACGACCCGGAGCAGACCGCGCGGCGCTTCCCACTCGACCCCCTTTCCCCCGACCCCGAGGCACGCGTGTACGTGACCGGCGACCTCGGCCGGATCGACGAGGACGGCCAACTGGTCTTCCTCGGCCGGGTCGACGACCAGATCAAGATCCGGGGCCACCGGCTGGAGCCGGCCCACGTCGAGCGGGAACTGTGCGGGACGGGCCGGGCGGACCAGGCCGTGGTCTTCCCCGATCCGGACACCGGAACGAGCCTGTGGGCGTTCATCGTTCCCCGGGAGCCGGGCGCCGCCCCGCCCCCGGGGGAAGCCGTCCGGCTCAGCGGCGCCGAACGCGCCGAGCTGACCGGGAAGCTGGCGGCCGCGCTGCCCGACTGGGCCGTGCCCCAGGTGCTCTACCGGGTGGCGGTGCTGCCCAAGAACCCCCACGGCAAGATCGACCGGCGGCAGCTCGCCGCGTGGACCGGCGGCCGGACCCCGGGCCCGGCGCAGCCGGCACCGGAGACGGCCGAGGAGCCGCTGCGCACCGTTCTGCATCACTTCCGCGACGTCCTGCGGGAGCCCGCGCTCGGGCCCGACGACAATTTCTTCGACCACGGCGGCCAGTCGATCCTGGCCATGCGCCTGCTCGCGCTGCTGCGCGAGTCGTTCCGAGCCGCCGAGGGACTGCGGGCAGCCACGCTGTTCACCAGCCCCACCCCGCGGCGGCTGAGCCAGGTGCTCACCCGCCAGGCCGCCGGCGCGAGCCCGCACTGACCTTCCCGACCTACACCGCGGTCCCCGCCCCCGTGAGCCGACGGCTGCCGCCCGGCCCACGGTGACCGCATGCCCGCACGGCGGCCCGACGGCCGCCCGACCCCATCGCGTACGCCCCACCATCACTTGGGAGTTGGCATGCCGAACGACACCACGAGCTACACCCTGGACTCGCGCGAGGCCACCGATGTCGCGGAGTTGAGCCTCGCCCTGTCCCGCAGTTACCGGTCCTTCGACGATCCGGAACTGCTGCGCGATCTGCCGACCCTGGCCGCCGAGCTGCCCCGGAACGTCCAGCGGCACCTGCGCGAATTCCAGCTCGCCGACCGGCGTGGGTTCACCGCCATCCGCGGCCACCACTTCGACCAGGAGCGCATCGGCCCCACCCCCGAGCACTGGCGCGGCCGCGAGCGCCCCGGTCCGGAGTTCCCCGAAGAGATCCTGTTGCTGCTGTACTCGGCCCTGCTCGGCGAGCCGTTCGGCTGGGCGACCCAGCAGGACGGCCACCTCGTCCACGACATCTTCCCGATCCGCGCGCACGAGGACGACCAGCTCGGGATGGGCAGCAAGGAGCTGCTGACCTGGCACACCGAGGACGCCTTCCACCCCTACCGCAGCGACTACCTGATCCTCGGTGCGCTGCGCAATCCCGACCACGTCCCCACCACGGTCGGCGAACTCGACCTGTCCTTCCTCTCCAAGGAGGACATCGACCAACTCTTCGAGCCGCAGTTCTACATCGCGCCGGACGAGTCGCACCTGCCCAAGAACAACTCGGTCGCCTCGCAGGAGGAGATGAACCGGTTCGCCACCATCCTCCGCATCGTCGAGGAGCGCCGGCCGGTGGCGCTCCTGTACGGCTCCCGCCAGGACCCGTACATGCGCGTCGACCCGTACTTCATGGACCTGCCCGACGACCCGGACGCCTGCCGCGCCTACGAGGCACTGTGCAAGGTCATCGACGCCGGGATGCAGGAAGCCGTGGCGGAGCAGGGTGACTTCCTGGTGATCGACAACCACCGCGCGGTGCACGGCCGACTGCCGTTCAAGGCCCGCTACGACGGCACGGACCGCTGGCTGAAGCGGGCCTGCGTCACCACCGACCTGCGCCGCTCCCGCGAGCTGCGGGCCACCGCCGACGTCCGCCTGCTCGGCTGAGGCGGCACCCCGTGCGCCACACCCTCACCGACCTCTCCCGTGAGCCGGGGCTCGCACCCGAGGTGGATCGGCTGATCGGCGAGAACATGCCCGAGTTCATGTCCTGGGAATCGCCGGGCAACTGGCGCTGGAACCGCCTGTACGAGCTCTTCCCCCGGCACCAGCTCTGCGCGGTCGACGAGGACGGCGGGCTGCTCGCCGCCGCCAACGGGCTGCCCGTCCGCTGGGACGGCACCGCGGAGGGCCTGCCGGGCGGGGCCGACGACGTCCTCGTCGACTCCGTCGACCACCCGCCGGAGCGACCGGACGCGCTGTGCATGCTCTCGGTCTCGGTGGCCGCCGGACACCGGCGCGCCGGGCTGGCCGAACGCCTGCTGACCGCGGCCCGGGACGCCGCAGCCGCCGCCGGGCTGCGGGGCGTGCTCATCCCGGTGCGGCCGACCCGTAAGCACCACTACCCCCTGATCCCCATGGACCGGTACGCCGCCTGGCGGCGCGCGGACGGCAGTCGCTTCGACCCGTGGCTGCGCACCCATCTCGACCTCGGTGCCCGGCTGCTGTCCGTCGCCGAGCGCTCGCTGGTCATCCGGCAACCCGTCGCCCGATGGGAGCGGGCGCTGGGCCGGGCCATGCCGGAGGCGGGCGACTACCTGCTGCCCGGGGCGCTGTCCCCGGTGCGGGTGACGGCCGACGGCTTCGGCACCTACACCGAGCCCAACGTCTGGGTTCACCACCCCTCAACCCCTACCAACTGATCGGAGAAGCGATGCCTCCGCTTCGTCTCGCCATCGTCGGCTGCGGTGCCGCGGCCCGCGCCTGCCATCTGACGGGGCTGCCGCCCCTGAACGGCCGTGTGCAGCTCACCGCGCTGATCGACCGGGACCCGCGCCAGGCCGAGGACGCCCTCGCCCTGTACCGCGAGCTCGGCGGCACCGACGCCGAGAAGGTCGTGCTGGCCACCGATCCGGCCGAGGTGCCGGACGCGTTCGACGCGGCCGTGGTCGTGGTCCCGCACACCAAGCACGCCGAGACGGTCGAGCCGCTGCTGACCGCCGGCAAGCACGTCCTGCTGGAGAAGCCCATGGCCACGAGCGTCGCGGACGCGCGTCGCCTGGCCGAGGTCGCGCAGGCACACCCGGACACCCTCCTGGCCATGGCCCACCCCCGGCGGCTGTTCCCCGCCTACGCGTGGATACGGCGGATGATCCAGGCCGGGGACCTCGGTGAGCTGTGCCGCGTCGAGTGGACCGAGGGCCACCCCTACGCATGGGAGCCGGTGTCCTGGTCCATGTTCGACCGCCGGCTGGCCGGTGGCGGGGTGCTCACCGACACCGCCTCGCACGTCTTCGACACCTTGCTGTGGTGGCTCGGGCCCACCGTTGAAGTCGTGGACTACCGTGACAACTCCCTGGGCGGCGTGGAGACCGACGCCACGGCGCATCTGCGGTTCGGCACGGTCGACGTGTTCGCGGAGTTCAGCCGGCTGCGGGCGCTCGGCATCTCGTGCACCGTCGTGGGCACCAAGGCCACGGCCACCATCGGCACCGACTTCCCGGCCGGCGAGTGCACCCTCACCACCGCCTCCGGTGAGGTGCTGCACCGCGGCGACATCGACCCGGTCGCCCCCGCCCAAGGCGAGTGGGAGCTGCTGTTCACCGAGCAGCTCGCCAACTTCGCCGCCGCTTGCCGGGGGCAGGCCGCGCTCCACTCCGACGCTGCGGACGGCGTGCGCGTCGTGGAGCTCCTCCAGGAGTGCTACCAGGGGGCGGCCCGCACCCCCTGGCCTCAGCCGTGGACCACCCGTGGCACCGACAACGCAGGAGTTACCCGATGAGTTCTCTGACAGGTCGCACCATCGCCGTCACCGGCGCGAGCGGTTTCATCGGCGGCCGGGTCGTCGAACGGCTCGTCCTCGGCACGGACGCCCACGTGCGCCCGGTGGTCCGCGGCTTCGGCCGGGTGGCCCGGCTGTCGGTCCTGCCGCAGGAGCGGATGGCGTTCCGCGGCGCGGACCTGCTGGACGTCGAGTCGCTGCGCGCGGCATTCGAGGGCTGTGACACCGTCGTCCACTGCGGCTTCGGCAGCGCCGGCGACGAGGCCGCCCGGTGGGCCGCCACCGTCGACGGCACGGCCAACGTCCTGGCCGCGGCCAAGGCCGCCGGGGTGCGCCGCGTGGTGCACCTCAGCACCATCGACGTCTACGACACCACCTCGGCCCCGGAGGTCACCGAGGCGACCGCCTACCGGGCCGAGGACGCCTCGGACCGCGAGTACGAGCAGCAGAAGCTCGCTGCGGAGAAAGCCGTGATCGCCGCCCACGGCGACGGGATCGAGACCGTGGTGCTGCAACCCGGCGTGGTCTACGGGCCCTGGGGTGGACAGTGGACGGGCGCGCAACTCGACCGCCCCGCAGGGGACTTCGCGGTGCTGCCCGGCAGGGACGGCGGCGTGTGCAACGCGGTGTACGTCGACGACGTGGTGGACGCGGTGCTGCTGGCCGCGGCGTCCGAGCGGGCCGCCGGAGAGCGTTTCCTCATCGGCAACGAGGAGGAGGTCGACTGGGGGCGCTTCTTCGACGCCTTCCGCGACATGCGGCGCCTGGACGGGCAGCCGGGCGGCGCGGGCGGTGAGGTGCCGGACTGGGAGCTGGAGCTGTACCGCTGCCCGGCCAGGGCGCGCTTCGACAAGGCCCGCGACCTGCTCGGCTTCCGCGCCGCCGTGGACTTCGCGGAGGGCATCGCGCTGACCGCCCGGTGGGCGCAGTGGGCCGGCCGGGTGCCGGCCACCGAGCAGCAGGTCGGGGCCCATTGATGAGCGACGTCCGCGACGTCCTGGTCGTCTCGCCGCATCCCGACGACGACGTCATCGGGTGCGGCGGGTCGATCGCGAAGCACGTCGCCAACGGGGCCCGGGTGACCGTGGTGATCGTCATCGGCCGGGAGCGCAGCGCGCACGACGACGCGGTGTCGGACGCCGAGTTCGACGCCGAGACCGAGCAGGCGGCCAAGGCCCTCGGCGTGCACCGGTGTGTACGGCTGGAGGAGCCGTCCCGCGACTTCGCGCTCACCCGCCGGGTCCACCTCGCCCTGGTGCGGGTGCTCCGCGAAGTGCGGCCGCAGGTCGTGTACGCGCCGCACGACAACGACGACGACGTGGAGCACCGGATGGTGCACCAACTCACCACCGAAGCGCTGTGGATGGCCCAGTCGGCCTTCTTCCAGGAGGCCGGCGCGGAGCCGATGCCCGCTCCGGACCTGGTGCTCGGTTACGAGGTGTGGGCACCGCTGGCGCGGTTCCAGTACGCCGAGGACATCGGCGCCCACATCGACACCAAGGTCGAGGCCATGCGCGCGTACCGTTCCCAACTGCGGCACGCGGCCTGGGACGAGGGCATCCGCGGACTGGCCGCGTACCGCGGGGCGGTCACGGCGGGTTCCGGGCACGCCGAGGTGTTCCAGGTGCTGGGACTGCGGGCGCGGGGCGGACATGGGTGACCGGGTATTGGTCTGCGGCCTGGGCGGGGGCATGGACCACTCCCTCGGCCGGCTCAAGGACCTGGGCCTCGAACTGCTGGTGGCGACCGACCGGCCCACCGACCGCGCCCGGGCCGCGGCGGACCACCTGCTGGTGGCCGACCCGAACGACACCGCCGCGGTCCTGGCGGCGCTGGACGCGGCCGGGATCACCACGTTGGACGGGGTGTTCTCGCTGGGCGCGGACAACCCGCCGGTGATCAGCGCGTTGGCGCAGCGGTTCGGCTGCCCGGGTCTGCCCGTCGCCACGGCGCTCGACTGCACCCTGAAGGACCGGCGGCTCGACCTGCTGCGGGCGGCGGGGCTGCCGATGCCCCGCCACCGCGCGGCCGACGGGATCACCGAGGCGCTGGCCGCGCTCGCCGAGATCGGGCTGCCCGCCGTGATCAAGCCGTGCGACCAGTCGGGCTCGGTCGGCGTGGTCAAGGTCGAGTCAGCCGACCGGGCCCGGGACCTGGCCGACCAGGCGCTGCGGCTCAGCCCGAGCGGCCGGGTGGTCATCGAGGAGTACCTGGAGGGCACCGAACACACTTTGGCGGCCTTCATGGTGGACGGCCGGCTCCATCCCTTCGGTTTCGCGGACCGGGAGTACGGCCGCAAGGAGGAGTTCGCCCCGTACTTCTTCGAGGGCGGGGACACCCTGCCCAGCGTGCTGAGCCCGGCGCAGATCGACGAGGTCGCCGACACCGTGCGCCGCGGTGCGGTGGCGCTCGGCCTGGACCCGGCGGTGATCAACACCGACATCCTGCGCACCCGCGACGGCCGGGTGATACCGCTGGAGATCACCTGCCGGCTGACCGGCGCGCGCATCGCCACCGAGGTGATGCGGCTGGCCACCGGCGTGGACCCGCTGCCGAACGTGGTGCGCCTGGCGCTCGGCCGGGCCTTCGTGCCGGAGGAACTGGTGCCCACCCGCCGGCGCGCGGTGGTACAGCGCTTCGTGCCCGTCGACGGCGGCGTCGTCCGCCGGGTCGGCGATCTCCAGGACGCCCGGCGCGAGCCCGGGGTGCACGACGTCTTCTGGGGGCTCGACCTGCGGCCGGGAATGGTGCTGCCGCGCTACAGCGGCGGCGCGGACGTGCTGGCGGGGGTGATCGCCTCGGCGCCCGGGCTGCCCGCGGCCGAGGAGATCGCCCGGCGCGCGCTGGCCTCTCTGCCGGTCGACATCGACGGCGCCGGGACTGCCGGCGGGGAGCTCGCGCGAGGCGAAGAGCCCCCACCCGCCCAGGTGCCCGTACGTACCGAGAAGCCCGTAGCAAGCACAAGATCACGAAGGACACGGCAATGACGCAGACGCACACCGCCACAGAGCCGGTGGACGAGGAGACCCTCGCCCGGGGCATCGCGCGGACCAGCGTGATCATCGCGCTGCGCGACGACCTCCGGATCGCCGACTGCATCGACTCGATCGACGAGGACGTCGAGATCGTGCTGGCGCTCAACGGGCCCACGGACGAGATCAAGAAGCTGATCGCCAACCACCCGCGCCCGCTGACGGTCACCGAGATCCCGGACGTGGGGAACCTGGGCGCGGCGTACAACGCCGGCGCCGAGGTGGCCAGGGGCCAGTACCTGCTGCTCATGGACTCCGACTGCACCTTTGCCCCGGGCGTGGTCCGGGACATGGTGCGGGCCGTGCTGACCGCCCCCGTCGTCAAGGGGCAGGTGGTCTACGGCGAGTCGGACGGCCTGCTGAGCCAACTGACCGCGCGCGTGCGCGAGTACGACGAGGGCGACTACATCAGCGCCCTGTCGCCCCCGCTCATCTACAACCGGGACATCGTCGACCACATCGGCGGGTACCACTTCGACCCGCTCATCCACTGGTGCGAGGACCGGGAGTTCGACTTCCGGCTCCAACTGGCCGGGATACCGGTGGTCTACCTGCCGGAGGCCCGGATCTTCCACGACGCGCAGCACGGCTTCCAGAACATGCGCAGCTACTTCCGGTACGGGGTGGGCGAGGGTATCGCCCAGGAGACGGGGGTGTTCACGACCCCTGGCATCCCGGTGGCCTGGCGGCTGTTCGAGGCGTCGCGCACGCTGGTGCACTGCACCCGGGACAAGGGGATCGGGGCGGCCGCGTATTACGCGCTGCTCAAGGCCGCCCTGCACACCGGCACCCTGCACCACCTGCTGAACGACCCGTACCGGGTACGGGACCGCTACCCGGCCCACGCCAAGCGGGCCCGGATGCTGGCCGCCATTCCCCAGCACTGCACCCGGCTCACCAGCGCGCAAAAGCGCCGGCTGCGCCGGGCGCACTGGGAGGCCGGGCGGAAGATCGAGCAGGTCAAGGACTTGTCGATCTTCCACGCCGAGGTCGCTGCCGACTCCGCGCCGACCGCGTGAGCAGCGCTGGTTAGCCGGCGGTGAGCACCGGGAGCCGTAGCCGGGAGGCGTGCGCGCCGCCATGGTGAACCGTGTTGTCCACTACCGGCCGCACCTCGTCGAGCGGCACGGAACCGTCCCACGTGCCGGGGTGGACGTCGAAGCGTGGGGCATTGCTGCCGGCGATCTCCAGCCGGATGCGGTGCCCCGCCGCGAAGACGTGCCCCACCGCCCCGAGCCAGACGTCCACCTCGACGACCTGATCGGGCGTCAGGGGCGTGGTGGGGGTGGCCGACGCCCGGTGCCGCACCCGCTGGATGCCGTCGCACAGCAGCTCCGCGCGACCGTCGGGGCCGACGTCCACCAACTTGGCGGCGATGTCGGTGTCGGGCGCGGTGGAGGACAGGAAGGCCGTCAGCCACACGTCACCGATCACGGTACGGGCGTCAGTCAGCTCCGCGGTGGTGTAGCACAGCACATCGGGTCGCCGCTCGACCGCGCGCTGGTCGAGCGGCCCGCAGTCCGCACCGACGAACATCCCGGGCATCGCGGTCGCGCCTCCGGCGGTGGGGACCGGGTCGTGCGGGTCGTGACGCAGCCGGTCGCGGCCGGCTGCCGCGGGGCGGTCGGCCAACGTCCCGCCTCCGCCGGCGGTGCCGGCGGGCCCGCCGCTGAGGTACCAGGCGGTTTCCCGGGTGCCGGGAACCGGCCAGTCGGGGAAGGTCCGCCAGCGGTCGGCGCCGGTCAGGAAGAGGCGCACCCGGCCCTCTCCGGCCCGGCCCCGGGAAATTCCCTTGAGGTGCCGGTCGAAATGTTCGATATGAAGCCCGGTGACATCCACCGCCCGCTCGTCGGCGGAAAGCCCGTAACGCCGCTGCGGAAAGATTCCGTCGGTGAGGCAGTGACTCCACGGGCCGATCAGCAAAGAGGAGGTGCGGCGGGATTCCGCCGAGCCGCCGTGATCCCGAATTCCTTTGTAATTCTGCAGCGTGCCACCGAGGAAGATGTCGTGCCACCCACCGATGTGCAGCGCGGACGCCGTCATCCGCGGATACGCGGCGTTGGGCGAGCCCTGCCGCCAGGCGGCGTCGCCGGCCGGGCGGGTGAGCCAGTCCCGGTAGTAGGGGGCCAGTCGGTCGAGGAGGTCCATGGCCCGCCACGGCTCGCGGTACAGCTCGTCGATCCGCTCCAGGGCGTCGGCCACCTCGCGGGCCGCGGCGGGGTCCAGGCGATCGCCGTCGTACAGGATGTCGTACAGCACCCAGTACAGTTGGGAACCGAGCTGGAACGCGCCCCCTTGGTGCGTGAAGCCCTCGTACGAGTCGGCGGGCGCGACATGCGGCACGATGGCCCGCAGCGCGGCGGTGCCCGCCCCGGCGGCGAGCAGGGCGGCGAAGCCCTCGTAGGAGCGCCCGAACATGCCGACGGTGCCGTCGCACCACGGCTGGGCGGCGACCCACTCCACCGTGTCCGCGCCATCGGCGGCCTCGTGCACGAACGGCGTGAACGTGCCGCCCGAGCGGAACCGGCCCCGCACGTCCTGCACCAGCAGGTGGTAGCCGGCCCCCACGAGCCGCACGGCGTCGACCGAGCGGCCACCGGGGCCTCCCAACGCACCGTAGGGCGTACGCCTGATGACGGTCGGCAGCGGCCCGGCCCCGTCGGGGCGATATCGCACGGCATGCAATACCGTGCCGTCCCGCATCGGGATTTCCAGGCCGTCTTCCATGACGATGCGCATACTTCTCCTGGTGAAGTGAAAAAGTCAACAGGTATCAATGGCCGCCTCTTTCGAAGCGTAGTACCGCAATGCTCCAAGGACGATAAGGTATTGACAATGCGTCTTTCCACCCCGAATGACGGGACGAGTGCCGAAGTCCCCCATTTCCTCGACCCGTTCTTCGAGGTCGCCCGGCGCGACCCCGCCCGCCCGGCCGTCGTCGACAACGGCCTGGTGATCAGCTACGGCACGCTGGCCCACTGGGCGGCAGCGGTGGCCGCCGCGGTGGCACCGCGCACGGAGGCCCCGCAGTCCCCGGTGGGCGTCGTCGTCCACCACTCGGCCCGCGATGTCGCCGCCATGCTCGGCGTCCTGGCCGCCGGACGGGCCTACGTCCCCCTGGAGGCGTCGCTGCCCGCTGCGCGGCTGGCCGCGACCCTCCGGCTGGCCGGCTGCCACGAGGCTGTCGCCACGGCGGAGAGCGGGTACCAACCCGAGGTCGCGCACCTCGTCCGCCCCACCTGGGCGGCATCCGCGGCGACGCCCCCCGAGGCCCCCGCACCGGTCCCCCCCGAGGCCCCCGCGTACACGCTCTTCACCTCCGGCTCCACCGGCGAGCCCAAGGGCGTCGTGGTCCCGCACCGCGCACTGGCGGCCGTCGTCCCCGAACTCCGCGCCCTCTACGGCGTCGACGAGCGGCAGACGGTGCTGCACTTCCACGGCGCGGGCGGCGACACCAGCCTGGAGGAGATCCTGCCCACCCTGACCGCCGGGGCCATGCTCGTCATCGACGACGCGGCCCATGTCCGGTTCACCGAAACGGTGGTGGACTGCGAGGTCACCATCGCGGTGCTGCCCACCGGCTTCTGGCACAGCCTCGTCGCGGACCTCCTCGACCGGGGGACGCGGCTGCCCCCCTCGATGCACACCCTCGTCATCGGCGGCGAGGCGGTACGGGCCGACATGCTCGACCGGTGGGCCAAGCTCGACGCCGCCCGGGTGCGTCTGCTCAACACCTACGGCTCGACCGAGACCGCACTGGTCACCCACGCCATCGGCCTCGCCGGGCCCGGGGCGGCGCCGCTCCCGGACGCCGGCGGCGCGGTCCCCATCGGCTTCCCCCTGCCCCATGTGCGGCAGCGCGTGGTGGCCGCGGACGACGGCGACGCCACCGGCAGCCCGTACGACAACCGGGACGTCGAGGGCGAGTTGCAGGTGTCCGGGCCGAGCCTGGCGCTGGGCTACCACAACAATCCCGACGCCACCGCCGCACGCTTCCTGGATGCCGGCACCGACGACGGCGCCGGGCCGCGCCGCTGGTACCGCACCGGAGACCTGGTGCGCACCGCGCCCGACGGATCCCTGATCTTCTGCGGCCGCGCGGACCACCAGGTCAAGATCCGCGGCTACCGCGTGGACCTGGGCGAGGTGGAGCACCTCATCGGCCGCTGCCCGGGCGTCGACGCCGTCGCCGCGGCGACGCGGCAGGACGCCGGCCACCCCGCGCTGGTGGCCTTCGTCGTGCTGGCGCGGCACACCGAACCGGACGGGCACGTCCTGGCCCGCATCCGTGCCGAACTCACCGCACAGGCCCCGGCGCACGTCATCCCCGGTCAGATCATCCCGGTACCGGAGTTCGTGCACACCCACACCGGAAAGATCGACCGCAACGCCACCCGCGACCGTTATCTAGGCTGACGACCGCCGCGCCCGCCCCCGGCCCGCGCGGCGGGTGCTTCTCTCATTGCCGGACCACCGTCTTCCCCTCCTGGAGATCCCGTGCCCGTCGGTATGTTCCACCCCGCCGCGTCGCCGGCCACCGTTCCCGAGGCCGACCACCGCAGCGCCTGGCGGTATCTGCGGTGGCTGGTCCGCATCCGCCCCTGGCCGGTCGTGCTCGGCGCCCTCCTCGGCGTGCTGTGGATGGTGCCGCTCGCCCTGCTGCCGCTGGCCGTCGGCCGGGCCATCGACGACGGCCTCCAAGGCGCCTCCACCGCCGCCCTCCTGGGCTGGGGCGGCGCCATCCTCGTCCTGAGCCTGGTCCAGGTCGCGGCGGGCGCCGGACTGATCCAGGCCGCGGTGGGCGGCGAGATGCACGCGGTCTCCCTCACCCACCGCGTTCTGGCCCGCCAGGCCGCCCGGCTCGGCGCCTCGCTACGGCACCAGGCCCGCTCCGGTGACGTGGTGACCATCGCCGCCGGGGACGCCCAGAGCATCGGCAACGCCTTCGAGGTCGTGGGCAGAACCGCGGGCGCGCTCTGCTCCTTCGTCCTGATAGCGGTCGTCCTCACCTTCACCTCCCCTGTGCTGGGCGTGGTGGTGCTGATCAGCGTGCCGGCCGCGCTGTTGGGCATCGGCCCGCTGCTGCGACCTCTCCAGCGCCGCAACGAACGCCAGCGGGACCAGCTCGGCACGGCCACCTCCCAGGCCGGGGACGTGGTCGCCGGGCTGCGCATCCTGCGCGGCATCGGCGGGGAACGCGGCTTCACCGCCCGGTTCGTCAGGGCCAGCCAAGAGGTCCGCCGCGCCGGGGAGCTGGCGGGACGGATGGAGGCGTGGCTGGGGGCGGCCGGGGTGTTCCTGCCGGGCCTGGTGACGATCCTGGTCGTCTGGCTGGGGGCCAGGCTCACCCTCGCCGGGGTGATCACGCCGGGCGAACTCGTCGCCTTCTACGGCGCGTCCGCGTTCCTCGCCATCCCCGTGAGCACCGCCACCGAGGCCGTGGAGTCCCTCAGTCTGGCCCATGTGGCGGCCGGCCGCGTCTGCCGGTTCCTGCGGCTGACGCCCAGGCCCCGACAGCCCGCCGATCCGATGCCCATGCCGCCCGGGCCGCTGTCCCTGACCGACTCGCTCACCGGCATCACCGCGGCCGCCGGCCGCCTGACGGTGGTCGTCGGCCCCGGCGAGTACGCCTCGCGCACGGCGGCCCGCATCACCCGCCACGGACAGGACGGACCCGAGCCCCACACACGGCTGGCCGACGTGCCGCTGGACCGCGCCGACCTGGGCGAGTTGCGGCGCCGGGTGCTGCTGAGCGGTCACACCGACGCGCTGTTCACCGGCCCGCTGCGGGCGGAACTCACCTGCGGCCGGCCGTGCCCGGACGACCGGCTGCGCGCGGCACTCGACGCGGCCGACGCCACCGACATTCTCGGCGCCCTGCCGCACGGTCTGGACACCCACCTCGGCGAACAGGGACGCTCCCTGTCGGGCGGGCAGCGCCAACGGCTCCTGCTGGCCCGCGCGCTGCTTGCCGACCCCGACCTGCTGGTGCTCGACGATCCGACCTCCGCGGTCGACGCGACCACCGAGGCGCGCATCGTACGACGCGTGGCGCGCTACCGCAGGGACCGCACCACCGTCGTCTTCACCCGCAACCCGCTGTGGCTGAACACCGCCGACGCGGTCTGCCGGATCGCACCGGCGCCGGACGGCGACCCGGCCCGCCCGCAGCCGCACCAGACCCTGGAGCAGACCCCCTCATGACGACAGCCCACCCCGCTACCGCCGATCCGTCGGCGCAGGGCCTGCTGCCGCTGGCCGACCGGTCCCATGTCGGCGGCTGGTTCCGGTCGTTCGTGCGCCGCAACGGGGGCCGCATCGCCCTGATGCTCACGCTCTCCGCGCTCTCCCTCGCCGCCGGCCTCATCGGGCCACGGCTGCTGGGCGACCTGGTGGAGTCCGTCCAACAGGGCACCACCGTCCTGCGCATCGACGTGCTCGCCCTCCTCTTCGTGGCGGCGCTGACCGTACAGGCGGTACTCCAGCGCCTGGCGATGGCGCGGTCGGCCGTCCTCGGGGAGAAGGTGCTCGCCGAGACCCGGGAAAACTTCGTCCGCCGCGTGGTCGGACTGCCCCTGGAGACGGTGGAGTCGGTCGGCACCGGCGACCTGCTCAGCCGCGCCACGGCCGACGTGGACCGGCTCAACGAGGGCATCCGCATGGCGATCCCCCGCATCGTCATGGCAGCCCTGTCCCTGCTGCTCGCCCTGGCCGCGATGCTGCTCACCTCGCCGCTCCTGACCCTGGGACTGCTGGCCGGGGTGCCGTTCGCGGTCTTCTCCACCCGCTGGTACCGGCCGCGCGCGACCCGCGCGTACCAGAGCTTCCTGGCCCACGAGGCGGAGGTGCTGGCCAGCATCAACGAGACCGTCATGGGGGCGTCCTCCGTCGAGGCGTTCGGGCTGGCCGACCGTCGGCTCGACCACCACGGCAGGGCGGTGGGCCGCATGGTGCGGGACCGGGAACGGACCACCTGGCTCCAGACGGTCTGGTACCCCGCCCTGGACCTGGCCACCATGGTCCCCATGGCCGTGACCCTGGTCATCGGCGGGTTCGCCTACCGCGGGGGCGTCGTCGGCCTCGGCGAACTCACCGCGATGATGCTCTACACACAGGGACTGGCCGGCCCCCTGAACGAGCTGCTGACCTGGACGGACGAGCTCCAGATCGGATACGCCGCGCTCCGCCGCATCCTCGGCGTCGAGTTGCTGCCCACGGAACGCCCGGACAACGGGGCGGTACCGCGCGGCCGCCACATCCGGCTGCGCGGCGTGCGCTTCGGCTACCGCACCGCGGGCACCGACCCGCAGCACGCCGACGGGCCGGCCGGCCGGGAGATCCTGCACGGCATCGATCTGGACATCGCCCCCGGCGAGCGGCTGGCCATCGTGGGCGCCTCCGGCGCCGGCAAGTCCACCCTCGGCAAACTACTGGCCGGGGTGCACCATCCCACCGGGGGAGCCGTGGAGATCGGCGGCGTGCCGACGCCCGAGCTGGCCATCGAGACGCTGCGCCGCGAGGTCGCCCTGGTCACCCAGGAGCACCACGTCTTCACCGGCACCGTCCGGGACAACCTGACGCTCCCCGAGAAGCCGCTCCCGGAAGGGGCGACGGCCGGGGAGGCGCCGGCCGAATCCGGTGCGGCCTGGCGCGACGAGGAGCTGTGGGAGGCGTTGGACGCCGTGTCCCTGCGGGGGTGGGTCGGCGAGCTGCCCGACGGGCTGGACACCCGCGTCGGGCCGGGGGAGACCGAGGTGTCGGCGGTGGCCGCACAACAGCTCGCGCTCGCCCGCCTCATGCTCGCCGACCCGCACACCCTGGTCCTGGACGAGGCCACCGCCCTGCTGGACACCTCGGCCTCCCGGCACGTCGAGCAGTCGATGGCCGCGCTGTTGGCGGGCCGCTCGGTGATCTCCATCGTGCATCGGCTCGACTCGGTCCAGGACGCGGACCGGATCGCCGTGATGCACGCCGGACGGATCGTCGAACTGGGCAGCCACCAGCAGCTCCTGGCGGACGGCGGCGCCTACGCCGACCTGTGGTCGTCCTGGTGCGCCGCGCGCTCTTCCGCGCCCGCCTCCCCGGACCGGCTCCCCGGGCCGTCGGCCGTACCCGCCTTCCGAAAGGACACCCTCCCCTCATGAACACCGTCCAGACACCGGACGGAAGTGCCGTCGCCGCGGACACCGACCGTCTGATCGCGTACGCCTCGGCCGCGCTCGGCGTACCGCTGCGCCCTGAGACGGCCGTCCCCGACGAGAGCGGCTGGGACTTCTTCGTCCTGCACGTCACCGACGCCCACGGCCGGCAATGGATACTCCGTCGGCCCCGGCGCCCCAGTAGCGTCGCGCAACTGGCCACCGAGGCGGCTGTATTGGACCTGGTCCGCGACCGGGTCGGCGTGCGCACGCCCCACTGGCACGTCAACACCACCGACCTGGTCGCCTACTCCCGGTTGCCCGGCGCACCGGCGGGCGCCGAGGACCAGCGTGACCTCGTCTACAAGTGGGCCATCGACCCCCTGGCCGCCACCGGGCAATATCTTGAGCCACTGGCCCGCGCCCTGGTCGCCGTGCACACCACACCGCCGGAGCTCCTGCACCGCCTGCCGTCGGCCACCCCCGACGGGCTACGGGCCGAGGTGGCCGCCCGGCTGGCGCGGGCCGAGCGCGAGCTGCCGCTGTCCGCGGCCGGCGCCCGGCGCTGGCACGCCTGGCTGGACGACGACGCGCTCTGGCCCGACCACCTCGTACTGATCCACGGCGACATCCACCCCGGGCACACCCTGGTCGAGGACTCACCGGCCACCGGACCCCGCCTCACCGGCCTGCTCGACTGGGCCAACGCCACGGTCGGCGACCCGGCCGCGGACTTCATGGACATGTACTACGCAGGGGGTACGCCGGTCCTCGACCGGCTGCTGGCGGCGTACCGCAGCTCCGGCGGACACGTCTGGCCCGGCATGGCCGCCCACATCCGCGCCCGCGCGTCCTTCCTGTGGGTACATGTGGCGCTGCGCGGCCTGGACACCGACCGACCGCACCTCGTGGAAACCGCCCTGGCCCGCCTCCAGGGCTGACCCGGCCGGCCCGCGGACCGCTCAGGCCCCACCAACAGAAGCCTCCACGAAACCAGGCCCCGCAAAGCGACTCCACGAACGGAAAGTAGGCACGAGGCCACCCATGCCCTCGATCACCGTGCCCGGCGGCACGACACCCGCCCACGAGATCCACTACGAGATCCACGGGGAAGGCGAACCCGTCGTCCTGGTGGCCGGAAGCGGATCGCCGGGACGGGTGTGGCACCCGCACCAGGTACCGGCGCTGACGGCGGCCGGCTACCAGGCCATCACCTTCGACCACCGGGCCGCCGCCCCCTCCGGCACCGACGAGATCCACCTCGCGGACCTCGTCACCGATACGCAACATCTGGTGAGCGCGCTACAGCTAACGCCCTGCAAGCTGATCGGCGTCTCCCTGGGCGCCCAGGTGGTACAGGAGCTGCTCCTCGCCGCGCCCGGCCTGGCCACCCAAGCCGTCGTCGCGGCCACCAGGGGGCGCCCGGACGGCCTGGGCGCGGCCATGGCCCGGGCAGAGCGCGCGCTCCTGGAGAACGGCGTGCGACTGCCCACGGAGTACGAGGCGTTCGCACGCCTGACGCAGAACCTGTCCCCCCGGACCCTGGCGAACGAGACCGACACGGCGCAGTGGCTGGACATGTTCGAGGTCGCCGCCCTGTCCGGCGGGGACGCACCGCACCGCACGACGGGCCTCTCCGAGAACCGGCTGACCGCCTACCAGGCCATCCGGACACCGCTGTTGGCCCTCGGCTTCGCCGACGACGTGCTGGCACCCGCCCGCCTGAGCCGCGAGGTCGCCGAAGCCGTACCGGCGGGACGGTACGCGGAACTGCCCGCGTGCGGCCATCTGGGCCACCTGGAGCGGCCCGCCGCGTTCAACGAAGCCGTCCTCCGCTTCTTCGCCGAAACCCCCGCCGTACCCCACCCCTCCGGAGGCACCCATGCCCACTGATCTCACCGTCGTCCACGTCGATCAGCGTCTGCCCCGACAGTGGTCCGGGGCCGTGTACTTGTCCGGCCCCACCCCCACCGACCCCCAGGTACCGTCCTGGCGAGGGGAAGCCGTGGCGGCGCTCCGAAAGCTGTGGTCGGGCTCCGGCCGGCTCGCCGTCTTCGTCCCCGAACCCTCACCGGGGGGCGACTACCCCGACTACGCGGACCAGATCGCCTGGGAAGAGGAGGCCATGCGGCTGTCGGACGTCGTCGCCTTCTACATCCCGCGACGCATGCCACGGCTGCCGGGGCTGGTGTCGAACATCAAGTGGGGGGCGTGGCACGACTCCGGGCGTGTCGTTCTGGGTACGCCCCCGGAAGCCGATCGCATGGAGTACCTGCTGCACTTCGCCAAGGAGCTCGGGGTGCCGGTGGCCCACACGATCGAGGACACCGCCCGCGCGGCCCTGGAGATGGTCGGAGGCGGCGCCCCGCGTCAGGCCGGCGAGCGGGCGGTGCCCCTGCTGGTGTGGCGGTCCGCCAGGTTCCGGGAGTGGTATGCCGCCCGCACCGCGGTGGGCGACGAACTGCTGGACGCCCGAGTCGAGTGGTACCGCCATCGGCCCGGTGCGCGCTCCGACGACTGGTCCCTGTCCGTCTCGGTACGCCGGGCCGGTACGGATGCCGCGGTGGACGGACGTCTGGACGCCGAGCGCCCTGACACCCGCGCGATACTGCTGCACGGCGACCCCGACCGGGCCCGGTTCCGCGCCACCACCATTGTCCTCGCCGCCCACCCGGCGACTTGCATGAGACTCACGGACGATGGTCGTGCGCTGTCCCTCCCCACGGCGCCGGCGGATGCCGACGACGCGTCGCTGGTGGCGCTGATCGCGCGGTGGACCGGGCTTCAGATCACACCGGACAGACTCCGCCACGGGCCCGCCGTCCAACCCGACCACGCTTCGTCGCCGTATCGGACCGCTCCGGTCGCGGTACGGCTCACCGTGGCGGAGCTGCGCCACCTACGGTCGGCGGCCGGCGCCGAAGACCCGCGGTTCGTGGTCGGCTCCGTGGCGGATCTGCACAGCGAAGGTGCCTCGGACTGGGCCACGCTGGGGCTCGTCACCCACGGACTGCTCGCCGCGGCGGACTGAGCCATACGGCGCAGGACGGGGGCGGTTGCGGCAACTCCGGGAAAACGGTGCGCAGTCGGCAGCCCACGCCGACCGCGCCCCAGGAAATGAACCGGCTCCGGAAACCGGACCAGCCGAGGGACGGGACCGGCCGAGAGGCCGAACCGGCAGAGCGACAGAACCCGCCACCGGAAGGGCACGAGCCGTCCGGAACGGAATCAGCTACCGGGAGGGAACCAGGCACCCGGAACGGAACCCGCTACCGGAAAAGGACCGGGCGCCCGGAACGGAATCAGCGACCGGACCAGGCCCGGCTCGGCATCAAGCCCGGTTCAGGAACAGGGCCGGCTCATGTAGAGCGCCGTTTCCCCGGCCGATTCCGTGCCCTCGTAGAGGGAGGTGTCCAGCCCGCAGAATGCGAACCCCAGACGCTGATAGGCGCGGATCGCGGGCGCGTTGATATGGGTGACTTCCAGCCACACGTGCCCGGCACCGCGTTCCCGGGCGTGCTCAAGGGCGTGGTTCATCAGGGCCCGCCCCACCCCCCGGCCCCGGTGCGTGGGGGCCACCTCGATGTCGGCGATGGTCAACCGGCGGTTCCAGGAGTTGTATTCGGTGACGACGAAACCGCAGACCTCGTCCCTGTCGACCGCCACGATGGTGCGTTCGTCGTGCGCGTCCTTCTCATCGGTCCCACCCTCCGGCTCATCGTCCGGGAAGACCTTGTGGATCGGGGTGTCCAGCCGAACAGGCCGGATGGTGAACCCCTCCTCGGTGAGCGTCACATCGAAGACGGTGTCCGTGGTGAACGATCCGTCGATGGCAGCGACGGCCTCCTCGTCACCGGGGCGTGCCGGCCGGTAGACGATCGTCCCCTCGGGGTGAGCGGTCCTTCTGCTGTGTTCCGTAGTCGCCATGGCCTCACCGTATAACGGGCGCCCGGGAGTTGATCACGATTTCCGGCCACGCCGCGGTGCCGACCGAGGTCATGGAGAATCCGGCCGCACGAGGGTGGCGAGGAGGTCCGGGAGGGCGGTCCCGATGGGCGTGCGAATCGTTTCGGCGGCCAGGTCGTCGTACGGGGTGGGCTCCGCGTTCACGATGACCAGCCGGGCGCCGTGCTCGGCGGCGACCCCGGCGAGCGAGGCGGCGGGCTGGACCTGGAGGCTCGTCCCCACCGCGATGAACACGTCGGCCGCCTTGGCCACGCCCAGCGCCGTACCGAGCACCTCCGGGTCGAGCTGCTCACCGAACATCACGGTCGCCGACTTCAGGATGCCGCCGCAGAGCGCGCACGCCGGGTCCGGGTCGCCCGCGGCCACCCGCGCGAGGGCCTCGGACATCGGCGACCGGGCGTGGCAGCGGGTGCAGGCGGCGGTGCGGGCCGTGCCGTGCAGCTCCAGTACCTTGCGGGCGGGGACGCCGGCGAGCTGGTGCAGCCCGTCGACGTTCTGTGTGATGACCCGGACCGGGACGCCGGACCGTTCCAGCCGGGCGATCGCCTCGTGTGCCGCGTTGGGCCGGGCACGCAGGGCCGGGCTGTCCTGCCGCATCCGCCAGGAACGGCGCCGGATCTCCGGGTCGTTCATGTAGTACTCGTACGTCACGAGCTTCTCCGCCTCGGGGTCCCGCCGCCACAGCCCGTCGGGTCCGCGGTAGTCGGGGATGCCGGAGTCGGTGGAGATGCCCGCGCCGCTGAGGATGGCCACCAGGGGGTGCCGGGAGGAGCTGTGGGGGGCGGGGCGGGCGGGGTCGGTACCGGTCATGCCGCGAGCCTACGGAGGACCGGCCGGGGCGGCGAACGCATGTGCGTGGGCGGCCGTGGCCCGGCCGATGTGATCAGGAAGGGGCCGGGTGGGGGATTTCCCCGGATGGCAGGGGGGAGGGGGCGGGAAGAGACTGGCTGACCGTTCGCACGATACGAGGAGATCCGTGTTCACCACCCGTCCGACCCTCCAGGGAACCTTCGGTATGGCCGCGACCACGCACTGGCTGGCCTCGCAGTCCGCGATGGCCGTGCTGGAGGACGGTGGCAACGCTTTCGACGCGGCGGTGGCCGCCGGGTTCGTGCTGCACGTCGTGGAGCCGCACCTGAACGGCCCGGCGGGGGAGGTGCCCGTCGTCCTCGCGCCCGCGGGCGGGCCGGTGCGGGTGCTGTGCGGGCAGGGGCCCGCGCCCGCCGGGGCGAGCGTGGCGCACTACACCTCCCTCGGGCTCGGCCTGGTGCCGGGCACCGGCCCGCTCGCCGCCGCCGTGCCCGGCGCCTTCGACGCCTGGATGCTGTTGCTGCGCGATCACGGCACCAGGACGCTGGGTGAAGTGCTGAGGTACGCCATCGGGTACGCGGAACACGGGCACCCGGCCGTCGAACGGGTGGGCGAGACGGTCGCGACGGTCCGGGAACTCTTCGAGACGGAGTGGATATCGTCCGCCGAGATCTATCTTCCGCAGGGCCGGCCGGCCGCGCCCGGCGAGCTGATCGAGAACCGTCCGCTGGCGGCCACCTGGCGCCGTCTGATCAGCGAGTCCGAGGCCGCGTCGGCGGACCGGGAGGCGCAGATCGACGCCGCCCGGCGGATCTGGCGCGAGGGCTTCATCGGCGAGGCGCTGGCCGCGTTCGCCGCCCGCCCCGCCATGGACACCTCCGGCGAGCGGCACGCCGGCACCCTGACGGGCGACGACCTGGCGGCCTTCTCCGCGACGTACGAGGACCCGGTCACCTACGACTGGAACGGCTGGACCGTGGCGAAGGCGGGCGGCTGGTCGCAGGGCCCGGTCCTGTTGCAGCAACTGGCGCTGCTGCCGGCGGAGCTGCCCGCATACGGGAGCGCTGAGTACCTGCACCTGCTGATCGAGGGCTGCAAGCTGGCCATGGCCGACCGGGAGGCCTGGTACGGCGACGCGGCCGAGGTGCCGGTCGGGACGCTGCTGAGCGAGGACTACAACGCGGCGCGGCGGGCGCTGATCGGGGAGCACGCCTCGTACGAGTTGCGGCCCGGCAGCCCGGACGGTCGCACGCCCCGGCTGAGCAAGCACGCGCTGGCGGTCGCCGCGGGCGAGGACGCCGCCGGAGCGCCGGGTGCCGCCGGGGCGGGCGAGCCCACGGTGGCGACCCCCGGCGCACCCGGTGCCGCGCCCGTCATCGCGCCCGAGGTCGACCGGAGCGGCGCCACTCGGGGCGACACCTGCCACATCGACATCGTGGACCGCTGGGGCAACATGGTGTCCGCGACGCCCTCCGGCGGCTGGCTCCAGTCCAACCCGGTGGTCCCCGCGCTCGGCTTCCCGCTCGGTACGCGCCTCCAGATGGCCTGGCTGGAGGAGGGGCTGCCCAACACCCTCACGCCGGGGCGCCGCCCGCGCACCACCCTCACCCCCTCCCTGGCGCTGCGGGACGGCGTCCCCGTCATGGCCTTCGGCACCCCCGGCGGCGACCAGCAGGACCAGTGGCAGTTGCACTTCCTCCTCGCCGTGGCCCTGCGCGCCCCCGTGCGCGGCGGCCTCGACCTCCAAGGCGCGATCGACGCGCCGAACTGGCACAACGACTCCTTCCCCGGGTCCTTCTTCCCGCGCGCCATGCGGCCGGGCGGCGTCACCGTCGAGCCCGGCTTCGGCGCGGACGTGATCGGGGGGCTGCGGCGGCGCGGGCATGCGGTGACCGTCGGTGACGCGTGGTCGGAGGGGCGGCTGTCCGCGGTGGCGCGGGACCCGGAGACCGGGGTGCTGTCGGCGGCGGCGAACCCGCGGGGTATGCAGGGCTACGCGGTCGGGCGGTAGGGAACGCGGCACGGCCGGGCGCCGTGGCAGGCGCCGGGGCCCGGCCCCGGCATCCGGAGTTCACCTCCTGTCCAGCCCCCGTGTCGGTGGGGCGTGATTCGATGGACACATGATCGAAGCAATTCATGCGAATGCGGGAGAGACGACGGACTCGACGGAAGCGATGGACCCCACGGGAGTGGCCGGCCCCGCGGGAGCGGCAGGCAGGGCCCGCGTGGCACCGGCGCGGCCCGGCGGCGCCGGGCCGCACACGGCGGACGAGGTGCTGCGGGCGCTGGACCCGGTCGCCGTCGAGGACGCCGTCCGCAAGGCCGCGGCGGCCGAGATCATGCCCCGGTTCCGGCAGCTCGCCGCCCACGAGGTGCTGGAGAAGAACGGCCCGCACGACCTCGTCACGGTCGCCGACCGGCTGGCCGAGGAGCACCTGACCGAGGCCCTGACGAGCCTGCTGCCCGGCTCGCTGGTGGTCGGCGAGGAGGCGGTGCACGCCGACCCGGCCGTGCTGGCGGCCCTGGGCGGCGACGCGCCGGTGTGGATCGTCGACCCGGTCGACGGCACCCGCCAGTTCGTGCACGGCGATCCGGGCTTCGCCACGCTCGTCACCCTGGCGCTGCGCGGCGAGCTGCTCGCCTCCTGGACGTACGCCCCCGCCCTGGACCTGATGGCGGTCGCCCGCCGCGGCGCGGGCGCCGAGCTGAACGGGACGCCGCTGCGCCCGGCAGCCCCCGCGGCCGGCGCGGTGCTGGACGTGGCGATATCGCACTACGACTTCACCACCGACGAGCAGAAGCGGGTGCTGGCAGCCCTGGAGACCGATGGCATCGCCCCGCGCCCCTGCGGCTCGGCGGGCCTGGAGTACCTGCACGTCGCGCAGGGCCGGATCGACGCCGTCGCCTTCAGTTGGGAGAACGCCTGGGACCACGCGGCGGGGCTGCTGCTGGTCCACGAGACGGGCGGCGCGAGCGGCACGGTCGCCGGCGAGCCGTTCCGTATCGCCGGCGGCAACGCGCTGCCCTTCACCGCGGCGCGGGACGAGGACACCGCCCGGCGTATCCTCGGACTGCTGGCGGCCGCCAACTGATCCTCAACGGCGAGGGTCGCACACGAGGGGAGTGGCGCAGGTGCCGACGATGCTCGATGCCGTGGTGATCGGGGCGGGCCCCAACGGGCTGACCGCCGCCGTCGAACTGGCCCGGCGCGGCATGTCCGTCGAGGTCTTCGAGGCGCACGCCACCATCGGCGGCGGCGCCCGCACGGAGGAGCTGACCCTCCCCGGCTTCCGGCACGACCCCTGCTCGGCGGTGCACCCGCTCGCCGTCGGCTCGCCCGCCTTCGCCGCCATGGACCTGGAGCGGCACGGCCTGCGCTGGCTGCACCCCGACCTCCCGCTGGCGCACCCCTTCCCCGACGGCACGGCCGCGGTGCTCGCCCGCTCCGTCGGCGAGACGGCGATGTCCCTCGGCGCGCACGACGCCGGGACGTACCGCCGTCTGCTCGCGCCGTTCCTCGGCAAGTGGGACACCCTCGCCGCGGACTTCCTGCGCACCCAGTGGCTCGGCCTGCCCCGCGACCCGGTGACGTACGCCCGGTTCGGTCTGGCCGCGGCCCAGCCGGCCGCGCTGCTCAACCGGCGGTTCCGGGACCAGAAGGCGCGCGGTCTGTTCGCCGGGCTCGCCGCGCATGTCATCGCGCCGCTCAGCAGCCCGGGCACCGGCGGCGCCGCGCTCATGTTCGCCCTCGCCGCGCACGCGGGCGGCTGGCCGATCCCGCGCGGCGGCTCGCAGGCCATCCCCGACGCCCTGGCCGCGCTGCTGCGCCTGCACGGCGGTGTGGTGCACACGGGCTACGAGGTCAAGCGGCTGGACGATCTGCCCCCGGCCCGCGCGTATGTCTTCGACACCTCGCCGACCGCCCTCGCCCGGATCGCGGGGCTCGGCAACGCTTACCGGGGAGTACGGTACGGCCCCGGCGTCTTCAAGATCGACTACGCGCTGTCGGGCCCGGTGCCGTGGACCTCGGCCGAGGCCCGCCGGGCGGGCACCGTGCACCTCGGCCCCACCAGCGGAGAGATCGGCACCGCGCTGCGCGCCGCCGCCGACGGCCGCGCCCCGTCCGTACCCTTCCTGATCACCTCGCAGCCCAGTCTGACCGACCCCACCCGCGCCCCCGAGGGCAAGCACACCTTCTGGGTGTACGGGCACGTCCCGCACGGGTGGGAGGGCGACGCCACAGAAGCGGTCGAACGCCAACTGGAGCGCTTCGCGCCCGGGTTCCGCGACCTGGTGCTGGCCCGCGCCGTCGCCGGGCCGCCCCAACTGGCCGCCCGTAACGCGAACTACGTCGGCGGGGACATCTGCGCGGGCTCCGCGGCGGGCCTGGGGCTGGTCATCCGCCCCAAACCGGCCCGTATCCCGTACACCACCGCCCATCCGGCGGTCTTCCTGTGCTCCCAGTCCACCCCGCCGGGCCCCGGCGTCCACGGTATGTCCGGGCACCACGCCGCCCGGGCGGTCTGGTCCCGGCTCCGGCCCACCCGCTGAAACCCGAGTCCGCACGTCGGCCGCCCCGCACCCGGCCGCCCACGCACCCCGGGGGGCCGCGATCCGGCCGACCGCCAACCCCGGCCGACAGCCCGCCCGCCACCCGCAGCACACCCGGCCCCCCGCGGCGGCTCAGAGATCGAGCACCAGCCGCGGGCTCAGCGCCCGGGAGACACAGGCGAACATGCGACCCTCCGGGGCGCCGATGTCGTCCCGGTGCTCGACCTCCCCGTCGAGGACGGTGACCTCGCAACTGCCGCAGACGCCTTCGCGGCACCCGGACGGCACGGAGTGCCCGGCGTGGTTCAGGGCGTCCAGCAGCGACTCGTCGGCATCCACCTGGACCGTCCGCCCCGAGCGGGCACATGCCGCCTCGAACGCCGTGGCGGGCGCGAACACCTTGGGCGCAGGCTGGAACCGCTCCGTACGGAGCTGTCCGGCCGGGAAGGCGGCCTCCGCCGCCGCGAGCATGGAGGCCGGGCCGCAGCAGTAGACCAGGGTGCCGGGCTCCAGCCCGGCCGCCAGCGTGCCGAAGTCCGGCCTGCCGTGCTGCCGGGTGGCGACGATGCGTACGGCGTCCCCGTAGGCGGAGCGCAGCTCATCGGCGAAGGGCATGGTGGCCGCCGACGGCCCCGCGTACACGAGCGAGGCCGGCCGCCCCGCCGCGGTCGCCGCGCGCAGCATCGGCAGGACGGGGGTGATGCCGATGCCGCCGGCGAGGAACAGGTACCGCGGCGCGGGGAGCAAGGGGAAGTGATTGCGCGGCAGGGACACGTCGAGCGGGCGCCCCGGGCGCAGGAAGCGGTGGATGTATTCGGAGCCGCCCCGGCTGAGCGGGTCGTACCGTACGGCGACACGGTAGGTCGCACGGTCGGCCGGATCACCGCACAGGGAGTACTGCCGGGTCAGCCAGTTCGGCAGGGCCAGGTCGACGTGGGCGCCCGGCTCCCAGGGCGCCAGCGGGCCGTCGGCGCCGCGCAGGGCGAGGGAGACGACGTCGTCGGCGACCTGGTCGATACGGTCGAGGAGGGTCCGCTGCATCGGTGATTCCCTTTCCGGCGCGGTCAGTAGAGCTTGCGGTAGGACTCTTCGAGGACGGCTTCGAAATGCCGCGGGTCGATGTCGGACCCGAACTGGGCGGCGGCGATCTCGCCGACCGACGGCAGCTCGTCGGCCAGCGCCCGGCTCGCCGGGTCCCACAGCCGGGACCGCAGGAGCGCACGGCCGCAGTGGAAGTACGCCTCGGCCACCTCGACGACGATCGCCAGGACCGGCGCCTTGGCCTCGGTACGCATCCGGGCCAGCACGTCGGGCTCGTCGGTGGGGTAGGCGCGGCCGTTGACCCGCAGGGTCTCCGACATCCCGGGGACCAGGAAGAGCAGTCCCACCTCGTCGTTCTCCGCGATGTTGCGGAACGAGTCGGCGATCCTGTTGCCCGGCCGGTCGGGTATCGCGAGCGTGTGCGTGTCGAGGACCTTCACGAACCCCGGGTAGTCACCGCGCGGTGAGCAGTCGGCGCGCCCTGCCGCGTCCGCCGTGGCCAGCGACAGGAAGGGCGCGTGCGCGATGAAACGGCGGGCGAACTCGTCGATGTGGTCGATCTTCTTGTTTTCGAGCATGGCTTCGGGTTCACCGAGCCGGGCGCGGACCTCGGCGTGGGACAACCGCCGGGGGCGGGTGCGGACCTGCGTCATGAGGGCTCCTTCCGGGAGGGGCGAAACAGCGGACGAGGGCGTCGTCGGCGTCCCCGCTCTGCTCCCGCCTTTCTGCACAACGGCGGCAAGGCACCGCTCCGCCGCAGCTCATGGCACTATTGTGAGTAATTGCTCAGGTCTTTCGCCACTCGCTTTCGAGGGGCTGCCCAGGAGGCGTCATGCCGGCCGACCGCCGTGGACTCCAGCCGCGTAAACAGCCGCGCCAGGCCCGGGCCGAAGCCACCAGGCAGCGCATCCTCACCGCGGCTGCTCACGTTTTCGCCGAGTACGGCTATGCCGCGGGGACCACCAACCGCATCGCGGAGCGGGCGCGGGTGTCGATCGGCTCGCTGTACCAGTACTACCCGAACAAGGACGCGATCCTGGCGGAGCTGCTGACCCGGCACCTCGATGCCGGGATGGCCGCCGCCGGCCGTCATCAGGACGAAGCGCTGCCCGACTCCCTCGAAGAGATCCTCCGCCTCTTCGTGCGCACCTCGATCGGCAACCACCTCGACGACCCCGCTCTGCTGCGCGTCATGGCCGAACAGGGGCCCCGTTCCCCGGAACTGCTCGACAAGATCAGCCGGCATCAGCGAGAGCGGACCGCCTACGCCCACGAGCTGTTCGCCCACCACCCGGAGGTCCGCGTCGAGGACACGTACGTCGCCACCCGCCTCGTCGTGACCACGATCGAACTCACCGTCCACCAGCTCCTCGCCGCACCGGACCCGGTGGCGGCCACCCGGCTGGAGAACGAACTGGTCGCCATGCTCACCGGTTACCTCACGACGGCCCGCTGAGGGGACGGCCGCCCGCGGGCCCGGCCGGCGCCACGGCCGGAAACTCCCGTGCGCAGCGCTCACCGCGCGTGGTAATCCCCTTGTCATGAGCGATCTTCGGACAGCGCGGCTGGTGCTCCACCCCCTGAGCGTGAGTGAGGCGGAGCGGGTGGTGGCGCGTACACCGGTCGAGGGTGACCGGTGGGCGCCCGGCTACCCGACGGACGGGGACGTGGAATCCGCCACCGACTTCCTCGGCCACTGCGCGGCCACCGGCGACCCGCGGCCGTTCGGGGACTACGAGATACGCCGCCGGACGGACGGGCTGGTCATCGGCAGCCTCGGTTTCAACCGGCCGCCGGACGCGGACGGCAGTGTGACGATCGGGTACGGCCTGGTCCCCGAGGCGCGGGGCCACGGGTACGCGGCCGAGGCCCTGCGCGGGCTGCTGCACCTCGCCAGGGAACACGGCATCACCCGCGTGCAGGGCGACGCCGACCACGGCAACACCGCGTCCCAGCACGTGATGACCGCCGTCGGGATGCGGCCGGTGGGGGAGGACGAGCGGGTGAAGTACTTCGCGATCACGTGGCCGGGGGAGACGGCGGCCCCGTCCGACCGGAAGCCGCACGACGGGGCATGATGGCCGTATGACCGCGCACACCCCCGCCCTCACCCTCGTCGCCGGCGACATCACCGAACAGCAGGTGGACGCCGTGGTGAACGCCGCCAACTCCTCGCTGCTGGGCGGCGGGGGCGTGGACGGCGCGATCCACCGGCGCGGCGGCCCCGAGATCCTGGCCGAGTGCCGCGCGCTGCGTGCCTCGCACTACGGGAAGGGCCTGGCCACCGGGCAGGCCGTGGCGACCACGGCGGGCCGGCTGCCGGCCCGCTGGGTGATCCACACCGTCGGGCCGGTCTGGGCGAAGACCGAGGACCGCTCGGACCTGCTCGCCTCCTGCTACCGCGAGTCGCTGCGGGTCGCCGACGAGCTGGGTGCCCGCACTGTCGCCTTCCCGGCGATCTCCGCCGGTATCTACCGCTGGCCGCTGGACGACGCGGCCCGTATCGCGGTCGAGACGGTACGGGCCGCGAAGACGTCCGCGGCGGAGGTGCGCTTCGTGCTGTTCGACGAGCGGGCCTACGGGGCGTTCGCCGCGCGCGTGGGCTGAGGGCCGCTCCGGGACACCTGCCCGTACGCCGGCCCTGCCCCCGTACGCCGATCCGCGCCCGTACGCCGCTCTCAAGTCTGTACGCCGGCCCCACGCCCGCCCGCCGGGTACGCGTCGCGCGCGGCTCAGTGCCAGGCGAACCGTGCCGAGACGCACGGGTCCTCGTTGCGGTAGCCGAGCCGGTCGTAGAGGCGTTCGGCGGGCGCGTTCTCGGCGAGCTGCCACAGCGTGCAGAACCCGTGCCGCCGCACGGTGTGCCGGGTCAGCCAGGAGGTCAGCGCGGCGCCGAGACCCTGCCCGCGCTGGGCGGCGTCCGTCGCGACGGACGCCATCAGCGGGGCGCCGCTGTCCCGCAGACTGCTCATCGCGCCGCACGCCACCAGCCGCCCGTCCGGGCCACGGATGCCCGCCCAGAGACTGACGTCCGCGGAGCCGGGGCCGGTCGAGTGGGCCGGGCTGTGCTCGTTGAGGAAGGCGAGCAGTTCCTCGTGGTGGCTCTCGTCGAGCGCGACCACCCGGCCCTCCGCCGGGTGGACGGGCGGTTCCTCCAGCGTCCAGCGGAAGACCCACTCGACCACGTCGGTCACCGCCAGGTGGCGGGCGACCAGCGTCTCGGTGCCGCGCGGTCCGGTGAACTCCCGTACGCCGTCGGGGAAACCCTGCGCGGCACGGAGCACGAGACCGGCGGCGGCATCCGCCTCGCCGACGCTCCACACGTGCCCGCGGGCGGCGTCGAGCCAGGACACGGCACCGGCGTTGCACCAACTGGTCCGGTCGGCGGGCCGCTGCCGCGCGGCGCCGAAACGCAGGAGGGCAGCACCCTCCTGGAGCTCCAGGCCCTGGGTGAACAGGTCCTCGGTCCGGGGGAGAAGAGTCGTTGCCTGCATCACTCTCTGAGAAGGACGTAGGGAGGGGAACGACTCCGGACACGCTGGAGGCGCGGCCGGAACCGTTCGTCTGAAGTAGGGGGTCCCGGCAGCGGCTGCGCACACGTGCGCGCCCGGCCGACCGGGTGACCAACTCTCGCACACCGCCCCCGGGCCGGTGCAAATCCTCTGCGGGTGCCGTATGCCACCCGGGGCGCGCGGCCGGGAACGGCGTCACCGGCAGACTCCGCGGCGGCCGCGCCGTCGATGGTCACCGGAGGCTGAGGTCGGAAAACCGCCAGCCGAACGGCCGGGGCTGCCGGACCCTGAAGACATGCACACCGACTTCGAGCGCTGTCTGCGCGCCGTTCAGTCCAAGGACGCCAGGTTCGACGGATGGTTCTACACGGCGGTACGCACCACGCGCATCTACTGTCGTCCCAGTTGCCCGGTGGTGCCGCCCAAGCCCGAGAACATCACCTTCCACCCGAGCGCCGCCGCCGCTCAGCAGGCCGGGTACCGCGCCTGCAAACGGTGCCGCCCGGACGCCAGCCCCGGCTCGCCGCAGTGGGACGAGCGCGCCGACCTCGTGGCGCGCGCGATGCGGCTGATCACCGACGGTGTCGTCGACCGCGAAGGCATCCCCGGCCTGGCCGCCCGGCTCGGCTACAGCACCCGCCAGGTCGAGCGGCAACTGCTGGCCGAGCTGGGGGCCGGGCCGCTCGCCCTGGCCCGCGCGC
The DNA here is from genome assembly GCF_044327445.1 of Streptomyces sp. NPDC018045. NCBI lineage: Bacteria > Bacillati > Actinomycetota > Actinomycetes > Kitasatosporales > Streptomycetaceae > Streptomyces > Streptomyces sp. NPDC018045. Next base: position 535,989 of record NZ_JBIRFL010000002.1, read on the forward strand.
AGCGCGCCCAGACCGCGCGGCTGCTGATCGAGACCTCCGAACTGCCCATGGCCGACGTGGCGTTCGCCGCCGGGTTCGCCAGCATCCGCACCTTCAACGAGACGGTACGGGAGGTCTTCGCGCTGTCGCCGACCGAGCTGCGGCGGCGCGCCGGGCCCGGCACCGGCGCCGCCCTGCCCGGCGCGCTCACCCTGCGGCTCCCCTTCCGGCAGCCGCTCTGCCCCGACAACCTCTTCGGCCACCTGGCCGCGACCGCCGTACCGGGCGTGGAGGAGTGGCGGGACGGCGCGTACCGGCGCACGCTCGACCTCCCGTACGGGCACGGCATCGTCGCCCTCAGCCCGCGCCCCGACCACATCGACTGCCGGCTGTCCCTCACCGACCTGCGCGACCTCGCGGGGGCCATCGCCCGCTGCCGCCGGATGCTCGACCTGGACGCCGACCCGGAGGCGGTCGACGGGCTGCTGGGCGCCGACCCGGTGCTCGCCCCGCTGGTCCGCAAGGCGCCGGGGCGGCGGGTGCCGCGCACCGTGGACGCGGACGAGTTCGCGGTACGGGCCGTACTGGGCCAGCAGGTGTCCACCGCCGCCGCCCGCACGCATGCGGGCCGGCTGGTCACCGCGCACGGCCGGAGGATCGACGATCCGGCGGGCGGCCTGACCCACCTCTTCCCCTCCGCCGCCGAGCTGGCCGGACTGGACCCCGAGGCGCTCGCCATGCCGCGCACCCGGCGCGCCACCCTCACCGCAATGATCACGGCCCTGGCCGACGGCACCGTACAGCTCGGTGTCGGCGGCGATCGCTCCCGGGCCCGGGCCCGGCTCGCCGCGCTGCCCGGCGTGGGCCCCTGGACCGTCGAGTGCATCGCGATGCGCGCCCTCGGCGATCCCGACGCCTTCACCCCGACCGACCTGGGCCTGCGCCGCGCCGCCGCGCAGCTCGGGCTGCCGGCCACCCCGGCGGCGCTCGTACGGCACTCGGCGCGCTGGCGCCCGTGGCGCGCGTACGCCGTCCAGTACCTCTGGGCCACCGACGACCACCCCATCAACCACCTCCCCACCGACTGAGGCAGCCATGAACGTTCCCGTTTCCGCAGGTGGCGAGCGCCGTCACGCCCTCCTCGCCGACACCCCGTACGGCCCGCTGACCCTCGTCGCCGAGGGCGACGCCCTCGCCGGCCTCTACATGACCGACCAGCGCCACCGCCCGCCGCAGGAGACCTTCGGCCCGCCGGAGGACCTGGCGGCCCCGCCGTTCGCGGCGGCCGTACGCCAGCTCCGTGCCTACTTCGACGGCACGCTCACCACCTTCGACCTCCCCCTGGCGCCCCGGGGGACCCCCTTCCAGCGCCGCGTCTGGGCCGCCCTGTGCGAGATCCCGTACGGCGGGACCCTCTCGTACGGACAGCTCGCCGACCGCCTCGGCCGGCCCTCCGCCGCCCGCGCGGTGGGCCTCGCCAACGGCAGGAACCCCATCGGCATCGTCATCCCCTGCCACCGTGTCATCGGAGCGAGCGGCAGCCTCACGGGCTACGGCGGCGGTCTCGACCGCAAGCGCCGACTGCTGGAGTTCGAGCGGGGCGGGTCCGCGCGGGGGCGGGAGCGCCTGGATCTCGGCGGGCAGCAGGCGCTCTTCGGGTGAGGCGGGGGCCGGGGGTCCGAGAGCTCGGGAGCCCGGGTGGCCCGGAGGCCCGGGTGGCCCGGAGACCCGCTCTTCCCAGGAGCGAGCCTCCTGGGAGGGCGAGCGCTTCGGGAGGGTGAGCATCCGGGGGGCGGGCGCCCCGGGAGAGAGACTGCCCCGGGACAGCGAGCGCCCCAGGAGGGCAAGCACCCGCACCACCCCTACGCTGTCCCCGTACGCTCAGCCGTCGCCCTCCACCGCGGTCCGCACCTCCGCGACCAGCAGCTCCGCCGCTTCCAGCGACCGCGCCAACTCCGGGCCCGTACGGCCGAGCTCGCCCAGCAGGGCGCCCGCTCGCTCCGCGAAGCCGGGCGGGGTGCCGGGCAGGGCAGCGGCGGCGGCGAGCGCGCCCTTCTCGTTGATGCACCAGGTCCGGTGGTGGGCGTGCAGCGCCTGGGTCAGGTCGCCGACCGCCCGTGCCAGGCACAGGGCCGCGTGCAGGGTGTCCGCGGACGCCTGGGCCTTGCCCGCCATGGCCACGGAGAACCCGGCGTCCCAGACGGCCGTCCCGGTGAGCGCGGCCCGCAGCGGTTCCGGGTATTCCCGCATTTCTCCTTTGAGTCGCCCCAGGTCACCGGTGGGATCGGCCAGCACCCGCGACAGGGCCAGTTCCCCCGCGTACGCGGGGGACCAGAAGCCCAGCGGGTGCCCCACCTGGGCACCGATCTCGTACCGGCCCGCCTGGCACTCCCGCCACACCCGTTCCACCCGGTCGGCATCCCGCAGGATCCAGTCCACATGACTGCCGTCCGGCATCACCAGCCACGCCCCGCCGTTGACCCACGCGCCCCACGCGCCCGGCCGGTGGATCTCCACCGGCCCTCCGGTGACCTCGGCGGCCAGCTCCGCGAGGGCGCCGAGGCCGACCTCGCCGCGGTAGTAGACCCCCAGGTCCCAGTCGGAATCCGGCCGGTGCGTGCCCCGGGCCCGGCTGCCGCCGAGCGTCACACCGACGACCCCCGGCACCTCGGCGAGAGCGGCTGCCCCGCTCTCCAACCAGTAGTCCTCCCGCATGTCATGCGTCCCGATGCCCGGGGTCTCCGCGTTCTCCATGGGAGCAGCCTAGGAGGCCCGCCCCAACGCCCTTACGCCAGGGGCGGCTTGAGACCCCGGCCAGCCCGACGTCCGCCCGACCGGCCAGGGGTGCCGTCCGCAGGTCGATGCCGGCGAGCCGGGAGGCGGCCTCGACCAGGCGTCCGTCGCAGATGTCCGCGAAGGCGCCGGCATGGGGCGTGATGCCCGGGGCCTCGGCCGCCGCCCTGGTGACGCGGGCGGCCTGTTCGACCGTGAACGCGCCCAGGCCCTGCTGGACCCCGCCGAGTGGCTGCGTCGCCGTCGGCGCATCGTCGAGGCGCGCGCCGCTCACCGAGGCCCTGGAGACCTTCCGGCGCCTGGGCGCCCGCCCGTGGATCGAGCGCGCCAGGACCGAAGCACGCGCCGCCGGACTCGACGTCACGGACTCCACCCCCGACGCGCTCGCCGAACTCTCCCCGCAGCAACAGCAGATCATCCGGCTCGCCGCCCGTGGACTGACCAACCGCGAGATCGGCGAGAAGCTCTTCCTCTCCCCGCGCACGGTCAGCTCGCACCTCTACCGCAGCTTCCCCAAGCCGGGCATCACCGCCCGCTCCCAGTTACGCGACCTCGTCGCAAGTCCCTTCGCAACCGCCGACCACCAGGGCTGAGGCCACGTCCTCGGATCACCGGCCCCTGCCCTACGGCACCCCGCCGCCCGTTCCGGAACCGTTCGGTCCGGCACCGGACACCGGCGGCCCGGGACCGACTGCCGTCGGTTGAACGGGTGCGGAAGAGCGGGCCCGTCAGCGCAACAGTGCCCGTACGTCCGCCAGCAAGTCGACCTGATGCCTCCAGTCACCGCCCGCGACGGCGACCAGGACGCGGGTGACCCCGGCGCCGCAGTAGCGGTGCAGGTGTTCCGCCGCCTGGCGGGGGCTCCCGGTCACGGGCACGTCGGCGAAGCGGCCGGGCGGGCCGGCGTGTGCCGTGGCGAGGCCGGTGGTGATGTCCGCGTGGGTGGGGAGATCCGGTTCCGTGCCGAGCGCGCCGATGGTGCCGACCGTGATGGCCGGGGCCGGACGGCCGTACGCCGCCGCCAGTTCCGCCAGGTGTACGGCGCCCTCGGCCACGCCGGCGGCCGATGTCAGGGCAGGGAACCAGCCGTCGCCCAGGCGGGCGGCGCGCCGTACCGCGGTGCGTGAGGTGCCGCTGATCCAGACCGGCGGCATCGGCACGGCGAGCGCCGACTCCACCGTCGCGTGGCCCGGTGCGTACGGCAGGGGCACCCGCTCGCCCGCGAGCAGGCGGGGCAGCAGCCGCAGTACCGTGTCGGTCCGGCGCTCCCGCTCCTCGTACGGGACACCGGCGGCCGTCCACCGCGCGCGCCCGCCGCCCGTTCCCACGCCCAGCACCAGCCGCCCGTCCGCGATGTGCTGCAAGCTCGCTATCTGTTCGGCGGCCTGGGCCGGCGGCCGGAGCGCCGGCGCGTACGCCTCGCTGACGACGGCGATCCGCTCGGTCGCGGCGGCCACCGCCGCCAGCGCCACCACGTCGTCCAGCGCCGGGGTGCCGGCCGCGGACCGGCCTCCGTACGCGACGAGGTCGAGCCCGGCCAGTTCCGCGTGCCGCGCCGCCTCGGTGAGGGGGAGCTTCTGCTCCCGCTGCACGGCGGGCGACGGGAGCACCACACCCACCGCCAGGCGGCCGGGCCGGACCGCGGACTCCGGGAGAAACGTCATACGGTGACGATGCAACCTCAAGCAGACTTGAAGTCAAGGGGCGGCCGACGCGCCCCCGGACCTCCGGCGCCACCGGCCCTGGGCCTCGGCCCCGGCTGCGCGTCGGCGCGCCCAGCGCGGCCCGCGTGCGCGATGACAGCGGCCGGGCGGATCGTTCCGCCGGACCACCCCGCGGCTCTCAGACGTCGTAGCGGTAGAAACGCGTGTGGTCGAGGAGATCGGCGGGTGTCATGGTGTGCCAGGGGGCCAGTGGGGTGTGCAGGCCGGGCACGTCCCGGGTGGGCTCCAGCGGGAGGTAGTGGGGGACGCCGGGGTGCCGGCGCTGCCAGTCGGCCCAGATCTTGTCGACGAAGCAGTGGTGGAGGAAGAAGACCGGGTCGTTGGGCGAGCCGAGGAAGTCCATGTGGCCGCCGACGAAGAGGTGGGCGGAGCCGTGCAGCTTGCCCCAGGCGCGCTCCCACGGGAACTTCGCGTAGCCCTCCAGGTGGTTGCGGAAGCTGCGGTACGGCGCGTCCTCGCCGCTCCGGTGGTTCCAGGGAGCGCTGTCGTAGACGGGCAGCGCGAGGACGGCCGCCAACTGCCGGGCCGACGAGAGGACGCCGGACGGGCGCAGTGCGCGGGTGAGGTGGTCCCGGTCGTCCTGGGTGTAGTACCCGTTGGCCCACTCCACGTCGCCGCCGGTGGGCCGGACGTTGACGCCCAGCCGCCAGCCGTTGCGCCGCGCGAAGGGGCCCGTGGTCACCTGCCGGTCGCCGGGCCGCCCGTCGCCGCCCATGAAGTCGTCGGCCCACAGCGGCGAGTCCCGGCCGCGGTCGCTCGTCCAGTCCCAGTACGGCAGGGTGACGCCGGGGTCGATCGCGCGCAGCGCCCGCTCGAAGTACAGCAGGAACTGCCGGTGCCAGGGCAGCAGGGAGGGGGTCAGGTGCGCGCTGCGCCGCCCGTGGTCCCGGTGGATGTAGTCGTGGGAGTTCGCCCGGACGTGGACGGCGACCAGTGCGTCGTACACGCCGCTCCGCTTGGCCTCCAGGACGGCGTCCACGAAGCGGCGCCGCTCCCGCGCGGTCAGCGCCAGGTGGTTCTTGCGGACGTACGGGCGGGCCGGGGGCGCGGGGCCGGACGGCACCACAGGCTCCGGCCACGACCGGGGCGACGGGGACGGCAGCAACTGGGCGCCCCGCAGCCGCCGCACGGCGCGGCGCGCGGCCGCCAGCGGGGTCCGGTCGAACCCGTAGTGGCACAGCGGGGACAGGTAGGCGCCCGCTCCCATCCGCACCAGCCGCAGGTCACGGCCGTCGATGGTCACTCGGGCCGTGCCGTGCGATGTGCCGATGCGGATCGTCCGGCCCAGGTACCGCTCGGTGTACGGCCGCGGGGCGCGCGAGTCGGCTGCCGCGGGCAGCAGCGCGGCGGCACCGGCCACCGTGGCCCCCACGAGCACGTCGCGTCGTCGCACCGGACCTCCTCCGCACCGGACTTCCTCCGCCCCGGCAGGCGTTCCGTCGGCGTCCTGCCGCTCGCCGGCCCGCGCCCGGGCTTCCCTACGATCCCGTCGGCCCTTGCCCCGGCGGGCCCGGGTCGTCGCCCGTCCGCTTGGCGTCCGCCGCCCGCCGCAGCCGCGGGTGCCGGGTCGGCCCCTGTTCGGTGATCGTCTCGCCGACGATGGCACGGACCGCGTTCCGCAGTCCGTGCATCGCGTGGTGCCGCGCCGGCCCGGCGCCCGGGTCCTCCCGCAGCTCCTTGAGCAGCGCCCAGCACAGCGCCAGCATCACGAACACGAACGGCAGCGCGACCAGGATCGTCGCCGTCTGGAGCGAGCCCAGCCCGCCGGCCACCAGCAGCACCGCGGCGACCGCGGCCATCAGGATGCCCCAGGTGACCACCAGCCACGTCCGCGGGTGCAGCGCGCCCCGGCTGGTCAGCGAGCCCATGACCAGGGAGGCGGAGTCGGCGCTGGTGATGAAGTACGTCATCACCAGGATCATCGCCACCCAGGAGGTGACGGTCCCGGCGGGCAGTGCGTCCAGCATCCCGAACAGCGACGCCTCCGCGTCCTTCGCGTTCTTCGCGAGGTCGGCCAGGCCGCTGGCGTCCAGCCGGATCGCGCTGCCGCCCATCACGCAGAACCAGAACATCGTCGCGCCGCTGGGCACCAGCAGGACGCCGAAGAGGAACTCCCGGACGGTGCGCCCGTGCGAGATACGGGCGATGAACGTGCCGACGAACGGGGCCCAGGACAGCCACCACGCCCAATAGAAGATCGTCCAGACGCCGAGCCAGCTCGCGTCGGTGAACGCGCCGGTCCGCGAGGCCATCGGCAGCAGATCGCCGAGGTAGCCGCCGACGCTCGCCGGGATGCTGTCCAGGACGTACACCGTCGGGCCGAGCACGAAGACGAACAGCATCAGCAGCGCGGCCAGCACGATGTTCAGGGTGGACAGCCACTTGACGCCCTTGTGCAGGCCGGAGAAGGCCGACGCCACGAAGGCGGCGGACAGCGCGGCGATGATGACGAGCTGCACGCCCGTGCTGTCCGCCGCGCCCGTGGTGATGTTGAGTCCCTTGCTGACCTGGAGGGCGCCGAGGCCCAGGCTGGTGGCCGTGCCGAAGACGGTCGCGAAGACGGCCAGCAGGTCGATCAGGTGGCCCAGCCGTCCGCCGGCCCGCCGCTCGCCGATCAGCGGGACGAAGGCGGAGCTGAGCCGGTTGCTGCGGCCCTTGCGGAAGCCCGCGTACGCCAGGGCCAGGCCGACGATGCCGTAGATGGCCCAGGGCGTCAGGGTCCAGTGGAAGAACGAGTACTCCAGCGCGGTACGGGCCGCGGCGCCGCTGTGCGGGGTGACGCCGCTGGAGGGCGGCGGGGAGACGTAGTGCTGCAACGGTTCGCCCACGCCGTAGAACATCAGGCCGATTCCCATGCCGGCGCTGAACATCATCGCGATCCACGCCAGATTCCCGAATTCCGGCTCCGCGTCGTCCTTGCCGAGCCGGATACGGCCGAACCGGCTGAACGCGATGAGGACACACAGCACGAGAAACACATCGGCGGCCACCACGAACAGCCAGCCGAAATTTCCCAGCACCCAATTCAGCGCGGTGTCGGTGACCGATTCGAAATTCTTTTTGCCCAGTGCCGCCCAGGCCACCACCGCGAGGACCGCTGTCACACCGATACCGACCAGGGTCAGATCGGGCGGCGGATCGTGCTCCGCGGTGCCCGGTTCGGAATTCGGCGTCGGTTCCTCGGACGTCTGCACGCTCATGGCGTCCCACTATGGCCGGGAAAAGCCTGCTTCGCCGGGTTGGCGCGCCGTCCGGCATCGCCGCTCCCTGTTCGCCGGAGTCCGCGCCGGATAAGGTCACAGCGGCGCGACTGCCAGTTCGAAAGCAAGGGGAAACAGTGGCGGACGCAGCAAGGACACCGGCGGCAGACCAGGACCGCGCACCGCGGGTGCTGGTCGCCGCGGACAAATTCAAGGGCTCCCTCACGGCCACCGAGGTCGCCCGGCACGTCACCGCCGGGCTCCGCCGGGCCGTCCCCGGCCTGGCGGTGGAGTCCGTCCCGGTCGCGGACGGCGGCGACGGCACGGTCGCGGCCGCCCTGGCGGCGGGCTTCGCCCGGCACGAGGCACGCGTCACGGGCCCGGTGGGCGACCCCGTCACGGCCACCTTCGCGCTGCGCGCGGACGGTACGGCCGTGGTGGAGATGGCCGAGGCGTCCGGCCTCCAGCACCTCCCGGAGGGCCGCTTCGCGCCGCTCACGGCCACCACGTACGGCACCGGCGAGCTGCTGCGCGCGGCGCTGGACGCGGGCGCCTCCACCATCGTCTTCGGCGTCGGCGGCAGCGCCACGACCGACGGCGGCGCGGGGATGCTCGCCGCCCTCGGCGCCCGCTTCCTGGACGCGGCGGGCGCGCCGCTCGCACCGGGGGGCGGAGCGCTGCGCGACCTGGCCACCGCCGACCTCTCGGGCCTGGACCCGCGGCTCGCCCGTACGGAGGTGGTGCTCGCCAGCGACGTGGACAACCCGCTCACCGGGCCCAAGGGCGCCCCAGCCGTCTACGGGCCGCAGAAGGGCGCGAGCGAGCAGGACGTCGAAGCGCTGGACGCGGCCCTGGCCCACTACGCCAAGGTCCTGGAGACCGCGGTGGGGCCCCGCGCCGCCGAGTGCGCCGCCGCACCCGGCGCGGGCGCGGCGGGCGGCATCGGCTACGGCGCCCTGGTCGGCCTGGGGGCCGCCTTCCGGCCCGGCATCGACGTCATGCTGGAGGTGCTGGGCTTCGGCCCGGCCCTGGCCCGCGCCACCTTCGTCGTCACGGGCGAGGGCTCGCTGGACGAGCAGACCCTGCACGGCAAGGCCCCGGCCGGCGTCGCGGCCGCGGCCAGGGCGGCGGGCCTGGACGTCGTGGCGGTCTGCGGCCGGCTGGCCCTGCCGCCGGAGGCCCTGGGCCGGGCCGGCATCCGCCGCGCCTACCCGCTGACGGATCTGGAGCCGGACCCGGCCCGCTGCATGGCCGCGGCGGGGCCGCTCCTGGAGCGGGCCGCCGAGGCCCTCGCGCGGGATTTCCTGCTGTGAGGCGCTGAGGCCGGGGAGGGGCGTGGCCGGACGCGCCCCCCCCCGGGACCTCGTGCTTCCGGATACGCCAGAAGGCCCCCGCCGGGCTGCTGCGCCCGGCGGGGGCCTTCGTGGTCCCTGAACCGCTACTGGATCTGTGCGCTGCGCGCCTCGCGGCGGTTGTCGCGGAAGGTGTTGACCCGGCGGGCCGTCGCGAAGACCGGGATCATCGCGCCCAGCACGATCTGGAGGGAGCATCCGGTCTGTAGGAGGGTCTGGCCGCCGGGGGCGTCCAGTGCCCAGGCCGCCAGCATCCCCATGCTCAGCACGATCCAGCTCAGCATCGCCACCGCCAGCCGTCCCCGCGGCTTCGGGTACTCGACCCGGCTCACCATCAGCCAGGCCACCCCGATGATCGCCAGCAGCGTCGGCACGAAGGGCAGCTCCATGAGCACGATCGCGACGACGGTCAGCGCGCCGAACGGGCTCGGCATCCCCTGGAAGATCCCGTCACGCAGCGTCACGCAGGAGAACCGGGCCAGGCGCAGGATCACCGCCAGCAGCACCACCACCGCCGCGACCACCGACACCCGCTGGTGCGAGTCCGGGGCGACCATGCCCCAGGTGACGACGAAGTACGCCGGCGCCAGCCCGAAGCTGATCAGGTCGGAGAGGTTGTCCAGCTCCGCCCCCATCGCCGAGGCACGCAGCTTGCGCGCGACCAGCCCGTCGAACAGGTCGAAGATGGAGGCCAGCAGCATCAGGATCACCGCCATGGCGGCGCTGTGCCGCGCCATCCCGCCGTCCTCGTTGCCCGTCAGGTGCGGGATCAGGACGCCGGTGGTGGTGAAGTAGACGGCCATGAAGCCGCAGATGGCGTTGCCGAGAGTGAGCGTGTCCGCTATCGACAACCGCGTCGACAGCGGCATGTCGTCGGCCGTGTCCTCCTCGGCCTCCGCGACCCAGCCGGGCTGTGTGTCGGGATCAATCACGGTCAAGACGAGTCACCCCCGCGGTGGTGGCCTGGCCGACCTCGACCGCGGCCTCGACACCCGCCGGGAGGTAGACGTCGACGCGCGACCCGAAGCGGATCAGGCCGATGCGCTCGCCCTGCTCCACCTTCGAGCCCTGGGGCACGTAGGGCACGATACGGCGGGCCACGGCACCGGCGATCTGCACCATCTCGATGTCGCCGAGCTCGGTGTCGAAGTGCCAGACGACCCGCTCGTTGTTCTCGCTCTCCTTGTTGAACGCCGGGACGTACCCGCCGGGGATGTGCTCCACGGACGTCACCGTGCCGGCCAGCGGCGCGCGGTTGACGTGGACGTTCAGCGGGCTCATGAAGATCGCGACGCGGGTGCGCCCGTCCTTCCACGGCATGATGCTCTGCACCACGCCGTCGGCCGGGGAGATGACCCGGCCCTGAGCGATCTCCCGCTCGGGGTCGCGGAAGAACCACAGCATGCCCGCGGCCAGGGCGGTGGCGGGCACGGCGGCGGCAGCCCAGCGTCCCGAGCGACGGGACCGGGCCAGACTGACCGCTGCCGTCGCGACGGTCGGCAGGAGCCACGGCGACGCTCCGCGCGCGAGGCGGACACGACCGCGTTGTGCAGAGGATTGGCTGTGGGGCATGGATGACCTTCGTAGCGGAGGATGCCGCATATGCAATGGGGGACGGCGGCTTTCCCGGGATGGTATCGGTTGCGAGCGGCAACTGGCCAAGAGCCAGAGCCAATCCGTGGCCGAAGCATGATGACGGGGTGTGATCTTCGTCCTGAAGAAAACACCCCAAATCGGGCGTTCACCCCTGGATTCGGTACTCCTCCAGTAGCCGTCGGCCGATGATCATTTTCTGGATCTCGGCGGTACCTTCACCGATGAGGAGCATCGGTGCCTCCCGGTAGAGGCGCTCGATCTCGTACTCCTTGGAGAAGCCGTAGCCGCCGTGGATGCGGAACGCGTCCTCCACCACCTCCTTGCAGTACTCGGAGGCCAGGTACTTGGCCATGCCCGCCTCAAGGTCGTTTCGCTGGCCGGAGTCCTTTTTGCGCGCGGCGTTGACCATCATCGCATGGGCCGCTTCCACCTTTGTCGCCATTTCGGCAAGTTTGAACTGAATCGCCTGGTGCTGGGCGATCGGCTTGCCGAACGTGTGCCGCTGCTGCGCGTACGAAACGCCCAGCTCGAAGGCGCGCTGCGCGACACCGCAGCCCCGCGCGGCCACGTTCACCCGGCCGACCTCGACGCCGTCCATCATGTGATAGAAGCCACGCCCGGTCTCGCCGCCGAGGACCCGGTCGGCGGGGACGCGCAGCCCGTCCATGATCAGCTCGGTGGTGTCGACACCCTTGTAGCCCATCTTGTCGATCTTGCCGGGGATGGTGAGGCCCGGCCGGACCTCGCCGAAGCCCGCCTCCTTCTCCACGAGGAAGGTGGTCATCGACTTGTGCGGCGCGGTGCCCTCCGGATGGCCCTCGTCCGTACGGCACAGCACCGCGACCAGAGTTGACGAACCGCCGTTGGTCAGCCACATCTTCTGACCGGTCAGTACATAATTCTCGCCGTCCCGTACGCCCTTGGACGTGATGGCCGAGACGTCCGAGCCGAGCGCCGGCTCCGACATCGAGAAGGCGCCACGGATCTCACCCGCCGCCATCTTCGGCAGGAAATGGTCCTTCTGCTCCTGCGTGCCGTGCTGCTTGAGCATGTACGCCACAATGAAGTGGGTGTTGATGATGCCCGACACGCTCATCCAGCCGCGGGCGATCTCCTCCACCGTCAGCGCGTACGTCAGCAGCGACTCGCCGAGGCCCCCGTACTCCTCCGGAATCATCAGCCCGAAGACGCCGAGTTCCTTCAGGCCCTCGACTATCTGCGTCGGGTACTCGTCGCGGTGCTCCAACTCGGTCGCGACCGGCAGAATCTCTTTGTCGACGAAGTCGCGGACCGTGGAGAGGATTTCCCGCTGGATGTCCGTCAGGCCCTCGGTTCGTGCGAGGCGTCCGCTCATGTCACTTCTCCTTCCGGGCCGGTTCCCGCAGCTCCGGGCGGCCCGGCTGCTCGCCGCCGCGCTCCTTGACGTACGTCGCGGTGGGCACCATCACCTTGCGCCGGAAGACGCACACCAGGGTGCCGTCCTGCTTGTAGCCCTTGGTCTCCACGGACACGATCCCGCGGTCGCTCTTCGACTTCGACGGCGTTTTGCCGAGCACCGTCGTCTCGCCGTAGAGCGTGTCCCCGTGAAAAGTCGGCGCCACATGCTTCAGCGACTCGATTTCCAGATTCGCGATGGCCTTGCCCGACACATCCGGGACCGACATTCCCAGCAACAGCGAGTAGATGTAGTTGCCGACGACGACATTCCTGCCGAAGTCGGTGGTCCGCTCCGCGTAGTTGCTGTCCATGTGCAGCGGGTGGTGATTCATCGTGAGCAGACAGAAGAGGTGGTCGTCGTATTCCGTGACCGTCTTTCCCGGCCAGTGCTTGTAGACGTCCCCGACGGTGAATTCCTCATAGGTACGGCCGAACTGCATCGCGCTCACGCCTCCGGGGCTTCGAACTTCGAGGTACGGGTCATGCCGGCGGCGCGGCCCTTTCCGCTGACGACGAGCGCCATCTTGCGGCTGGCCTCGTCGATCATCTCGTCCCCGAGCATCGCCGAGCCCTTCTTGCCGCCCGCCTCGGAGGTGTGCCATTCGTACGCGTCGAGGATCAGCTCGGCGCGGTCGTAGTCCTCCTGCGACGGCGAGAACACCTCGTTGGCCGCCTCGACCTGACCCGGGTGCAGCACCCACTTGCCGTCGAAGCCCAGCGCGGCGGCGCGCCCGGCGACCTCCTTGTAGCCGTCCACGTTCTTGATCTGGAGGTAGGGGCCGTCGATCGCCTGGAGGTCGTGGGCGCGGGCCGCCATCAGGATGCGCATGAGGATGTAGTGGTACGCGTCCGCGCCGTACCCGGGCGGCTGCTCGCCCACGACCAGCGTCTTCATGTTGATGGAGGCCATGAAGTCGGCCGGGCCGAAGATGATGGTCTCCAGGCGCGGCGAGGCGGCCGCGATGGCGTCCACGTTCACCAGGCCCTTGGCGTTCTCGATCTGCGCCTCGATGCCGATCCGGCCCGCCTCGAAGCCCATCGTCGTCTCGATCTGGGTGAGCAGCAGGTCGAGCGCCACGATCTGCTGGGCGTCCTGGACCTTGGGCAGCATGATGCAGTCCAGGTTGGGCCCGGCGCCCTCGACGACGGTGATGACGTCCCGGTACGTCCAGTGCGTGGTCCAGTCGTTGACCCGCACGACGCGGGTCTTGCCCGACCAGTCACCGTTGTTCAGCGCGTCCACGATGGTGTGCCGGGCGCCTTCCTTGGCCAGCGGCGCGCAGGCGTCCTCCAGGTCCAGGAAGACCTGGTCGGCGGGGAGGCCCTGGGCCTTCTCCAGGAAGCGCGGGTTGCTGCCGGGGACGGCGAGGCAGGAACGGCGGGGGCGAAGGCGGTTGACGCCACTCATGCGGGGACCTCCAGGGGGTCGAGCTTGTTCGCGGTACGGATCTCGTCGACGATACGGCCGATGATCTCCGTGATACCGAAGTCCTTCGGGGTGAACACGGCCGCCACTCCGGCTTCCCGGAGGGCCGCCGCGTCGGCGTTGGGGATGATGCCGCCGACGATGACGGGAATGTCGCCGCCGCCGTTCTCGCGCAGCCGCCGCAGCACGTCCGGCACCAGTTCGGCGTGCGACCCCGACAGGATCGACAGGCCCACGCAGTGCACGTCCTCCGCGACGGCCGCCGTGACGATCTGCTCGGGCGTCAGCCGGATGCCCTGGTAGACGACCTCGAAGCCGGCGTCCCTGGCCCGTACGGCGATCTGCTCCGCGCCGTTGCTGTGGCCGTCCAGCCCCGGCTTGCCGACCAGCAGTCGCAGCCGGCCGGTGCCCAGGTCGGCGGCGGTCCGCTCGACCTTCGCGCGGACCGTGGCGAGCGGCGTGCCCGCCTCCGCGGTGACGGCGAGCGGCGCGCCCGAGACGCCGGTCGGCGCCCGGAACTCGCCGAAGACGTCCCGCAGCGCCCAGGCCCACTCGCCGGTGGTGACGCCCGCGCGGGCGCATTCGAGGGTCGCGGCGAACAGGTTCGTGTCGCCGGCCGCGGCCTTCTTCAGCGCCGACAGGGACTCCTGCGCGCGTGCCTCGTCGCGGTCGTCCCGCCACCGGTGGAGCGCGCGCACCACGCCCGCCTCGTTGTCCGGGTCGACGGTCATGATGGCCGTGTCGAGGTCGGCGGTGAGCGGGTTCGGCTCGGTCGACTCGTAGCAGTTGACGCCGATGATCTTCTCCTCGCCCGCCTCGATCCGGGCCCGCCGCTCGGCGTGCGAGGAGACGAGCTGCGACTTCAGGTAGCCGGACTCGACGGCGGCCATCGCGCCGCCCATCTCCTCGATCCGGGCCATCTCCGCCAGGCAGTCCTCGACCAGGGCCGCGACCTTGCCCTCGATGACGTGCGACCCGGCGAAGATGTCGTCGTACTCCAGCAGATCCGACTCGTGGGCCAGCACCTGCTGGATGCGCAGCGACCACTGCTGGTCCCACGGCCGGGGCAGGCCCAGCGCCTCGTTCCAGGCCGGGAGCTGCACGGCGCGGGCGCGGGCGTCCTTGGAGAGGGTGACGGCCAGCATCTCCAGGACGATCCGCTGGACGTTGTTCTCCGGCTGCGCCTCGGTCAGGCCGAGGGAGTTGACCTGGACGCCGTAGCGGAAGCGCCGCTGCCTGGGGTCCTCGACCCCGTACCGCTCGCGGGTGACCTGCTCCCAGATGCGGCCGAAGGCGCGCATCTTGCACATCTCCTCGATGAACCGGACCCCGGCGTTGACGAAGAACGAGATCCGCGCGACCACGTCACCGAACTTCTCCGGCGGGACCTGCCCCGAGTCCCGTACGGCGTCGAGCACGGCGATCGCGGTGCTCATCGCGTACGCGATCTCCTGCACCGGCGTGGCGCCCGCCTCCTGCAGGTGGTAGCTGCAGATGTTGATCGGGTTCCACTTCGGGATGTGCGCCACCGTGTACGTGATCATGTCGGTGGTCAGCCGCAGGCTCGGGCCCGGCGGGAAGACGTGCGTCCCGCGCGAGAGGTACTCCTTGACGATGTCGTTCTGCGTGGTGCCCGACAGCTTGGCGATGTCGGCGCCCTGCTCCTCGGCGACCACCTCGTACAGCGCCAGCAGCCACATGGCCGTGGCGTTGATGGTCATCGAGGTGTTCATCTGCTCCAGCGGGATGTCCTGGAACAGCCGGCGCATGTCGCCGAGGTGCGAGACGGGGACCCCGACCCGGCCGACCTCGCCGCGGGCGAGGACGTGGTCCGGGTCGTAACCGGTCTGCGTCGGCAGGTCGAAGGCGACCGACAGGCCCGTCTGGCCCTTGGCGAGGTTGCGCCGGTAGAGCTCGTTGGACGCCTCCGCGGTGGAGTGCCCGGCGTAGGTCCGCATCAGCCACGGACGATCCTTGTGACGTTCGGTCATGTTGGTCCGTACTCTCGGGGTCGGCCCGTCCGGGTCAGACGTTCCGGAACCGGTTGATGGCGTCGATGTGCCGGGCGCGCTTCTCCGCGTCGCGCACGCCCATGCCCTCCTCGGGCGCCAGCGCGAGCACGCCGACCTTGCCCTGGTGGAGGTTGCGGTGCACGTCGTACGCGGCCTGCCCGGTCTCCTCCAGCGGGTACGTCTTCGACAGCGTCGGGTGGATCTTCCCCTTGGCGATCAGCCGGTTGGCCTCCCACGCCTCGCGGTAGTTGGCGAAGTGCGAGCCCACGATGCGCTTGAGCGACATCCACAGGTAGCGGTTGTCGTACTCGTGCATGTAGCCGGAGGTCGAGGCGCAGGTGGTGATGGTGCCGCCCTTGCGGGTGACGTACACGGAGGCGCCGAAGGTCTCGCGGCCGGGGTGCTCGAAGACGATGTCGATGTCCTCGCCGCCGGTGAGCTCACGGATGCGCTTGCCGAAGCGCTTCCACTCCTTCGGGTCCTGGGTCCGCTCGTCCTTCCAGAACCTGTACCCCTCCGCGGTGCGGTCGATGATCGCCTCGGCGCCCATCTTCCGGCAGATCTCCGCCTTCTGGTCGCTGGAGACCACACAGATCGGGTTGGCACCGCCGGCCAGCGCGAACTGCGTGGCGTACGAGCCGAGTCCGCCGCTGGCGCCCCAGATCAGCACGTTGTCGCCCTGCTTCATGCCGGCGCCGTTGCGGGACACCAACTGCCGGTACGCGGTGGAGTTGACCAGCCCGGGGGCGGCCGCCTCCTCCCAGCTCAGGTGGTCCGGCTTGGGCATGAGCTGGTTGGACTTGACGAGCGCGATCTCGGCGAGGCCGCCGAAGTTGGTCTCGAAACCCCAGATGCGCTGCTCCGGGTCGAGCATCGTGTCGTTGTGCCCGTCGGCGGACTCCAGCTCGACGGACAGGCAGTGCGCGACGACCTCGTCGCCCGGCTTCCAGGAGTTCACGCCGGGGCCGGTGCGCAGCACGACGCCCGCCAGGTCGGAGCCGATGACGTGGTACGGCAGGT
The DNA here is from genome assembly GCF_044327445.1 of Streptomyces sp. NPDC018045. Lineage (NCBI taxonomy): Bacteria > Bacillati > Actinomycetota > Actinomycetes > Kitasatosporales > Streptomycetaceae > Streptomyces > Streptomyces sp. NPDC018045. The sequence continues at coordinate 552,528 of NZ_JBIRFL010000002.1, forward strand.
CGTGGCGCTTGGTGAGCGGGGACAGCCTGCCGTAGCGCTCCAGGAAGGCGAACGTGGAGACCGGCTCGAAGATCGAGGTCCACACGCTGTTGTAGTTGACCGAGGAGGCCATGACGGCCACCAGGGCCTCGCCGGGGCCGAGTTCGGGCACCGGCACCTGTTCGACGTGCAGGGACTTGCGGGGGTCCTTCTCCTTGGTGGCGAGGCCGTCGAACATGTCGGCCTCGTCCTTGTGCACGGTCACCGCGCGGTAGGAGTCGGGCAGGGGCAGAGCGGCGAAGTCTTCGCTGGTGCTCTCTGGCGCGAGGATCGCGTCAAGTATCTGGTTCACGGTGTGCCTCCGGCGAAGCCTGTCGAGGGAAACGGCTTGAGGGAACGTCGGGGGTGGTGCAGAGGCGATGCCGTCGGTTCGGCTGAGGGGTGTTCCGGCAGCGCTGGTGAGCGCGGTGAGGGTGCCTGTGACGCAGGCGTCCGGGCGGGCAGGCACGAGTGGCTTGCTGGGACAGCCGGCACGCGGTGGTTTCCCCAGCCATCGCTGGGAGCGGACCCCGTGCGCCGGCCGCCCGGACAACATCAACGTATGACACCGCGTGCCAGTCGACAAGACACTGAGTGCCAAAAATTTCTCTCAGATGTCACCCAAGGGGCACGCATGAGCGGCCTGGTGCCGGGCCTGAATGGTGAAATGTCGCCGTTTGGCAGGCGCGCAATGGGTACGAATCTGGCGCCGGGCGTGGTGCACGCCACCCCCGGCGCCAGGCGTACAGGTCTCAGGACCGCTGCTTGAGTGCCTTCTCGATCGTGCGCATGACCTCGTCCAGCGGCGCGTCCGTACGGGCCACCGTGACCAGCACCTCGCCCTGCTTCGCCACCCGCGCCGGGGAGTCCTGGGGATCCCCGCCCAGGGCGCGGCCCGCGCCGATGCCGGTGCCGAAGGTGGCGCGGACGATCCCGAAGGCGTGGTCGAGCTGCGCCTCCACGTCACCCTCGGCGCCCGCCCGCAGCCAGCGCCGCAGCACGTGGTTGTGCGCGGTGACCACCGCGGAGGCGGCGACCTCGGCCAGCAGTGGGTCGTCGTCGCCCTCGTGGTGGGCGCCCTCGTCGAAGTGGCCGAGGAGATAGCGGGTGAAGAGCCGTTCGTAGCGGGCCACCGAGGCGATCTCGGCCTCGCGGAGGGTGGGGACCTCACGGGTCAGCCGGTAGCGCGCCACGGAGACGGCGGGGGACGCCGCGTACATCCGCATGACTTCCTTGATGCCGCGGCAGACCGTGTCGAGCGGGTTCTCGTGCGCCGGCGCGGCGTCCAGGACGGCCTCGGCCCGTACGAGGGTGTCGTCGTGGTCCGGGAAGATCGCTTCTTCCTTGGAGCGGAAGTGGCGGAAGAACGTGCGGCGGGCGACACCCGCCGCGGCCGCGATCTCGTCGACCGTCGTCGCCTCGTAGCCCTTGGCAGCGAACAGTTCCATCGCGGCGGCCGCCAGTTCGCGGCGCATCTTCAGACGCTGGGCGGCGGCCCTTCGGGTGCCGGGAGTGGGGGCTTCGGATCCGTCGGACGGCTGCGTACGGGCGGGCTGGGACATGTGGGGACGGTACTGCATATTCCCGCTGCCTGCGGCATCAGCCGTCGCACGGGCCCCCGCACGGGAGGGCGGGCCGCCGGAGGGTTCCAGCAGCCCGCCCCACCCGCCGCCCGTCGGCCGGGCCGTCCGCCACGCGTCAGCGCCGGGCGTACTCACGGAAGCCGCGGCCGGTCTTGCGGCCCAGGCAGCCCGCCGCGACAAGGTGCTCCAGCAGCGGCGCGGGCGCCAGGCCCGGGTCGCGGAACTCGGCGTGCAGCACCTTCTCGATGGCCAGCGACACGTCCAGGCCCACCACGTCCAGCAGTTCGAACGGGCCCATCGGGTAGCCGCCGCCCAGCTTCATCGCGGCGTCGATGTCGTCCGGGGTCGCGTAGTGCTCCTGGACCATCTTGACCGCGTTGTTCAGATACGGGAACAGCAGCGCGTTCACGATGAACCCGGCCCGGTCGCCGCAGTCCACCGGGTGCTTGCGGACCCGGGCGCACACCGCGCGCACGGTCGCGTGCACCTCGTCCGAGGTCAGGACCGTCCGCACGACCTCCACCAGCTTCATGGCCGGCGCCGGGTTGAAGAAGTGCATCCCGACGACGTCCTGCGGGCGCGTGGTGGCCCGCGCGCAGGCCACCACGGGCAGCGAGGAGGTCGTGGTGGCCAGGACGGCGCCCGGCTTGCACACCTTGTCCAGAGTGGCGAAGAGCTGCTGCTTGATCCCCAGGTCCTCGGCGACCGCCTCCACCGCCAGGTCCACGTCGGCGAAGGCGTCCAGCGACCCGGCCGGGGTGATCGCCGTGAGGGCGGTGTCGCGCGCCTCGGCGGTCAGCCGTCCCTTGGCGACGGAGCGGTCCAGGGACCCGGCGACCCGCGCCTTGGCCGCCTCGGCCTTCTCCAGGCTGCGGGCCGCCAGCACCACCTGGAAGCCGGCCTTGGCGAAGACCTCGGCGATCCCGCTCGCCATCGTCCCGGAACCGGCCACCCCGACACCGCGCACGGTGCGCCCGGAGGCGAGGTCATGGGTGTCGGTGGGGGTGTGGCCGTCCGGCACGACCACCGCGCTGCCCGGCGCCTCGTACGTGTAGAAGCCGCGGCCCGCCTTGCGGCCGGTCAGCCCCGCCTCGGCGAGCTGGCCCAGGATCGGCGCGGGCGCGTGCAGCCGGTCGCGGGAGGCGGCGTACATGGCCTCCAGGACGGTGCGGGCGGTGTCCACACCGATCAGGTCCAGCAGCTCCAGCGGGCCCATGGGCAGGCCGCAGCCCAGCTTCATCGCGGCGTCGATGTCCGCGCGGGACGCGTACCGGGACTCGTACATCGCGGCGGCCTGGTTCAGATAGCCGAACAGCAGCCCGTCGGCGACGAAGCCCGGCCGGTCGCCGACCGCGATCGGGTCCTTGCCCAGCTCGCGGGCGAGTTCGGTGACCGCCGTGACGGCGGCCGGCGCGGTCAGGACGGAGGAGACCACCTCGACCAGCCTCATGGCGGGCGCCGGGTTGAAGAAGTGCAGGCCCAGAACGCGTTCGGGGCGCGCCGAGTCGGCGGCCAGCCGGGTCACGGACAGCGCGTTGGTGCCGGTGGCGAGGATGGCGTCGGGCCGCACGATGCCGTCCAGCGCGGTGAAGACCTGCCGCTTGAGCTCGTACTCCTCCGGCACGACCTCGATGACGAGGTCCGCCTCGGCGGCGGCCTGGAGGTCACGGAACGTACGGAAGCGGGCCAGCGCGTCCTGCCGCGCGCGCTCGGTGACGCGCTCCCGGCGCACGGCCCGCGCGGTGGACGCCTCCAGCGCCGCGACGGCCCGGCGGGCGGCGGCGTCGTCGAGGTCGATGCCGATCACCTCGCGGCCCGCGAGGGTGAGGATCTCGGCGATGCCGGTGCCCATCGTGCCGAGACCGACGACGGCCACGGTGGCAAGGGGCTGGGAGACGCCGGCCGGCGAAGAGCCGGTGGAGGAGGTGGAGACCTTGGGGACAGTGGAGACATCGGTCGAGAGGTCAGGGGTGGACTTACGGTCCATCGCGAGACTCCAGGGAGTGGATCCCGTGCGCCGGGGTTCCCGTGGAGCGGGGGCCCGTGTACGCAGGCGGGAAGTGACGACTGAGGAGGGGCCGGGCACATGCGCGAACAGGCATGTACGAGGCGGGTGTTGCCGCGGCGGGCCCTGTCCCGGGGCCGCGCCGTGAGCGTCGTGCTGGACGCCGAACCGACTGCACGCTGTGGCGGCTGCGTCACCAGGCCGCCCGGGCGGAGGTGCTGCCCGTGCCCAGCAGATTAACTCGCCGGTAACCAGGAGCGCCAGGGGGTGGCGCGGGGATTTGGGCTGTGGCTCGGGCCACGTCGGACGTACCGTGAGAAATCCACAGGAGGGGAGTGGCAAATGGAAGATGAATTCCATGAGTTGACGGACCGGGTGCGTGCCGAACTCCGCTCCCCACAGGACCTCGTCGCCTACGAGCGGCTCCTCGGGCTGGCGCGCAAGAACACCCCGGCGGGGCGCGAGGAGCTGGCCCAGGTGCTCACCGCCGTCGAGCGCCCGCTGTGGGCACGCGAGATCGCGGCGTTCATCCTGGGGACCGCCGGCGACCGCCGCGCCTTCGAGACGCTCGTCCTGCTCCTCAACTACCGCGACCCGGTGCGCTGCGCCACCGCCGCCCACGCCCTCGGCCGCCTCGGCGACCCGCGCACCGCCCGCGCCGCCGCCGCGCTCGCCACCAACCCGCTGCGCACCGCCTACGCCCTGCACCCGGTCCGCCTGCTCGCCGAACTCCGCGCCCCCGAATCCGTACCGGCCCTGATCGCCACCCTGGAACGCCTGCTCACCCCGCACAACCCGTACTGGCGGGTGGCCCTCGCCTGCGTCGAGGGCCTGGGCGCCCTGGGTGACCGCCGCGCCGTCCCCGCCCTCACCGCGGCCCGCGACCACCCCCGCCTCGCCGCCGCGGCAGCCGCCTCCCTGGCCCGCCTGGGCGTTCAGGAGGAGCCGGGGGAGCGGGCGGGGCCCTGAGAGGGCCGGTGGGGCCCCTCGCCGGCCGGCGGGAGGGCCCGGAGGTAGCGCACCTCGGGTACGGCGGCGCCCGCGACCTCGTACGTCTCCTCGGCGCCGTCGGCCCGGAAGCCGGCCCGCTCGTAGAAGCGCCGGGCGCGTGCGTTGCCCTTGAGCACCCACAGGCGCAGCGAGCGGAAGCCCTGCTGTGCGGCGCGCAGCAGGCAGGCGTCCATCAGGGCGCGCCCCACGCCCGTCCCGATGCGCTCGGGAAGCAGGTAGAGGGCGTACAGCTCGCCCTCGGGCGCCGGATGCGGCGGTTCCCCGCCGACGGCGCGGACGGGTCCGAAGGCGGCCCAGCCGACGAGCCCGCCGCCCTGCTCCGCCACCAGGCCGACCACCTCGGGCGGCGCCACGGCGAAGCGCGCGCGCCGCTCGGCGGCGTCCTCGGCGGCGCTCATCCCGTCCAGGTACGCCTGCGGCATCAGCCCGGCGTAGGCGGCCTGCCAGCCGCGCACCCGGATGGCCGCCACCGCGTCGACGTCGTCCAGCCGCATGTCCCGTATCCGCGTCGGCTCCCCCATGGGCCCGACGCTAGGCGTTCGCGCCTGGCGCCGTCGACAACATTTCGGGCGGCGGCGCATGAGTACGGCACGGCGGCGGGGGAGGGGCGGGGCCGCGTCGGCCGCATCGCGCTCCCTCCTGAATCCCTCGCTCCCGGACGCCTCCATCCGTTCGCGCATGCGATTCGACCGCGTAAGAGAACGTGCGTTCCCCCGATGGTTGTCAAACCGTCCCCGGCGCGCCGCCGGGCCGGGTGCCGGAGGGTCCGGCCGGGGCGGCCACGGGCCCGTGCCGCGCCTAAGGTGGTGCTCCTGCGGCACGGCGCGGCGCCGGTACGGCCCGCGGGGCCGCGGGAACAGCAGACGAGCACCGGAGGAAGAGACACATGGGCCAGGTCGAGGCCACCACGCAGCGCGAGATCGCGGCGGACCCGGAGGACGTGTTCGACGCGCTCGCCGACTACAGCGGTACCCGCCAAAAGCTGCTGTCCGAGCACTTCAGCGAATACGAGGTGCGCGAGGGCGGCGACGGCAAGGGCACCCTCGTCCACTGGAAGCTCCAGGCCACGAGCAAGCGGGTGCGCGACTGCCTGCTGGAGGTCGACGAGCCGACCGACGGTCAACTGGTGGAGAAGGACCGCAACTCCTCCATGGTGACGACCTGGGTCGTCACCCCGGCGGGCCAGGGCCGCGCCAACGTCGTCGTCACCACCACCTGGCAGGGCGCGGGCGGTGTCGGCGGCTTCTTCGAGCGGACCTTCGCGCCCAAGGGGCTGGGCCGCATCTACGACGCGGTGCTCGCCAACCTCGCCACGGAGACGGAGAAGAAGTAACCCGGCGCTCCCGCCGACGGACCGGGCGGAGCCGCGCTCCTGGGAAGGGGCGCGGCACGCTCACCGGTTCGGGTGGTTTCCGTCGGCCCGCCGCCCGTGCCGGAACGTCCCGCCAGCTCCGGGAAACGCCTGATGGGCGCCCGACGCGCGCCCCGGGCACCGCAGTTGCCCCCCGTGTCGCCCCGTCCGCCGCCTCCCGCCGCGCTTGAACGCCGTTGCCCCCGGTGCGAGAAAGGGGCGGCGGCGCAGGCGTGACGAGGGGAGCATTACGTGGGCGGTACCACCCTGACCGAACAGGGGCGGTGGGCGGCGGCACCGGACGCCCGTCCGGTCTGGACGGAGGACGGCGGGCCGCCGGGCCCGCGTGGGGCCCCGCTCCTCCTGTCGGGCCTGCTGGCGGCCCTGCTGCCGGGGGCCCTCGGCGCGACGGTCGCCGTCACCGCGCTGCCGCGGATCGCCGGCGGCCTGCGCGGCCCGGACACGGTGTCCTGGGTCGTGACCGCGTACCTGTTCGCCGCCGCGGCCGGCCTGCCGCTGCACGGCAAGTTCGGTGACGCCTTCGGCCGCAAGGCCGCTCTGGTCCTCGCCGCCGTGCTGTTCACCGCGGGCTCGTGGCTGGCCGGCCGGTCGCACACCATGGGTGAGCTGACCGCCTTCCGCGCCCTCCAGGGAGCCGGCGCGGGGGGCCTGCTGATCGGTGTCCAGGCAGTCGTCGCGGGCCTCGTGCCGCCGCGGCTGCGCGGCCGGATCATGGCGGTGGCGGGGGCCGCCTGCGGACTCGCCTGCGCGGCCGGGCCGTTGCTCGGCGGCTACCTCACCGAACACGCCTCCTGGCGCTGGTGCTTCTTCTCCGGTGTGCCGTTCGGTGTCCTGGCGCTGCTCGTGGCCGCGTGCGCGCCGGGGCTGCCCAGGCCCGCCGTACGGCCCCGACCGGACCCGGCGGGCGTGCTGTTGCTCGCCGCCTGCGCCACCTGCCTGGTACTGATCGTCAGTTGGGGCGGTACGGAGTACGGCTGGACCTCGCGGATCGTGGTCGGGCTCGGGCTGGGCGCGCTCGGCACCGCCCTGATGTTCGTGGCCGTCGAGTACTTCGTCACCGACCCGCTGCTGCCGCCGCGTCTCTTGCGGGACGCGGTGTTCGCCGTGCCAGGGCTGGTCGGCGCGGTCCTGGGCGTTGCCCTCTTCGGCGCCGCCGGATACCTGCCGACCTTCCTGCCGGTGGCCGACGGCGCGTCGCCCGCCCGGTCGGGCCTGCTGATGCTGCCGGCGACGGCCGGTCTCGCGCTCGGCGCGGTCGTCTGCGGCCACCTCGTCCGCCGTACCGGGCGCCACCGCGTGTTCCCGGTCCTGGGCTGCGCGCTGGCGGGCGGGGCGGTGTGGCTGCTGTGCCGGGCGCCGCAGGCCGCCGGGCAGCCCGTGCACAGCCTCGCGACGGGCGTGCTGGGCCTGGGGGTCGGCTGTGTGCTGCCGGTGCTCGTCCTGGCCGTACGGGACTCCGTACGGCGCGCCGGGCTCACCACCGTCACCAGCACCCACACCACGCTCCGGCAGCTCGGCGGCTGCGTCGGGGCGGCCCTCTTCCTCACCTTCCTGGCCGACCGGCTGGCCGGGCGCCTGGTCCACGGCCTGTCCGGGTCCGCCCGGCGCGCCGCCGAACCGGAGTCACTCGTTCCGGGGCTGCTGGGCGCCCTGCCCGCCGTACTGCGGGACAGCCCGGCCGCGGCCTACGCGCAGACCGTGCCGCGCGTCCTCCTCTACCTCCTGCCGGTGCTCCTCCTGGGCCTGCTGCTCGCCGTCTTCCTGAAAGAGAACCCCTTGGTGTCCCACGCCTCGTCCTTCTCGTCCGTTCCGATCCCCCCGCCCGCCGGGCCGTGGGAGGCGGTGGCCGTGCCGCAGGCCCGTACCGAGGCGGTCGTGCCCGGCCCGCCGGAGCGCCCGGAACCGGACCGCACGCCGCGGGCACCGGCCGCCGACGCTCCTTTCGTGGCCGACGCCCCGTTCGCGGCCGACGCTCCTTTCGTGGCCGACGCCCCGTTCGCGGCCGACGCTCCTTTCGTGGCCGACGCCCCGTTCGTGGCCGGCGTCCCGATGGGCGGCACCGTCCGGCACCGCGACGGCAGCGCGGTGCCCCGCGCCGCTCTCACCCTCATCGGCACCGACGGCCGGCAGGTGGCGCGCGGCGCGACCGGTGCGGACGGCCGGTACGCGCTGAGCGCGCCGGGCGCCGGCGCGTATGTGCTGATCGCCGCCGCCGGCGGGCACCGGCCGCAGGCGGTGGCGGTCACGGTCGGCGAGCGGCCGGTCGGGCTCGACCTGCTGCTCGGCGGAGCCGGACGGCTGGCCGGCGCGGTCACCACCGCCGACGGCACACCGGTGCGCGACGCGGCGGTCACCCTCACCGACGTGCGCGGCGAGGTCGTCGCCACCGGCCGCAGCGGGCGCGAGGGCGGTTATGTCCTGACGGAGCTGGTGGCCGGTGAGTACACGCTCGCCGTGAGTTCCCCCGCGCACCGCCCCGCCGCCCTGCCGGTCACCGTCGAGTCGTCCCGGGAGACCCGGCAGGACATCGAGCTGGCGGGCGGCGCGGTGCTGCGCGGCACCGTACGGTCCGGTGGCGGGCGCCCCGTCGAGGACGCCCGCGTCACGCTGCTGGACGCGGCCGGCAACGTGGTGGACTCCGCGACCACCGGCCCGGACGGGCTGTTCCGCTTCGTCGACCTGGCGGCGGGCGAGTACACCGTCGTCGCGGCGGGCTACCCGCCGGTGGCGACGGTCCTCCAGGTCACGGGCGGCGGCCGCACCGAGCGCGACCTCCAGCTCGGGTACGGGGACTGACCGCCCGTCCGCCCGGTGCCGGTCGTACGGACCGGCACCGGCCCGCCCGGCCCGGGTGCGGGCCGGGCACCGGCGCCCCGGATCAGGTGCGGCGCCACAGCGCCGGGACGGCCGGCGGTTCCCATCCGGCGCGCGCCGTGTGCGGCTGGAGGCACGCGTACGTGGCGCCGTCGTAGCCGACCTGGTCCCCCGCGCGGTAGTCGGCCCCGGGGGCCCAGGTACCGCCGGGCGGTTCGGTCGGCTTGCCGGTGGGGGCCGGGGTGGTCCCGCCCCGTACCCGCAGGACGAAGTCGAACGACGCCTCCTTGGCCGGCCCGTTCTGCCGCACGTTCATCAACAGCGCGGGGTCGAAGAGCGGGTCGGTGTTGTTGCGCGGTTCGCCGGGGAAGTAGAGCTGCGTGGTCAGGATCGGCTGGTTCGGTGCCTGGAGCTTCACGTGCAGATGCCGGGTGCGGCCCGGATAGAGGCCCGGCACGATCGTGGTGAGCTTGAACGCGCCGCGCTGGTCGGTGAACTGGTGCCCGCGGAGGCGGAACCCCACGTTGTCGTACGCGCCGTTGGCGTCCGCCTGCCACCAGTCCAGCAGGACATCGGCCAGCGGCCGGCAGGTCAGCCCGAAGACGAACCCGCTCACGGTGAGCCGCGTGCCCTGTGTACCGGGCTGGATCAGCGAGTCCCGCAGCGGCGAGTTCGGCTTGAAGTACGGGCCCTCCATCTGCGGCGGGGTGGGATCGTCGCCGTCGTCGCAGTACGGGGTGGGGGTGAGCGGGCCTTCGGAGGGCTTGGTGTCCCGGGCCAGGGCGGCGCCACCGAGCAGCATCGGTAACGGCACGGCCGCGACGGCGGCCTTGAGCACGTTCTTGCGGCTGATCGGTCTGCGCCGACCGCCGTGCTGCACGGGCTCGGTGCTGTCTGTGCGTTCGTCGTCCATCGCGCGCTCCTGTGAGCAGGGGGAAGGGCGGGAAGGCCCCGGGCACGGGGTGGCGGGGGCCGGGGCCGCCCCCGCCTCGTGGGGCCGGCTGACGGCGACAGACGCTATTCGGGCCGCCGCGGCGCTTCGATGGACTGGGCGCGGGGGTCATGGTGAATTCCTCCGGTGCCGCCCGTGGCACGGCGGAAGTCGCCGGGGCTCAGCCCCGTCTCCCGGCGGAAGAAGCGGCAGAAGTACGCCGGGTCGCCGAACCCCACCCGGCGGGCCACCTGGGCCACCGTCAGGCCGGAGCCGGACAGCAGCCGCTTGGCCTCCACGGTCTGCGCGTGCCGGATCAGCCGGCCGGGGGTCCGGCCGGTGCCGCGCTTGACCAGCTCGGCCAGGTGCCCCACGGAGACGCCGAGTTCCTCGGCGTAGGAGCGCACCGACCGGCCCAGCGAGCCCGGTTGCGCCAGCAGCCGGGTGAACTCCCGGGAGACCAGGGCGGCCCGGCCCGCCACGCAGTCCGTGCGCCGGGCGCCGGGGCGGCCACCGCCGTGATCAGAACCGTGCGGTGCGTCCGGGCCCGGCGCGCCCCGCGGGGCGGACATCCGCAGCGCGCGGGCGATCAGGATGTGCAACTGCGCCTGGAGCACCGACGTGAACGACGGGGCCCGCTCGCCGTACTCCCACAGCATCTCGCCGACCAGGCCGGCCAGCCGCGCCGCGTCGTCGGGCCCGGGCCGCATCCACGGGCGCTCGCCCAGCCGCGTCAGCGCGTCCCGGTCGCCGGGGTGGGCCAGCAGGAAGTCGTCGGTGAACACGATCACCCAGCCGCGCAGGCCGTGCACACCGTCCCAGTAGTGCACCTGGCCCGGTGTGATGAAGCACAGGTGGGGCGGGCGCAGCGGCCGGCGGTCCTCGTCGAGGACGTGGGCGCCGGTGCCACCCGTCACGTACACGATCTCGTGGAAGGAGTGCCGGTGCGGGAAGCCGGCCCGGGAGAGGGGGCCGATGGTGTCGAAGGAGCCGATGGCGAAGGGCAGCAGGTGGGGGGCGGGCACGTCGAGGCGGTGCAGCGGTACGGGGCCGTCGGCCTGGTCGTTGCCGCCGCGCGGGGCGAAGACGTCCGGTGCGGGGCCTGCCCGCCGCCCGCCCCGGGGGGCGGCGGCCCGGCGGGCTCCCGCGGTCACCTGTTCGGTCCGTCTGGGCACGTCCTCACCCTACGGGCGCCCGCAAGACCGCGACCGGTACGGCTGGTTCCGCCGGGCGGCACCCGCCCGCGCACGGCGCGCGGCGGGGGCGGCGGACGGGCGGTGGCGGGCACCCGGGGTGACCGATCGGCTCGCGCCATGGTCGTTCACGCGGGGCGCACCACCTATTCGGTGAATGCGGCCCGCGCTGTCACCCCACGGTCGTACCGTGGTAGCGGTGGTGCAAGATCGGTGTACGAAGGAGCAACCGCCCATGGAGCGTGGCCCGTCGCACGGCGACGACAGGGTGGGCGCGGCGCCTCAGGTGCCGGCGCCACGGGACACCGTGCCCGGGCGGATCCCGCTCGCCGTAGTGGTGGTGGACGCCGACGGACGGGTCTCCCACTGGAGCACGGGCGCCCGCAAGCTCTTCGGCCCCGCCCGGGAGGAGGCGGTGGGCGCGCCCGCCGTCGATCTGATGCCGGTCTCCGGGGCGCTCGGCGAGCAGGAGTGGACGGCGCGCGGCCGGTACGAGGAGCCGGCGGACGGGCGGTGCGACGGGCCCGACCTGGAGGCGTCGTTGGGCGGCCAAGCCGCCTACCCCACCGCGGGGCGCGCCCGCATGGCGGACGTGGAGCGCGGCACGGTCGACCTCCTGTGGTGGGCGTATCCCCTGGTGGGCCCGGGTGCGGAGCGGCTGCTCGTGCTGGCGGCGGACGCCGACCAACTGCACGGCCGCGGCGGCGCGGACGACGCGGAGAACGAGCGCTTCGCCCCCGGCTTCGCGCTGCACACGGACTTCGAGGGGTCCGAAGTACTGGCCGCCCAACTGCCCCAGATCCTCCCGAGCATGAGCCCCCAGGAGAGCGCCCGGATCGTCTCCCAGGTGCTGGAGCTGGGCTATCCGGTGCTGGAGATCAGTCAGCAGGAGCGCTTCCCGGTCACCCCCGACTGGGGTGTGCCGCGCCGGGTGGAGCGGCGGGCCCGGCTGCTGCGCGCCGCGAGCGGCGCGGCGGACGCGCGGGCCGCCGCCGAGGCCGCCGCGGAGCTGGAGTCCGACCTCGAATACGCCGCCGTCCGCGAGCGGTTGGAGTTCCTGAACGAGGTCAGTGGCCGGATCGGCTCGTCCCTGGACCTCGCCCACACGATCCAGGAGGTCAGCGAGGCCGTCGTACCACGCTTCACCGACGTCGCCGGCACCTACCTGCGCGAGCAGGTCATCGCGGGCGAGGGCTTCCCCGACGGCCCGCCGGACGCCACGACGCTGTGGCACCGCGTCGCGGTGGAGCACAACGACGAGCCGGGCCGGTGGGACGACGTCGTCCCGGTCGGCGAGTCGATGCCCTTTCCGGTGCACACGCCGTTCTTCCAGTGCATGACCACCGGCGAGCCGGTGCTGATCCCGCGCATCAGCGAGGAGCTGGGCAACGCGATCGCCGCCCAGTTCGAGAAGCGGGACATCAGCCCGCTGATCAACCGGCGCTCGCTGCTGGTGGTCCCGCTCAAGGCGCGCAACGTGGTGCTGGGCTTCATGATCCTGCTGCGTCACCCGGAGCGGATGGAGTTCAACGACATGGACCGGGTGACGGGCGCCGAGCTCGCCGCCCGCGCCGGTCTCGTGCTGGACAACGCCCGTATGTACACCTACCAGGAGAATGTCGCCGAGACCCTCCAGGACAGCATGCTGCCGCGCATCGAACCGCGGATGGCCGGCTGTGACACGGCCACCCGCTATCTGCCGGGCACCCGCCTCGGCCGGGTCGGCGGCGACTGGTTCGACACCATCAAGCTGCCCGGCTCGCGCACCGCCTTCGTCGTGGGCGACGTGATGGGCCACGGCCTGAACTCCGCCGCGATGATGGGCCAGCTCCGTACGGCGGTGCAGACCATGGCCGCGATCGACATGCACCCGGCCCAGTTGCTGCGCAGCCTGGACGACCTCGCGCAGCGGCTCGGCGACAACTACCTCGCCACCTGCCTGTACGCGGTCTACGACCCGATCGGCCGGCGGCTGGTGATCTCCAACGCCGGGCACATCCCGCCGGTGCTGGTGCGCGCCGTGGACGGCCGCAGCGAGCTGCTGGACCTGCCGACGGGCGCGCCCATCGGTGTCGGGGGTGTGCCGTTCGAGGCGGTCACGGTCCCCGTCGCGGCGGGCGACCGGCTGGTGCTGTGCACGGACGGCCTGGTCGAGGTGCGGGGTGAGGACATAGGCGTGGGCCTGGCGGCGCTCGCCGAGTCCGCCGCGCATCCGGCCGCGTCCATGGACGACGCCTGCGACGCCATCATCCGCGCGCTGAACGTGCGGGGCGGCCGCAAGGACGACGTGGCGCTGCTGATGGCGCGGCTCAACGGCATCGCCCCTGCGGACGTCGCCGAGTGGCGGCTGGCCACCGACGCGCGCGAGGCGGGCCGCGCGCGTCGCCTTGTCCGCGGCCGGCTGGCGCAGTGGGGCCTTGAAGCGGCTTCGGAGACCGCCGAGCTGCTGGTCAGCGAGGTCGTCACCAACGCCGTACGCCATGCGCACACCCAGCACGTGGTGCTGCGGCTGGTGCGGACGGACGCCCTGCTGTGCGAGGTGTCGGACGACGATCACATCCTGCCGCAGATGCTGAGCGCGGCGGACGACGACGAGTTCGGGCGCGGCCTGCGGGTGGTCAGCAGGCTCGCGCGGGAGTGGGGGACGAGCCGGACGGCGACCGGCAAGACGGTGTGGTTCGAACAGTCGCTGTCCCGTACCGCGAGCGCCTGGCCGCGCGACGGGCGTGCGCCGGTCCGCGACGGCGCGTGAAAGAACGGTCGACAGGCTTGCGGGAGGCCCGCGTACGGCAGTAGCAATTGGCCATGAGCGCTTCGAGCCACTATCTGCGGGCGTGGGAAGGCTTCTGGCGGGACGCGCCGGCCGGCGAGGGCGAGGTCTTCTGGGACTCCGATCCCTCGCTGACGGCCGAGCTCCATCTGCCGCTGTTCGCGCCCCACTTCGACGCCGCGCTGCCGGTCGTCGACCTGGGCTGCGGCAACGGCACCCAGACGCGCTTCCTGGCGGGGCGCTACCGGCGCGCGGTCGGCGTCGACCTCTCGGAGGCGGCCGTCGCGCACGCCCGCGCGGACGACCCGTCCCGAATGGCCGAATACCGGCGCCTGGACGCCGCCGACCCGGCGGCGGTACGCGCCCTGCACGGCGAACTGGGCGACGCCAACGTGTATCTGCGCGGCGTCCTGCACCAGTGCGCCTCCGAGGACCGGCCCCGGATCGTCGAGAACGCCGCGACGCTGCTGGGCCGGACCGGCCGGATCTTCGCCGTCGAACCGGCCGAGGCGTCCAGGGACGTCTTCGCCTCGCTCGCGCGGAGCCCCGGGGGCCCGCCCGGCAAACTGCGGGCCGTTCTCGCGCACGGTATCGCGCCCGGCGAGATGGCCGACTCGGTCGTCCCCGGACTGCTGGCCGCCTACGGGCTGCGGGTGATCGCCACCGGCCGGCTGCCGCTGATGACGACCGAGTACCGCGCGGACGGTTCCCGGATCGAGATCCCCACGAACTGGCTGGTCGCCGGCGCGGCGGACTGACCGAGGGCGCACCTCCTCCCGCTCTGCCGCTCCCCGGCGCACCGGAAGCCGCTCGCGCATCGGCTTCCGGTACCCCCTGCGCTTCCCCTGTACGGCGGATACGGCCCGGCCCGCGGTGTGACGCGGGGCGCGAGCGGCCCACGGCACGGTGGTGCACGGCCGGGCGATCCGGCCGTCGGCGGGTCCCGCCGGGCGGCGCGCCCGCCCGGGAAGGGCCCCGGCCGGGTGCCGGGCCCGCACGGGGTGGGGCCGGGCACCCGGCCGTACGGACGCACTTGGGCCGAGGTCGCAAGTGCGGTGGCCGGTCGTGGTTATGGTGGGAGGCCTGCCCGGCGGCGCGGCCCGCCGGGCCGGTGCCGGAGCGGTCCGCCTCCTAGCTGTGACGGGACGGTGCATGGTGAAGATCCTCATTTCCGCGGACATGGAGGGCGCCACCGGAGTGACCTGGCCGGACGACGTGCTGCCGGGTCACGCCCAGTGGCAGCGCTTCCGGCCGGTGTTCACCGGCGACGTCAACGCGGCGATCGCCGGGTTCTTCGACGGCGGCGCGGACGAGGTGCTGGTCAACGAGGCCCACTGGTCCATGCGCAACCTGCTGCTGGAGCAGCTCGACGAGCGGGCCCAGTTGCTGACCGGCAAGCACAAGGCGCTGAGCATGGTCGAGGGCGTTCAGCACGGCGATGTGGACGGCGTCGCCTTCGTCGGCTACCACGCGGGCGCCGGCACCGAGGGCGTGCTGGCCCACACGTACCTCGCCAACTCGCTGACGGGCGTGTGGGTGAACGGCACGCGGGCCAGCGAGGGCTACCTCAACTCCCTGGTGGTGGCCGAATACGGTGTGCCCGTGGTGCTGGTGACCGGCGACGACCGGACCTGTGAGGACGCCGCCGGGTACGCGCCCGGCGCGCGGGCCGTGGCCGTCAAGGACCACGTCTCGCGGTACGCGGCCGTGTGCCGCCCGCCGGCCCGTACGGCGGCGGACATCAGAGCCGCCGCGCGCGAGGCGGCGGCCCTCGCGGTGCGCACCGAGCCGGTGCACGGCGGCCCGTTCACCGTCGAGATGGAGTACGACGCCGAGCACCTGGTGGGCACGGCGACCTGCGTCCCGGGAGTCGAGCGCACCGGCGAGCGGCGCACCGCGTACACCAGCGAGAACATGTACGAAGCGATCCGCTGCTTCAAGACGGTCACCACCGTCGTGTCGTCGGCGGTGGAGGAGCAATATGGCTGACAGCGCCGACGGCGACATGGCGGACCACCCCGGCGACGCGGTGGACGGGCAGGCCCTCGACGAGGTCGTGCGGTTCACGTCCGACCTGATCCGGATCGACACCACCAACCGCGGCGGCGGCGACTGCCGGGAGCGCCCGGCCGCCGAGTACGTCGCGGAGCGGCTCGCCGAGGCCGGTCTGGAGCCGGTGCTGCTGGAGCGCAGTCCGGGCCGTACGAACGTGGTCGCGCGGGTCGAGGGCGCGGACCCCGGCGCGGCGGCCCTGCTGGTGCACGGACACCTGGACGTGGTGCCCGCCGAGCCCGCCGACTGGAGCAGGCACCCGTTCTCCGGCGAGGTCGAGGACGGCGTCGTGTGGGGCCGGGGCGCCGTGGACATGAAGAACATGGACGCGATGGTGCTCGCGGCCGTCCGGCAGTGGGCGCGCTCCGGCGTCCGGCCGGCCCGCGATCTCGTGCTGGCCTTCACGGCCGACGAGGAGGCCAGCGCCATCGACGGCTCGGGCTTTCTCGCCGACCACCACCCCGGCCTCTTCGAGGGCTGTACGGAGGGCATCAGCGAGTCCGGCGCCTTCACCTTCCACGCGGGCGGCGGGCTGCGGCTGTACCCGGTCGCGGCGGGCGAGCGGGGCACCGCCTGGCTGAAACTGACCGCCGAGGGCAAGGCCGGGCACGGCTCGAAGGTCAACCGCGCCAACGCGGTCAGCCGGCTCGCGGCGGCCGTGGCTCGCATCGGGGAGCACCGCTGGCCGGTACGCCTGACCGACACGGTGCGCGCCGCGCTCGGCGAGCTGGCCGCCCTGCACGGCATCGAAGCCGCCCTGGACGCCCCGGACTTCGACGTGGACACGCTGCTCAGCAAGCTCGGACCGTCGGCCGCGCTGGTCGAGCCGACGGTCCGCAACAGCGCCAACCCGACGATGCTGGAGGCCGGCTACAAGGTCAACGTCGTCCCGGGCAACGCCGTCGCCTACGTGGACGGGCGGGTGGTGCCCGGCGGCGAGGCGGAGTTCCGCACCACCATGGACCGGCTGACCGGGCCCGAGGTGTCCTGGGCGTACGACCACGGCGAGGTGGCGCTCCAGGCACCGGTCGCCTCGCCCACGTACAGCGCGATGCGGGCGGCCATCGAGCGCTTCGACCCGGCCGGTCACGTCGTCCCGTACTGCATGTCGGGCGGTACGGACGCCAAGCAGTTCTCCCGGCTGGGCATCGCCGGGTACGGCTTCTCGCCGCTCAAGCTGCCCGAAGGCTTCGACTACCAGGCGCTGTTCCACGGGGACGACGAGCGCGTCCCGGTGGAGGCGCTGCACTTCGGCGTGCGGGTCCTCGACCACTTCCTCCGGGCGCCGACGGGGCGGCCGCAGCCGCCCACGAGCGGCTGAGGGAAACGTTGGTGCCCACGGGCCGCCCGGCCCGTGGGCGCGGCTGCCCGGCGCGGCGCGCCGCCTGCCGGTTCCCGCCGGGACCGGTCGTCACCGGCCAGGACCGGACCATCGCGGCGAACCGTACGGGTTGATGCCCGGCCCCGCGTACGACAGGCTTGGCGGCTCCAACGTCTGAGGAGGAACGCCACCATGGTGACCACGGCCCCCTACGGAGCCTGGCCGTCCCCGATCGACGCCCGGCTGGTCGCCGAGCACGACGGCCGCCCCGAGTACGTCGGCGTGGTGGGGGACGAGGTGTGGTGGACCGAAGCCCGCCCGGCGGAGAGCGGCCGGCGCGCGCTGGTCCGCAGGCGGCCCGACGGCACGGAACAGACCCTGCTGCCGGCGCCCTGGAACGTCCGCAGCCGGGTCATCGAGTACGGCGGCCAGCCGTGGGCCGGTGCGGTGGCCGCGGACGGCCGCCCGGTCGTGGTGTTCTGCGACTTCGCCGACCAGCGGCTGTACGTGTACGCGCCGGACGGTGACGAGGCGCCCCGCCCGCTGACCCCGGTCTCGGCCGTCGGCGGCGGACTGCGCTGGGCCGACCCCGTCCTGCGCCTGGACCGGGGCGAGGTGTGGTGCGTCCTGGAGGAGTTCACCGGCCCGCGGCCGACCGACGTGCGCCGGGTGCTCGCCGCGGTGCCGCTGGACGGCTCGGCCGCCGGGGACCGCGCCGCCGTACGGGAACTGACCGACGGTCACCACCGCTTCGTCACGGGCCCACGGCTCTCGCCGGACGGGCGGCGGGCCGCGTGGATCGCCTGGGACCACCCGCGGATGCCGTGGGACGGCACCGTCGCGCTGCTCGCCGACATCACCGGCGACGGCACCTTCACCGGCGTCCGGCCGGTCGCCGGCGGCCCCGAGGAGTCCGTCGCGCAGATCGAGTGGGACGCGGACGGCACGCTGCTGTACGTCTCCGACGCCGACGGCTGGTGGGAGCTGCGCCGCACCGACCCGGACGCGGGCCGGGGCCCGGGCACCCGCCTGTGCCGGCCCCGGCAGGAGGAGTTCGGCGGCCCGCTGTGGCAGCTCGGGGCGCGCTGGTTCCTGCCGCTGGACGGCGGCACGATCGCGGTGGTGCACGGCCGTGGCGCCATGGCGCTCGGCATCCTCGACCCGGTCAGCGGCGAACTGGTGGACGCGGCCGGGCCGTGGACGGAATGGGCGCCCACCCTGGCCGTGCACGGGAGCCGGGTGATCGGCGTCGCCGCCAGCCCGCGCAGCGCGTACGAGATCGTCGAACTGGACACCTGTACGGGCCGGGCCCGGGTGATCGCGGCCCGGCACACCGACGCGGTGGACCCGGTGTACTACCCCGAACCGCAGATCCGCACCTTCACCGGTCCCGACGGCCGCGACGTGCACGCCCACATCTACCCGCCGCACAGCCCCGGCCACCGCGCCCCCGACGGCGAACTGCCGCCCTACGTCGTGTGGGCGCACGGCGGCCCCACCAGCCGCGCCCCGCTCGTACTGGACCTGGCGGTCGCCTACTTCACCTCCCGCGGCATCGGCGTCGCCGAGGTCGACTACGGCGGCTCCACCGGCTACGGCCGGGCCTACCGCGAACGCCTGCGCGAGCAGTGGGGCGTGGTGGACGTCGAGGACTGCGCGGCCGTCGCCGAGGCGCTGGCCGACGAGGGCACCGCCGACCGGCACCGGCTGGCCGTGCGCGGCGGCAGCGCGGGCGGCTGGACCGCCGCGGCCTCGCTCGTGACGACCGGCCGGTACGCCTGCGCCGCGATCAGCTACCCGGTCCTCGACCTGGTGGGCTGGGCCGAGGACGGCACCCACGACTTCGAGTCGCAGTACCTGGAGAGCCTGATCGGTCCGCGAGCCGAGGTGCCCGACCGCTACCGCGACCGCTCCCCGGCGCGGCACGCGGACCGGATCACCGCCCCGTTCCTGCTCCTCCAGGGCCTCGACGACGCCGTCTGCCCGCCCGCCCAGTGCGACCGCTTCCTCGCGGAGGCCAGCCGGCACGGCACCGCGCACGCCTATCTGGCCTTCGAGGGCGAGGGGCACGGCTTCCGCCGCGCGGACACCATCGTCCGGGCCCTGGAGGCGGAACTGTCCCTGTACGCGCAGGCCTTCGGCGTCGACCGGGCGGACGTACCCGTGCTGGAGCTGACCAAGTGACGGCTGGCACCCCTCTCTCACGGCCGGCGGACCGCCCCCGGTGCCTGGCACCCGGCGACCGGGTCTGCCTGGTCGCGCCGAGCGGCCCGGTCGCCCCGGAGCGGCTGGACGCCGGGGCCGACCTGCTGCGCGGCTGGGACCTCGACCCGGTCGAGGCGCCCCACGTACGCGGCCGGCACGCCACCCTGCCGTACCTGGCGGCCACGGACGAGGAACGCGCCCGCGACCTCCAGGAGGCACTGTGCGCCCCGGACGTCGCGGCGGTCTTCGCGGCCCGCGGCGGTTACGGGGCGCAGCGCATGGCCGACCTCGTGGACTGGGCGGCCGTGCGGGCGGCCTTCCGCGCGCACGGGCCCAAGCCGCTGGTCGGCTTCAGTGACGTGACCGCGCTGCACGAGGCGTTCGCGGTACGCGCCGGAGTGGCCACGCTGCACGGCCCGGCCGTCGCGGGTGAGGTGTTCCTCAAGGACGAGCCGACCCGCGAACACCTGCGGCGCACCCTCTTCGCGCCCCGCTCGGCGCGGGTCGTCACGTCACCGACCGCCCGGCCGCTGGTGCCGGGGCGGGCGAGCGGCGTCACGCTGGGCGGCTGCCTGTCCCTGCTCGCCGCCGACCTGGGCACGCCGCACGCCCGCGCGGGCGCGGCCGGCGGCCTGCTCCTGCTGGAGGACGTGGGCGAGCCCGCGTACCGCGTCGACCGTGCCCTCACCCAGCTCCGGCGCGCCGGATGGCTGGACGGCGTCGCGGGCGTCGTGCTCGGCTCGTGGGCCCGCTGCGGCCCGTACGAGCAGATCCGCGCGGTGCTGCTGGACCGTCTCGGGCCCCTCGGTGTGCCGGTGGTGGAGGAGTTCGGCTTCGGGCACGGCGAATCGGCGCTCACCCTGCCGCTGGGCGTACGGGCGGAGCTGGACGCGGTGGCCGGGACCCTCTCGTACGACGTGCCGGCGCTGCGCGAGCGCCCCTGACGGCCGGCGCCACCCGGACGAGCGACACGGCCGGTCACCGCGTCCGCCGCGCCGGTCCCGTACGGGTGGTCCGCCGGGGCCCGGCCCGGGTGTTCGTGCAGCCCATCGGGTGGTGCGGGCGGAGCCTTTCGGATGGACCTGGCGTGGCCGGGAGACAATCCCCGGTGCGAGCGTCGACACCTTTGCTACCGGTGTCACGACATGAGCCGGCCGTTACCGACCGCTTGGTGCGGCGTGCCTTTGTGGAGGTCTGCGTGCCCAGCGTGTCCAGAGCCCTGCCCCGTGCCGCGGCCCGGCCCGTCCGGCGCGCAGCGCGGACCCGGGACGTCCGGCTGCCGGTCTCCGCCTCGGTGTGCCTCGCGGCGTGCGCGGCGCTCATCGGGCCGGTGACCGTCGCCGGTACGGCCGGGACCGCCGGGGCGGCGGGGCCCCGGCACCCCGGGTACTCCGTCACCGCCCTGAAGCTCCCGGTACGGGCCGGCGGCCGGGACTGCACGCTGGACGCCGACCTCTACCGCCCCACGGGGGTGGACGCCGCGCACCCGGCACCGGCCGTGCTGACCACCAACGGGTTCGGCGGCAGCAAGTCGGACGGCTCCACCGACGCCATCGCCCGCGCGTTCGCCTCCCGCGGCTATGTCGCGCTGGCCTACTCCGGCCTCGGCTTCGGCCGGACCGGCTGCCCGATCTCCCTCGACGACCCGCGGATCGACGGGCGGGCGGCGAGCCGACTCCTCGACTTCCTCGCGGGGCAGCGGGCGGCGAAGGACGGGACGCGGGTCGACTTCGTCACCAAGGACAGCCCCCGGGACCCGAGGGCGGGTATGTTCGGCGGCTCGTACGGCGGTGCGATCCAGCTCGCCACCGCTTCCGTGGACGAGCGACTGGACGCCCTGGTCCCGCTCATCACGTGGCACGACCTCGCGTACGCCCTCGCGCCCGACAACGCCGACCGCACCACCGGCGTGGCCGGACCGGGACCCGGCGCGTACAAGTACCAGTGGACCAACGGCTTCTACCTCATCGGCGAGGCGCAGGGGCTGCTCCGCCCGCGGCTGGACCCGTCCCGCGGCGGTGGCGCGGGCTGTGTGCACTTCGTCGCGCGGGCGTGCGAGGCCAAGAAGCTGCTGAACTCCGGCCGCTACCCGGCCGCCCGCACGGACGCGGTGCTCGACTACCTGCGCAGCGTCTCCCCGGCCTCCTACCTCGCCACGGTCCGCACCCCGACCCTGCTCGTCCAGGGGCAGGCGGACACCCTCTTCCAGCTCAACGAGGCCGCCGCGACGTTCGCGACCCTGCGGGCCCAGGGCACCGACACCGCGATGATCTGGCAGTCCTGGGGCCACAGCGGCGGCATGACCGACCCCGCCGACGGCGAACTCGACCTGTCGAAGGGCAACTTCGAGAGCAGTTACGTGGGACGGCGGGTCCTCGCGTGGTTCAACCGTCACCTGCGCCACCAGTGGGACACCGACACCGGGCCCGCCTTCGCGTACTACCGGGACTGGGTGCGCGACGGGCCGGTGTACGGCACCTCGGAGGTCTACCCCGGGGGCCTCCCGCGACGGCTGTACCTTTCCGGCGACGGCAGGCTCGTGGACAGCCGCGCCGACGTGGTCACCGGCAGCCGTTCGTACCGCAACTGGCGGGTCAGATCGAGCCATTCGGAGAGTTCGCTGGCCGAACTGCTGCGGCTGCCGAACCCCGCGCCGTACGACACCCGGGGCACCTACCTGGACTGGACGTCCGACCCGGTCCGGGGGCGGCCCGTGGACGTGGTCGGCGCGCCCCGGGCCACCCTGCGGGTCCATTCCCCCGCGGCCGAGCGGACACAGCGCTCCGGTGACGCGGCCGACCGGCTGCTCCTGTTCGTCAAGCTCTACGACGTGGCGCCGAACGGCGGCAAGACGCTCCTCCACCGCTTGGTGGCGCCGGTCCGGGTGCCGGACGTGACCAGGGAGTTCACCGTGGACCTGCCCGCCGTCGTGCACCGCTTCGAGGAGGGCCACCGGCTGCGGTTCGTGGTGGCGGCCAGCGACACCGCGTACTTCGGCAACCGCGGGGTCAAGCCGGTGACCGTGAGCAGCTCCCGCGAGCACACCGGCACACTCGAACTGCCGGTGGTCGCGGAGGTGCTGGAGGAGACGGACGACGTGGGAGAGCCGGGGGAGCCGGACGGATAGCCGGGCGGGGGCAGGGCCCCGGGTCCGGCGGAACCGGAGCGCCGCCGGGCCCGGACGCGGGGCGGCCGTGGCCGTCCGGGCCCAGGGCTCAGGGCTCAGGGCTCGGTGACCGTGATGGCCTGGACCGGGCAGGCGCGGGCGGCTTCCCGTACCAACGGGTCGCCCGCGCCGTCCTCGCGGCCCGGCAGCAGGGCGCTGAACCCGTCGTCGTCCTGGGTGAACACCTCGGGCGCGGTGAGCGCGCACTGGCCGGAGCCGATGCACACGGACGTGTCGATGTCGATCTTCATGGCGGATCTCTTCCGTTCGTCGGCGGGCGCCGCGGGTACGGCCGGCCGGCCGGTCACCAGGTGACGGGCAGTTCGACCAGGCCCTGCAGGGTGTGGCCGGGTTTGGCGGGGACCTCGGCGGCGGGCACCGCCAGCCGCAGACCGGGGAAGCGGGCGAAGAGCGACCCGAAGGCGATCTCCATCTCCGCGCGGGCCAGGTTCTGGCCCAGGCACTGGTGGACGCCGAACCCGAAGGCGACGTGGTGGCGGGCGGAACGCCGCCAGTCCAGGGTGTCCGGCGAGGCGTAGGCCGCGCCGTCCCGGTTGACGACCGAGGTGGAGAAGATGACGCCGTCGTCCGCCCGGATCGTCTCGCCGCCGACCTCGATGTCCTCGGTCGCCACCCGCACCATCCCGTCGGCGATCGACAGGAACCGCAGCAGCTCCTCCACCGCGTCCGGGAGCAGCGCGGCGTCGGCGCGCAGCGAGGCGAACTGCTCCGGGTGCTCCAGCAGCGTGAAGGTGCCCAGCGAGAGCATGTTGGAGGTGGTCTCGTGACCGGCCACCAGCAGGAGCATGGCCATGCGTGCCAGGTCGCGGCGGTCCATCTCGCCGGTTTCCAGGCGTTCGGCGATCAGCTCGTCCAGCAGGCCGTCGCCCGGCCGCTCGCGCTTGCGGGCCACCAGGTCGGTGAAGTAGTCCTCCAGGCGGTCCCGGGACCCGGAGATCTCCTGGGGGTCGGTGCTCTGCAGGAGGGTGCGGGACAGCTTCTCGAAGAGTTCGTGGTCGGCGTACGGGACGCCGAGCAGGGAACAGATCACCATGGACGGCACGGGCAGCGCGAAGGCGGACACCAGCTCCGCCGGCGGGCCCTGCTCCGCCATGGCGTCCAGCAGCCGGTCGACGATCTCCTGGATACGGGGGCGCAGCGCGGCGACACGCTTGAGGCTGAAGCTCGGTATCAGCATCCGGCGCTGGGTGTTGTGTTCGGGGTCGTCGACCCCCAGCAGCGGGGTCCGCACGTTGCGCAGCGTCGCGAAGCGCGGCGCGGGGGCGGGGAACGCGGGATTCTGCCGGTCGGCGGACAGGCGCGGATCGGTGAGCAGGGCACGGGTCTCGGCGTGGCCGGTCACCACCCAGGCGGGGCGGCCGTCGTAGAGCCGCACGCGGGACAGCGGGCGGGCGTCGCGCAACGGCTGGTAGCCGGTGGGCGGGTGGTAGGGGCAGGTGCGGTCCTGCGGGAAGGACAGAGCCTCGGTCATGGGACCTCCTGGAGGAAGGCTGCGTGGGCCGTGGGTCGGTGGGCTCCTGAGACAAGGTTGGCGGACGGCGGGTCGGGAGGGGATAAGGGCTGGACGGGCGGGGAGGGACGGGGCCGGTCCGGATCGCCTCCCACCACATGCCCCATGCACGTAATACGTCCATGCGCAGACCGGCCGATTCCGGCCGCGCCCCGGTGTGCCGCGCGGAGCCGGTGACCCGGGCATACGGACGGGGGTACCGCGCGGGGCCGGGCGCCCGGGCGTACGGACGGGAGTGGTGCTTGGGCCCGGGCGTACGGGCCCGGGTCCGGTCAGTCCCGGCAGAGCAGGGTGTCGATCACCGCGTCCAGGTACCGGTCGCGGTCCGCCCCGCCGGGCAGGCTCTCCGGGACGGCGTGCCCGAGCTGGGTGTGGCCGAGGAACGCCGCGTACGCGAGCAGGCCCCGCCGCCGCGCCGCGGCCGCCGGGAAGCCCAGCGCGGCGAACAGGTCGGCGACATAGCCGACCCGGCGGTCCGCCACCCGGCGCAGGACCGCCGCGACGCGCGGCTCCGCCGCCGTCGCGAGCAGGGAGACCTCCAGCGGGTCGGCGGCCGACGCGGCGGTCGCGTGCGCGAACAGGGCGCGCAGGCGCCGCTCCGGGTCGGGCTCCGCCTCGACCGTGGTGATGACGGCTTCGGTGCGCACCTGCTCCCAGCGTTCCAGCGCGGCGTCGACGAGGGCGTCCCGGTTGGCGAAGTGCCAGTAGAAGCTGCCCTTGGTGGTGCCGAGCCGGGTGGCGATCGGCTCCACGGCCACCGCCGCCAGGCCGCCTTCGCCGATGGCGGCGAGGGCGGCGTCGGCCCAGTCCTCGGCGGTCAGGCGGCGCCGGGTGCCGGCCGGTTTCCGGCCACGGCCCGCGCCGGAAGGGGAGTTCGGGGGCCGGTCCGAGGTGGGGGCCGGGGGGTGGTCCGTTCGCCGTTGCGCCATGGCCATACGCTACCGTACGGTCAAACATACGCCACCGTATGGAGGTGCCCGATGCGCACGGTCCGCGATGTCCACACCCGCACGGTCCAGGCCCCCGCCGAGACGGTCGGAGCCCTGCTCGACCGACTGGCCGGCGACGACGACCCGCTCTTCCCGGTGCCCGTCTGGCCCGCCATGCGCTTCGACCGCCCGCTGGGCGTCGGCGCGACCGGCGGCCACGGCTTCGTCCGCTACCGCGTCACCGCCTACGAGCCGGGCCGCCACATCCGGTGCGCCTTCCCCGAGGGCGGCCACCACGCCATCGAGGTGACCCCGCTCGACGCCGGAAGCTGCCGGGTGACCCACGTCCTGGAGGACCGGCTCAGGGGCGCGCGGCTCCTGGCGTGGCCGCTCGCGGTCCGGTGGCTGCACGCCACCGTCGTCGAGGAGGTCCTCGACAACGTCGAACGCGCCGCCACCGGCACGGTCCGCGCCCCGGTCCGCCGTTCGCGGTGGGTGCGGCTGCTGAACCGGCTCCTGTGGGAGCGCCCCACCGCCGTCCCCGTCCCCTCCGGTGCCCGGCTGGCCCGCACCGCCTTCGCGCGGACGGACTTCCAGGACGCCTGGCAGTTGCCGCTGCCGCCCGGCATGCCGCGCGACCCGGCGGCCTGGAAGGGCGTGCTGCGCGGCGCGTTCCCCGAGACGGGCCGTGCCGCGACCGGGCACGGCGGGGAGATCCTGCTCGGCCGGGACGCCCGGCACCTGGACTTCCGGGCGTCGGTCCTGATCGAGAGCCCGGCCGTGGGAGCGGACGGCCGGACCGCGGGCCACGACGGGCGGGTGACGCTCAGCACGGTCGTCCGCACCCACCACACCGGCGGGCGGCTCTACTTCGCGGCGGTCCGGCGCGTGCACCCCGTGCTCGCCCGGGCGATGCTCCGCCGTGCACACCGCCGACTGGCGCTGGCCGCACCGAGCGCGGGGGAGCGCGAGTTGGCGGCGCGCGCCCCGCGAGCCGGGTACGGTCACCGGACACGGCCGTAACGGCTCCCGGCACCCGCACCGCGCCGGGCCGCCCGCACGCGCCGCCGAGGAACGGACGGACCGGAGGACTCCGGGCGGCCGCGCGGGAAGACGACGAGGGAGTGCGACGATGACCACGGGCGATACCTGGGCCCCGAGCGAGGAGAGCGGCGCCGTACGGCCTGCCCTGACCCCTGAGGTGTACGACGCGTCCGCGCTGCCGGGCCCGCTGCCGGCGGGCGGGACAGGGGAGGTGTCGCTGTGGCTGGTCCGCACCGTGCCCGAGGCCGGGCTGCACGACACGGCGGTGCTGGACGCGGCCGAGCGCAAGCGGACCGCCGCGTTCGTCCGGCCCGGCGACCGCGACACCTACGCCACCTCGCACAGCGCGCTGCGCCGGCTGCTCGGCGCGTACCTGGACCGCGACCCGGCCGGGATCCGGTTCGTCCGCGAACCCTGCCCCTGCTGCGACGAACCGCACGGCCGGCCGGCGCTGGCCGGGGCCGGGGCGCCGCTGCACTTCTCGCTCTCCCACACCGGTGACATGGCGCTGATCGGCTTCGCCCGGACGCCCGTCGGCGTGGACATCGAGAAGCCGGCCTCGTCCCGCACGGTGGCCGAGGTGTCCGGCATGCTGCATCCGCGGGAGCGCGCGACGCTGGACGCCCTGCCCGAGGCCGGCCGGCCGGCCGCTTTCGCCCGCTGCTGGACCCGCAAGGAGGCGTACCTGAAGGGCACGGGCAGCGGCCTGGCGGGCGATCTGATGACCACGACGCTGGTCGGCGCCGGACCGGTGCCGGTCACGGTGCCGGGGTGGGAGATGGCGGACGTGGCGGTGCCGGAGGGATACGCGGCGGCCTGTGCGATACGTACGGCGGCCGCCACACCGTGACCCGGTCCCGGCCGGTGCCGTACCGGGCCGGGCGCTGCCCGCGCGGCCCGGCCCCGAGCCCCGGTTCCGGCCCGGCCGGCGGTTGTCGGCTCGCTCCTGCGATCGATGTGTCTGGCGCCCCGGCCGGTCACTTCATAGGATCGGACGATGGCTGACGATCCGTATCTCGCCACCGGCCCGCGGGTCGGCCTGCGGCACTTCACGGCGGGCGACCGGGCGGAGTTCACGGCGCGGGCGCGGGAGAGCGTACGGCTGCACCGGCCGTGGCTCTCCCCGCCGACCACCGACGCGGCCTACGACAGCTATCTCGCCAAACTCCGGGAGCCGTCGCGCGAGGGCTTTTTGATCTGCGAGCCGGAGACCGGCCGTATCGCCGGCTTCCTGACCATCAACAACATCGTCCACGCCGCGTTCCGCTGCGGGGCGGTGGGGTACGGCGCCTTCGCGCACGCTGCCGGGCGGGGGCTGATGAGCGAGGGGCTGCGGCTCGCCATGGGGTACGCCTTCGGCGAGCTGGGGCTGCACCGTCTGGAGATCAACGTCCAGCCGGCCAACGAACGCTCGATCGCCCTGGTCAAGCGCGCGGGTTGCCGGCTGGAGGGCTACTCGCCCGACTTCCTGTTCCTCGACGGCGCCTGGCGGGACCACGAACGCTGGGCCATCACCAGTGACATGTTCGAAAGGACCTGATGTCCGAGATCACCTTCCGGCACCCCGTCCCGGTGCTGCGCGTCTTCGACGTGGCCAAGGCGCACGAGTTCTACCTCGGCTACCTGGGCTGCGCCGTCGACTGGGAGCACCGCTTCGCGCCGGACCTGCCGCTGTACACCCAGGTGTCCCGCGGCGGCCTGGTCCTGCACCTGTCCGAGCACCACGGGGACGGCACACCGGGCTCGGTGGTCCACGTCGAGCTGAGCGGCGTACGGGCGCTGCACGCCGAACTGACGGCCAAGGTCCACCCGTTCCTGAGGCCCGGCCTGGAGGAGGACGGCGAGCTCGGGCTGTCGCTGGACCTCACCGACCCGTTCGGCAACCACCTGCGGTTCAACGAGCCGCCGGCGGAGTGAGCCGCCGGAAGGCCGTCCGGGCGGAGCCGGAGCCCACCCGGCAGCCGTTCAGCGTCCCTTGCGGTTGACCTTCATGGTGTCCATGTCGGTGGCGGACGAGCGCAGGTCCCGGTAGCCGTATCCCGCCGCCGTCAGGGCCGCCTCCGCCTTCTCCTCGGCGAGGGCGGCCGCCAGCTCCTCGCCGTCCGCCGCGTCCGAGACGATCACGTACCGGTACGTGAACGAGCGCAGCGCGGTGTCGTAGGCGAGCGAGCCCTCCGGCGTGAACCGGAGCTGCGCCAGGCCGTGGTCGTCCGCCTCGGCCAGCAGCCGGGCCCTGGCCTCGTCGGTCAGTCCGTCCCACCGGCCCCGCACGATCACCCGGTAGGTGTGGTCCGTCGCCATCGCCTTCCCTCGTTTCCGTCGCCGGTACGGCGTCCCTCGCCGTACCGATGCGCTTGCAACGGTACGGCATGCCGAGCCGCCGCGCGGCACCCGCCCGCCGCCACCGAAATCCTGTTGAAGTCCGCGGGGCCGGTGCGGTGGGATGGCCGGATGCGCCGCATCGTGCTCCTCGACGCCCCCTCCAACCTCGGGCTGCGCCCGCCCGCGCCGGGCACCGTACCCGGCTGCCACAAGCTGGCGGGCGCCCTGCGCGAACAGGGCCTGCTGCGGCGGCTCGGCGCCCTGGAGGGCGGCGTCCTGACACCGCCCCGCTACGACCTGGGCGGCTGGCGGGAGGGCGAGGGCGACTTCCACGCCGCCGCCATCGCGGAGTACACCCGCCGGCTCGCCACCCGCGTCGCGGCGCACGTGCGCGACGGCGAGTTCCCGGTCCTGCTGGGCGGCGACTGCTCCATCCTGCTCGGTGCCGCCCTGGGCCTGCGGCGCACCGGCCGGTACGGCATCGTCCACCTCGACGGACACAGCGACTTCCGGCACCCCGGCAACACCGACCGCAACGGCCCCGTCGGCGCGGCGGCCGGCGAGGGCGCCGCCCAGATCACCGGCCGCGGACAGGCCGACCTCACCGGCATCGACGGCCTCGGACCGTACGTACGCGACAGTGACCTGCACCTGCTCGGCATCCGCGACGACGACGAGGACCGCGCCGAACTGACCTCGCTGGGCATCGCCCACCACACGGCCGGCGAGATCCGGCGGCAGGGCCCGGACGCCGTCGCCCGCAAGACCCTGCGCGACCTCCAGAACACGGCGCCGGACGGCTTCTGGATCCACCTCGACGCGGACGTGCTCGACCCGTCCGTGATGCCCTTCGTCGACAGCCCCGGCCCCGGCGGCCTGCTCCCCGGGGAACTGCGCGGGCTGCTCCTCCCGTTGGCGGCCTCACCGCGCTGCGCGGGGCTCGACCTCACCGTCTACGACCCGGACCTCGACCCGGCGGGGACCGGCGCGGCGCTGCTCGCCGGACTCCTGGAAAGCGCCCTCGCGCCCTCCTGACCGGCGCCGGCCGCCGCGGGGCCGGCACCTGACCGCGTTCGGTGGCCACATGGTCTCAACAGGCCCTTTTCAGGTTCGCGCGGACAGGGTTCCATGGTCAACAGGCGGCCACCGCACCCGAGGTGGCCCGGTACAACCTTGCGAGGCAGCCGTGGCCACTGGCGTACGACGCACCACCCTGACCCTTCCCGCGGCGCCCGTCGGCCCGGTCAACCCGCTGCCCGCCCTCCGCGCGCCGGGCGACGTCCACCGCGTCGAGCCGCCCGAGGGCCCGGACCTGCCGCCCGACATGGCCCGCCGGCTCCGCTACGCACCCCTGGGCTCCCTGCTGCCCGTCGGCATCCGCGACGGCTACGGCCGTAAGCGCACCGACACCACCCTCGACGCGCTGGTCATCGAGAACGACCGGCTGCGCGCCAC
Organism: Streptomyces sp. NPDC018045; assembly: GCF_044327445.1. Classification (NCBI taxonomy): domain Bacteria; kingdom Bacillati; phylum Actinomycetota; class Actinomycetes; order Kitasatosporales; family Streptomycetaceae; genus Streptomyces; species Streptomyces sp. NPDC018045. The sequence continues at coordinate 582,250 of NZ_JBIRFL010000002.1, forward strand.
CGTCCTGCCGGGCCTCGGCGGCCGCGTGCACTCCCTCGTGCACAAACCCACCGGCCGCGAACTGCTCTACCGCAACCCCGTGCTGCAACCCGCCAACTTCGCCCTCAACGGCGCCTGGTTCTCCGGCGGCATCGAGTGGAACACCGGCGCCACCGGCCACACCACCCTGTCGTGCGCCCCGGTGCACGCCGCGACCGTACCGGCCCCCGATGGCGGCGAGATGCTGCGCCTGTGGGAGTGGGAGCGGCTGCGCGACCTCCCCTTCCAGGTGGACCTCTGGCTCCCGGAAGGCTCCGACTTCCTCTTCGTCGGCGTCCGCGTCCACAACCCCCACCTGAACGCGGTCCCCGCCTATTGGTGGTCCAACATCGCCGTCCCCGAGGACGAGCACACCCGCGTCCTCGCCCCGGCGGACGACGCCTGGCACTTCGGGTACGAACACACCCTGCGCCGCGTTCCCGTACCGGAGTCCGGCGGCGCCGACCGCACGTACCCGCTGCGCAGCGAACACCCCGCCGACTACTTCTACGACATCCCGGACGGCGACCGCCCCTGGATCGCCGCACTCGACGCCTCCGGCCACGGCCTCGTCCACACCTCCACCGACACACTGCGCGGCCGCAAACTGTTCCTGTGGGGCGCCGGACGCGCCGGGCGCCGCTGGCAGCAGTGGCTCACCGAGCCCGGCACCGGCGGCTACGCGGAGATCCAGGCGGGACTGGCCCCTACCCAGCTCGAACACGTACGCCTCGAAGGCGGCGCGGAGTTCGCCTGGCTGGAGGCGTACGGGCCGCTCGCCGCCGACCCCGCCGTGGTGCACGGCACGGACTGGGCCGCCGCCCGCCGCGAGACCGGCGCCCGGCTGGAAGCGGAACTGCCGCGCGCCAAGGTCGACGCGGCCTTCGCCGCCTGGCGGCCGTACGCCGCCGCCGAACCCAAGGAGACGCTGGCCACCGGCTCCGGCTGGGGCGCCCTCGAACGGGCCCGCACCGGCCACGACCTGCCCGGCACCCCCTTCCCCGAGTCCACCCTCGGCCCCGACCAGCGGCCCTGGCTGGCGCTGCTGCACACCGGCGACTTCCCGCGCGACGGCGGCGTGCCCGCCGCGCCGCTGGTCGCCGCTCCATGGCGCGACCTGCTGGAGTCCGCGCCGCCCGGGCCGGGCACCGACTACCACCTCGGCATCGCGCAGTGGCACGCGGGCGACCGGGCGCAGGCCGTCCGCAGTTGGGAACGGGCCCTGGCGCACGGCACCGACTGCCGGCCCCTCTACTGCCTCGCCGTCGCCGAGGAGACCGCCGGCGAGACGGCGCGCGCGGCGCAGCGCTACGCGGAGGCGCTGGCCTGCGTGCCCGACGACGACCCCGCGGACGCCACGGACGACATCGCGCCCCTGCTCCCGGCCCTGGTGCGCGCCGCGGTCCCCGCCCTGCTGGCCGCCGGGCGCCCCGACGACGCCGCGGCCGCCCTCGACCGCCTGCCCGAGGCCGCCCGTACCGACGGCCGCCCCGCCCTGCTGACCGCCCAGGTGGCCCTCGCCCGGGGGGACGCCGCCGCGGCCCGCGCCGTCTTCGACCGCGGCTTCGAGGTCCCCGACCTGCGGGAGGGCGACGAAGTCCTCAGCGACACCTGGTACGCCGTCGCCGAGGCCCTCACCGCGGGCTCCGGCCCCGTCACCCCGGCCGTCCGCGCCGAGGCCCACGCGGAACACCCGCTCCCGGAGCGCTACGAATTCCGGATGCGGAAGGTGTGAGGCGCGCGGCCGGATCCGTTCCCCAAGCCTGTCTCCGGGCACGGTTCACCGCGACCGCTGCCCGGCGGCGGACCGTGACGGGCGGCGGGTCCACCCCGAACGGCCCGGTGTGGCCGGCGGGAGAAGCGGCGGAAGGCGCATAAGGTGCGGTGCGCGGGCCGGGCGTGACCGGGTCCGCGCCCGCCACCCGGCCGTGTCCGTCACCCCGCGCCGCGAAAGAGCACCGTCATGCCGATCCGTGCCGACAGCCGATCGCCCCGGCCGCCGTGGGCGGCGCGGCCGCACCGTCCTGCCGGGACCCGGCTCCACACCGTCTCCCTGCGGCAGGTCGTCGGCGGGCTGCGCGAGGGCGGCCCGCTGGGCCTGATGGAACGGACCGGACGGCAGGCCCAGGGCGCGCTCGCCCGGCTGGACCTGGGCACCTTCCGGCCCTTCCTGGTCACCCACCCCGACCATCTGCGGCGCGTGCTGCGCGACCACGGCGACAATTACCGCCGGGGCACGGCCATGTGGAAGGCGATGGGCCGGCTCACGGGACTGGGGATCGCGGGGGAGGGGCCTCGGTGGCGGGCCAGCCGTGATCTGTGGTGCAAGGGCCTGGCGGTCGGCGCGCACACCTTCGCCGACCGCACGGCCTCCTCGGTCGACGGCGCGGTGGCGGAGCTGGCGCGGCGCGTGGCGACGGGCGCGACGGTGGACGCGTCGGCGGAGATGACGCGCGTCGTGCTCCGGGCCGTCAACCCGGCGTTCTTCGGCTCGCGCATCCCGCAGTGGCAGTGCGAACGGCTCGCCGCGGCGGTCGCCGTCGCGTTCGACTCGCTGCTGTGGCGGATGGCGCTGCCGCTCGTGCCGCTCGCGGTACCGGTGCCCGGCGACCGCGCCTTCGCCCGTGCCACCCGTACGGTCAACGAGATCCTGCTGCCGCTGATCCGCTGGGCGCGGCACGAGCGGCAGCCCGGCCCCGACCTGATGAGCGTGCTGCTCGAGGGGGCGGACGCCGACGGCCGGGCGCTGAGTGACGCGCAGGTCGCCCAGGACATCGTGGCCCTGTTCGTGGCGGGCTCGGAGTCCAGCGCACTCACCCTGACCTGGACCTGGGTCGCGCTCGCGAAGCACCCCGACATCGCGGCCGCGGTCCGCCGCGAGGCCGACGCGGTGCTGGGCGGCGGCCCGCCCCGGCGCGACCACGCCCGCCACCTGGTGCTCACCCGGCAGGTCCTGGCCGAGGTCTGCCGCCTGTACGCGATGGCGTGGGCGGTGCCGCGGACCGCGGCCGCCGAGGACGTCATCGACGGGGTGACCATCCCGGCGGGCGCCACCCTGGTGCTCTCGCCCTACCTGACGCACCGGTTGCCGCAGTTCTGGGAACAGCCGCTGCGCTTCGACCCCGGGCGCTTCACCGAGGAGCGCGTCCGCGGCCGGCATCCGCTGGCATACCTGCCCTTCGGCGACGGGCCGCACCAGTGCGTCGGCCAGTCGTTCTTCTTCCGGCAGGCGGTCCTCGTCGTGGCCGCGATGATCAGCCGGTTCGATGTCGCCGTACCCGGCCCGGCCGAACCCCGGGCCGCGGTCGCGCTGCGGCCCCGGGGCCGTGTCGACCTGGTGCTCACACCGCGCCGCTGACGCTGCCGCCGGGCGGCCTCAGAACCGGTCCCACCACCAGGCGATGGACGGAATCGGCGGCGGCGCGCCGGCTCGCGGCGCGGCCGGGGTGAAGGAGCCGGTGGTGGTGACCGCTCCGGGGTGCCGGCCGTCGGGGTCGGTGTACCGGCCGGCGCGCAGCCCCCATTCGATGTTCCCCCGGATCAGATGGGACAGGTGGTCGAGGTGCAGCCGCAGCGGCGCACCGGCCCGGGGCAGTACGCGGTCCCGCAGTTGGACGAAGCGCAGGGTCAGCCGGTTGCACAGGTCCACGGCCGCGGCCAGCGCCGCTTCGAGGCCCAGGCCCTGTTCGGCGGCCAGGACGTCGACGAGATTGAGCCGGCAGCGCGGGGGGTGCGGGCCGCGGGCGGCCAGCCAGCGTTCCTTGCCGTAGGAGAACAGATCGTCGTCGAACGCCGCGGTGGTGAAGGCCAGTTCGTTCAGCGCGCGCACGGCCGGCGAGTCCCTTTCCGCGCCGGGGACCTCCGCTCCGTCGACGATCTCCGTCCAGCTCATGGTGGCCGTGCCGGCCGCGGTGTGCTGGCGCATGTGGGCGTAGTCGTCCAGCGACGGCGTACGGTCGCGCAGGCGGCAGCCGAACTCCCACAGGACGCCGAGGAACCAGGCACGGTGCCCGTCCACCATGCGCCGTACCTGCACCGGTGTGCCCCGGGCCCGGCAGCGCGCCGCCAGGTCGTCCGCCGCCGCGAGGAACGGGTCCGCGGCCCCGCCCGGTACGGTTCCCGGCGCTTCCAGTACGCGCAGCAGGCGGGCGGCGAAGCCGGCGAAGTCCCCGGCGCGCATACTGGCCGGGCCCTCGTCGCAGTGCAGGTCGTCGAAGGCGAACATCAGCGCGCACCAGTCCACCGCGAGCTGGAGCCGGCCGGCGGGCGACCGGGGCATGATCCGGCCGTAGAAGCCGCCGACGTCGTTGCCGGTCATCCGCACGCGCTGCGCGCCGTCCCGGCACAGGCCGTACCCGTTCAGCCAGGCCGCCGCGCGCGCGTTCAGCCGGGCGGCGTCCGGGTGGACGGCGCTGGGCAGCGGGCAGTACCGCGGTGGGACCGTGATGCTGATCCGGTCCGCGGCGGACCGTTCGCGGACACCGGCGGCGGCCGGGGCCGCCACGCGGCCTTCGGTGCCCGTCACGGCAGCAGGGCGCGGGAGAGGGCCTGCGCCGCCTGCGCCACGTCACCACCGGCGGTGGCGTCGAACACCGTGCCCTCGGCGGGCAGCGGGCTGGTGCCGAAACCGTCCTTCAGCGCGCTGTTCCCGCCCGGGCCCAGGCTCAGGGCCGCGGCGCCCCGTGCCGAGCCCTTGCTGAGGTCGACCGTGGTCTTGTCCATCTGGAGGGCGAAGGCGAACAGCTCCACCGACTGCTGCCGTGCCCGGCCGGCCTTGTTGCCCTCGGTGGCGGCCGTCCCGTCGGCCCGGTGGGAGCCGAAGTCGAACACCACGTCCGTGAAGGTCACGCTCCGGCCGCCGGCCTTCCTGAAGACGAGACCGCCGTCGGCCGGCACGGACCCCTTGCTCAGGTCCAGCGCGAACTCGCCCCGGCTGATCGGCAGCCGCACACACCGGCGCCCGCCGGAATCGACGATGATCCCCGGGCTCTTCGCCTCCAGCGTCACTCCCTGGTCGGCGAGCGCCTTGGTGGCCGCGGGCGTCGGACACAGGTCCGTCTCCGCCTTGCCGACCTTCACCTGGGGAGCGGGCAGCACGCCCGGGGTCACGCCGGCCGCCGCGCCGGCCCAGGACAGGACGCAGCCCGAGGCGGCCAGCGCACAGGCCGGCCCGACGGGACGGATCCAGCGGGGCAAGGACATGACCGACTCCTGTCGACGGCGGCGACCGGGCGGCCCGCCGCTCCGGTGACCGGCTCCGGGCCGGGCGGTGAGAGGAAAACCGCTGCCTCCTTCCACGCGAACACACCGTCCGCCCGGGGACGACCGCGCGCGGGCCACTCGGGTGACACGAGCACCGGGGCGCGGGGGCCGGTCCGGCGGCCGCTGACCGCCGAATGGCGGCTGTGCGCGGTGCGGGAGGGTGTGGCGCGCCGGTTCCGGGCCGCACGCCTCCGAAGATGGGCCCACGACCACGCCCGCACGCCCGTCGCCCCGGCCGTCCGTGGACGGCCGCCCCGCCCGCGCCCGGAGCCCGGCGGGCGGTGAGCCGGGGCCCCGAGAAACCGACCCACCAGGGCAGTTGAGAGGCTGCTTACGGCTCCGCGCCGCCGGCCGGCCACGGGGCAGGCCGGGAAACCGTCCGCGAACCCACCCGGGAGACATCACCATGAAGGCAGTCATCGCGCACCGCTACGGCGACCCCGACCAGCTCACCTGCACGGACCGGCCCGACCCCAAGGTGGCGCCGGACTCGGTGCTGGTGCGGGTGAAGGCGGCCGGGGTCAACCCGGTGGACTGGAAGGTGCTCGCGGGGTACCTCGATCCGCTGATGTCCGCGCACTTCCCGCTGATCCCCGGCTGGGACGTGGCCGGGGTGGTCGAGCGGACCGGCTTGGACGCGACCGAGTTCGCGGTCGGTGACGAGGTCGTCGGATACGTACGCAAGGACGAGGTCCAGCACGGCACGTTCGCCGAACTGGTCGCCGCTCCGGTACGGACCCTGGCGCGCAGGCCCGCCGCGCTGAGCTGGCAGCAGGCCGCCGGGCTGCCGCTCGCCGGGCTCACCGCCCTCCAGGCCCTCGACCGGCTCGGGGTGACCAAGGGGGAGACGGTCCTGGTGCACGCCGCGGCGGGCGGTGTCGGATCGCTCGGCGTGCAGATCGCGGTGGCCCGCGGCGCCCGCGTCATCGGTACGGCCAGTGAGCGCAACCACGACTTCCTGCGCTCCCTGGGCGCCGAGCCGGTGACGTACGGCGACGGCCTGGCCGACCGGGTGCGCGCGCTGGCACCCGACGGGGTGGACGCCGCCCTGGACTTCGTCGGCAACGGCGTCATCGACGTCTCGCAGGACCTGCTGCGCGACGCCTCCCGGGTCGCCTCCGTCGCCGACAACGACGTCAAGGACAAGGGCGGGCACCTCGTGTGGGTGCGCCCGGACAGTGCGGGCCTGGCCGTGCTGGGCGACCTCGCCGACGCCGGGAAGCTCACCGTGCACGTCGACACGGTGCTGCCGCTGTCGCAGGCGGCCGAGGCGTTCCGCCGCAGCCAGGAGGGCCGCACGCGCGGGAAGATCGTGCTGGAGGTCTCCTGACGGGGGCCGGGCACGGCCGGTCGGCTGCCGGGCCCGTGCCGCCGGGTGTCAGGCCGCTCTGCGGTCGACGTACTCGAAGACCGAGCCGTCCGGGTGCCGGGCGACGAGGTTGCGGCCGATCGGGGTCGGCAGCGGGCCCGCGATGATCTGCGCGCCGACCGCCGTCAGGTCGGCCAACGCGTCGTCCACGTCCTGGACGGCGAGCGTCGCGGTGATCTTGCTGAGGACCGAGAGCTGCGCCTCCGGGCCGCTCATCAGGAAGAAACAGCCCACCGCCGCGACCGAGACGCCGCCGTGCTCGAAGCGCATCGCCTCGGCGCCGGTCAGCCGTTCGTACACGGCGATCGCGGCGTCCAGATCGGTCACGCACACCCGCAAAGAGGTCCCCAGAATGTCCATGGGGACGAGCGTAGTTGGGGTGCCTCGCGGTACGCGATCAGTTGGCTGATTCCGTGGGAACCGGGCTGCGGCCGGATCCCTCACCCGGCCGCCCGGACCGGTCAACCGGTCATCCTCAGGCCGTCGTCGGCGGCGCCGCGGGAGAGGACCACCGCGCGCACGGCGTCGCGGGCCCGTGCGTGCGCGGAGCCGCGGGGCGCGCCCGCGGTCAGCGGGACGACGCGGAACGCGTGCTCCAGATCGGTGAGTTGCGGGGTGAACTCCGCCTTGGTCACGGTCCAGCGGCGGCCCGCCGCCTCGGGCGGGGCGAAGGTGAAGCGGGCCATCGAACTCTGGTTGCCGCGGGGGTCGACCGCACCCTGCGGGTTGTACATGTAGCCGGCGAGCTGGTCGCCCATGCCGTAGACGACCCAGGTGCCGTTGACCTTCTCGTACGCCTGCGGGACGTGGGCGTGGGTGCCCAGGACGAGGTCGATGTCGGGGCGGCCGTCGGTGCGGGCGGCGGTGAGGGCGTGCGCGAGGGTGCGCTGCTGCTCGTCGGGGTCCTGCTGCCATTCGGTGCCCCAGTGGAGACTGGCCACGACCACATCGGCGCCCGCACGCCGCGCGGCCCGCGCGTCCGCGAGGATCCTGTCCCGGTCGATGAGGTTGACCGACCAGGGCTGCCCTTCGGGTACGGCGATGCCGTTGGTGCCGTACGTGTACGCGAGCTGGGCGACCTTCGCCGGGCCCGCTTCGAGGAGGGTGGGGCGGGCGGCCTCGTCGGCGTCACGGGCCGAGCCGGCGTGCCGTACGCCCGCCGCGTCCAGGGCGTCCAGGGTGCGGCGGATCCCGGCGGAGCCGTCGTCGAGGGTGTGGTTGGAGGCGGTGGAGCAGGAGTCGTAGCCGGTGGCCTTGAGGGCGGCGGCCACTTGGGGCGGTGACTTGAAGGCGGGATAGCCGGTGAACGGGCCGCCGGCCGCGCCGTACACCGTCTCCATGTGGCAGATCGCCAGGTCGGCGCCGGACACCAGGGGCCGGACGCCGGCGAGCATGGGCCCGAAGTCGTGGCCGCGGCCGTGCGCGTCCTTGCGGGCCTGCTCGATGATCTCGGTGTGCGGGAGCACGTCGCCGGTGGCCAGGAGGGTGAAGCCGCCGGGCGCGGCGGCCTGCGCGGGCCGGCCCGCGGGAGCGCCGTGGCGCCCCGCGGCGGGCTGCTGGGGACCGCAGCCCGCCGCCAGCAGGGCCAGTACCGCCAGGGCGGCCAGTCCGTGCGTTCTTGTCACGGATCCTTCATACCGCCTGGAATGAGATAGTTCGTGCCGGTTGTGGCGGTCGGGTCAGAGCCCGTGTTCAGACCCGGCAGAGGATCTCGCCGTGCAGCACGCCGAACCAGGCGTCCTCCCGCGCGCCCCACTCCCGCCACGCGCCGGCGATCCGGTCCAGTCCGGCCTCGTCGGCGTGGCCGCCGTCCACCGCCGACCGGGCGTACGCGGACGCCACCGTACGGTCCGCCCACAGGCCGCTCCACCAGGAACGTTCCTCCGGTGTCGCGTAGCACCACGCGCTCGCCGTCGAGGTGATCGCGGCATCCGCGAAGCCGGCCTCCCGGGCCCAGGCGCGCAGGCGCCGCCCCGCGTCCGGCTCGCCGCCATTGGCGCGGGCCACCCGGCGGTAGAGGTCCAGCCAGTCGTCCAGCCCCCCGACCGCCGGGTACCAGGTCATGGCCGCGTAGTCCGCGTCCCGTACGGCCACGACGCCGCCCGGCCCGGTGACACGCCGCATCTCGCGCAGCGCCCGGACCGAGTCGCCCACGTGCTGGAGGACCTGGTGGGCGTGCGTGATGTGGAAGGAGCCGGCCGGGAAGTCCAGTGCGTGGACGTCACCGGTCACGAAGCGGACGTTGTCCAGGCCGCGCCCCTCGGCGGCGGCCCGCGCCCGCTCCAGCACGTCCGGCGCCTGCTCCAGCCCGGTGACCCGGCCGTCCGGCACCAGCGCGGCCAGGTCGGCCGTGATGGTGCCGGGGCCGCAGCCGATGTCCAGGATCTCCATGTGCGGCTCGATCGCGTCCAGCAGGTACGCCGCCGAGTTGGCGGCGGTGCGCCAGGTGTGCGAGCGCAGGACGGACTCGTGGTGCCCATGGGTGTACACGGCCGACTCGCGGGGGGCGGCGGACTCGCGGGAACCCTGGGCGTGGACGGCGGACTCGTGCGGCATGGCGGACGGCTCCTTCGCGCTCCCGGTCGGCAGGTGTGGTCACCGTACGCCGCACGGCCGCATCCTGAGAACGCCGTCTCGCTATTCGGGCAGCAGGCGGTAGACGGTCAGCGCCTCGTTCTCCTTGCAGATCGTCAGTTCGCCCGGCGCGGGCGCCACTTCCCCGTCGTAGGCGAGCACGCCGCCCTCCGCCAGGCCGCCGACGCGCACCGAGCGCACCCGGGACTCGCTCAGGACGGGGGAGTGCCGCAGCCCGCCCGTCAGGGCAGCGGTCAGCAGCCGCGTACGGGCCAGCCGCCCGCCGTGCACCACGCGCACGTCCAGCACGCCGTCCGCCAGGTCGTGCCGGCGCACCGGCGCCAGGCCCAGCCCCCGGTACGCGCAGTTGCCCGCGAACAGCAGCCACACCTCCCGCCGCTTCCCGTTGACCTCCACCGTCACCGGATCGGCCGTACGCAGCACCTTCCAGGCGGCCAGCACCCCGGCCGGCCAGGCACCGATCCGGCCCGCCCACTCCTCCCGAACGCGCACCAGCTCCGGGTACGCGCCGATGGAGAAGGTGTTGAGGAAGTAGGTGGGGCCCTCGCCCGGCGCGGTACGGAACCCGGCCAGGTCCACCGCGACCGCCTCGCCGCTCTCCACCGCCCGCGCGGCGTCCGTGAGCGTCTCGATGCCCAGGTCGTACGCGAAGTGGTTGCGGGTGCCGCCGGGCAGTACCGCCAGCGGCAGGCCGTGCCGTACGGCGACCGCCGCCGCGGCGCAGACGGTGCCGTCCCCGCCCAGCACACCCAGCGCGCCGCCGACCCGCGCGGCCTGCTCGGCGGCCTCCTCCAGCGCCTTGTCCATCGGCGGGCACTCCGGATCGCCGCACAGCACCACCTCGGCCTCCGGCAGGACGCCGCGCACCTCCTGCACCCGGTCGGGCCGCTGCCCGGTGCGCTGCCCGGACGCGTGGTTGGCCACCACGAACAGCCCGCGGCCGGCGGGCAGCGAGGGCGCGTCGGCCGCCGGCCGCGCCGGGGGCGCGAGCTGCGCCCGGGTCGGCGCGAGTCCGCGCACCGCGAGGGCGGCGCCCACGCCGAGCGCGGCCCCCGCCAGGACGTCACCGGGGTAGTGGACGCCCGTGTAGACGCGGGAGAACGCGACGGAGGCGGCGACCGGCGCCAGCGCCAGGCCCCACCACTTGTTCTCGAACGCGACACCGGTGGCGAAGGCCACGGCCGAGGCCGCGTGGCCGGACGGGAAGGACGTGGTGAAGGGCTGCCGGCTGAGCTGCCGTATCACCGGCACCGCGTCCAGCAGCGGCCGGTTGCGCCGCACCGAACGCTTGCCCAGGGTGTTGACCGTCGCCGACGCCGCCGCCAGCGAGACCACCCCGCGCAGCGCGGCCCGCCGCATCGGCCGCCCGCCGAGGGTGGCCGCGCCCGCCGCGATCCCCATCCACAGCAGCCCGTGGTCGGCGGTGCGCGTCAGCCGTGGCAGCACGCGCTCCGCGCCCGGCCAGTGCCGTGACGCGACGCTGTCGAAGATTCCGCGGTCCCAGGTGCTCAGCAGCTTTCGCATGGCCCACCTGTACCCCGAAGAACGGGACACAGACAGCAGCCCCACGGTTCCCCGCGTCGTCCGTTTCATCCGCAACCGGCTCCTGTCGGTCGAATCGGCGGCTCCGGCCGGCCGGACCGCGGCCCGGCCGGGCCCGGGGCCGCATGGGGCCCGGGCTCAGGCAGGCCCGGGGCCCGCGTTCCCGGCGTCCGGCCAACTGTCCGGGGCAGCCCGGCTGATGTCCGCGAGCGCCGAGTCCGGGTCCTGCGCGCGGGCCAGGTCACCGATGCTGACCACGCCCACCGGCGTCCCGTTCTCGACCACCGGCAGCCGCCGCACCGCGTTCGTACGCATCAGTGTGACCGCCTCGCTGATGTGGTCGTCGGGGCCGACGCAGACCGGCTCGAAGGTGCACACCGAGCGGCAGGACACGGCCAGCGGGTCGACCCCGTCGGCCACCGCCCGCAGCGTGATGTCGCGGTCGGTCACCACCCCCAGCAGCACACCGTCCTGCGTCACCAGGACGTCCCCGATGTCCTGTGCGCGCATGAGCTGCGCCGCCTCGACGAGCGAGGCGTCCGGCAGGACCGCCGCGACGTCCGGGGTCATCACGTCCCTCACGAACCGTGCCATGGCGTTCACCTTCTCTCGGTCGGGCCGGCGAGCGGCGGGCCGACCCGGGGTGACGGCCCCGTACGGCCCGGAGCGCGAGCGCCCGGGGGCCGTCACCCCGGGGCGCCGTGCGCGAGCGCGCCGACGGCACCGGACACATCGCGTCGGCCCCGGTCGCCGCGCCGAGCCGGAGCGGTCCTCGTACGATCGAAGGAGGCGACCGGGCGGACCGGGCGGCCCCGGGTGGCGGAACAGCCAGCGGAGCCGGGGTCCGGCCTGGTGGTGAGTGGGGTGAGGAATCCGAGTTCCATGCCTGCCTCCGGGGCTCTCGCCGAGCCTGCCGCCGGACGTGTCCGGGTGGTCGAACGGCGGGTACCCGAAGGGACGCACCCGACACGGAGGGAGAAACCCCGATGCCGTCCCATGACACGCCCACGGACGCCCCGCGGCCCGTGGAGACGGACTCCGCCACACCGGACTCCGCGACCCTGGGAGTCCCGCCCGCCCGGCTCGGCGAACAGCAGTTGCTGCGCGAGCTGGAAACCATCCACCGCACCCGTCACGACACCCTCCTGCACGGCTCCACCGACGCCCTGGCCACCCACAACGCGCGCATGGCGGAGCTGGAAGGCGAGTATCTGCGCCGCCACCCGCGCCGCTGGGTCGCCTCCGGCCGCACCCGTTCCGGGGCCCGCGCCCGCACCGGCTGAACGCCCCGCACCACGGGCCGTCGGCAGCGGGATGTTTGACCGGGCGCCGCCCAGGTACCCGGTGTGCGGCCGAGCGGCCACGGAGAAGGCCCCGGGAACGGCAAGGGGACAGGGGCAGTGGGGAGAGCGCCCGGGCGCGGAATGTGGGGTTCCGCGCCCGGGCCCCTTTCCGTGTCCGGGCCCTTTCCGCTTCGCCACGCCACCGGGCCCCCGAACCACTGTCGCGCGCTTCGCCGCCCCGTGCCATCCCGTACCCGGCCCCCGCCCCGGCCGTCCGCCATAATGCGGTGACCGGCCGACGGCTGCCGGGCTGTCAGGGAGGGACGCATGGCGGACACGCGACATGGCACGCCGGGGGCGCCCGGCGCACCGGCCCGGTTCAAGGACCTGGCCCTGGACGCCCTCGACCACCACGCCCTCGCCGACTGGTGGTGCGAGGCCATGGGCTATGTCCGCCGCCCGTCCGCCGCGGACGGTGAGCCGCCGCGCGCCTGGCCGGTCCCGATCGTCGACCCCGCCGGTCGCGGACCACTGATCTGGGTCAACCCGGTCGCCGGGCCCAAGACCGTCAAGAACCGGATGCACCTGGACGTGTGGGGGGACACCGATCGCCTGCTGCGGCTGGGCGCGACCCTGGTCCGCAAGCGTGACGGGGACATCGAGTGGGACATCCTCGCCGACCCCGAGGGCAACGAGTTCTGCGTCTTCGCGCCGCCGGACGACACCCCCGCGCAGAGCACCGGGGGTTGACGGGTACGGCGCTCCGGCACCCGGTACGGTGCCCCGGCACCGCGTCCCAGCGCCCGCCAGGGCGTCCCGGCGCCCCGGCACCGCGTCACAGCACCCGGTACGGCGTCGCCTCCTCGTGATGGAACCGCAGGCCGTGGCCCGGGAGCTGTTCCGCGCCCGGACGGACCATGCCGCCGGACGGGTCGAGGCCGCCGTCGAAGAACATCGACTCGATGCGGACGTGGTCGTGGAACCACTCGATGTGCCGCAGGTTCGGTACGCACGCGGCCGGATGGGCGTGTACGTGCGGGGCGCAGTGGGCGGAGACCTCCAGGCCGTGTGCCTCGGCGAGGGCCGCGGCGCGCAGCCAGACCGTCAGGCCGCCGCACCGGGTGGCGTCGATCTGGAGGCAGTCCACGACCGGGGCCAGCCGCGCGAAGTACGGCAGGTCGTAGCCGTACTCGCCGGCCGTCACGTCGCACACCACCAGGTCGCGGACGACCCGCAGGCCCTCCAGGTCGTCGGAGGAGACCGGTTCCTCGAACCAGCCGACGCCCTGGTCGGCGAGTGCCTGGCCGACCCGTACGGCCTGCTTGCGGGTGTAGGCGCCGTTGGCGTCCACGTACAGTTCGGCGCGCGGCCCGATGGCCGCACGGGCGTTGCGTACGCGGGACAGGTCGCGCTCGACGGCCCGGCCCCACTCCTCCCCGATCTTGATCTTGACCCGTTCGATGCCCTGCCCGTGCACCCACCCGTTCAACTGCGTCGCCAGATGGGTGTCGTGATACGTGGTGAACCCGCCCGAGCCGTAGACCGGCACCGCGCCGCGCACCGCGCCGATCAGATGCAGCAGCGGCAGTTCCAGCAGCCGCGCCTTGAGATCCCACAGGGCGATGTCCACCGCGGACAGCGCGCAGGCCACCAGCCCCGGCCGGCCGGCGTTGCGCACCGCGCGGCTCATGGCCTCGTAGGCGCCCTGGACATCCAGCACACAGCGGCCGAGGACCGGGCGGGTGAGCAGGTCGCGGACGACCGAGCCGGCGTCCGTGGCGGCGTAGGTCCAGCCCAGGCCGGTGGTCGTACCGGAACGGGCCTCGACGACGATGATGGTGGTGGTGTCCCAGGCGAGTGTGCCGTCGGCTTCCGGCGCGTCGGTGGGGACGGTGTAGGCGGTGACGTCCAGCCGCTCGACTTTCATGGTGACGCAGGGCTCCTCTTCGGTCTCGGTGTGCACCCGGGTCTCGTGCTCATGTCCTGCCGCTCCCGCCGCGCGCAGGGGCCTTCCGCTGCCTCGCGTACGTGCTCCGCCGGCGGACCGGCCCACCCGGCCGTGGTCCGCCGCCCGGGGCCGGCCGGTGACTATTTGTCAGCAAGCCGTCCCGCACGGGTTACCTGGCCCGCGGACCGGAAACCTCCGAAGACGGTGCAGGCGGCGGCCGATTCGGCCGGCGAGGCGTTTACCGGCACCGGCTCCGGGCACGCGATCGGTGTGCTTCGGACCGGAGGCACGCCCGTGGGAGCGAACTGCTCCGCGAGCGTGCTCTCCGGCTGCGCTCCCGCGGAGGACCCCAGTCCACCGATCAGGGAGCCGAGACCATGCCCTCTGGACGCATACCTCATCTCGCGAGCACCCAGCGCGGCCAGCCCGCCGAACGCCGGCCGGTCGCCCGCCGCACCCAGAAGAAGCACCCGCACGACGACGCGCCGGACACCGGTGCCGACTTCCGCAAGCTGATGGCGCTGCCCGACGGGCCGGAGCGGGACGCGCTGCGCCAGAGCATCGTCTGTGCCTGGCTGCCGATGGCCGAACGTCTCGCGCGGCAGTTCCGCAACCGCGGCGAGACCACCGAGGACCTGACGCAGGTCGCCTCGCTCGGCCTGGTCAAGGCCGTGGACCGGTACGACCCGGACCGCGGCTGCGCGTTCGAGAGCTTCGCCGTGCCGACCATCGTCGGCGAGGTCAAGCGGCACTTCCGTGACCACATGTGGGGCCTGCACGTGCCCCGGCGCGTCCAGGAACTGCGCAACCGCGTCCGCGCGGCCACCCTGGAACTCACCCATGCGCCCGACGACCACCGCCCCGCCGCCCGGGACATCGCCCACCACACCGGCATGACGCTCGAAGAGGTACTGCTCGGCATGGAGGCCCTGGAGAGCTACTCGACGCTCTCCCTGGACGCCGAACTCCCCGGCGCCGACGACGGATACGCCCTCGTCGACACCCTCGGCGGCCCGGAGCCCGGCTTCGACCTCGTCGTCGACCGCGAGGCGGTCCGGCCCAAGCTGCAAATGCTCCCCGAGCGCGAGCGGCAGATCCTCTACCTGCGGTTCTTCTGTGACATGACGCAGAGCCGGATCGCCGACCGGCTCGGCATCTCGCAGATGCACGTCTCCCGTCTCATCAACCGCACCTGCACCCGCCTGTGCGACCAGGTCGGCGCGGCCGAAGCCGCCTGACCCGGTCTCTAGGGGTGCAGCGCGCGCCCCAGGTGGCGGGCCAGCCGGTCGACGGCGCCCGCCTCCGCCATGCTGAAGGCCCGCCGTCCGCCCGTGCGCAACAGCGTCAGGACGCCCCGCACGGGCCCCGTCCCCGCCCGCAGTGGCACGCACAGCAGCGAGGTCACCTCGGCTCGGGCCAGTATCGGTGCTCCCGCGGCGTCGTGACCGAACGCGCCGAGGTCCTCCGGACGCACCTGGAGGGTGGCGTTGCCCGCGCGGGCCGCCTCGACCACGACCGGGCAGTCCCCGGGAAACTGGGCGGCCAGGGTGGCCGTGAGGGAGTCGGACGGCCGCGGGCCGCCGGTGTCGCGCGGGCCCGCCGCACGGTCCGCTGCCGATCCGTCCGCTGCCGGGCCGTCTGCCGGTGCCCCGTCCGCCGTCGCCCCGTCCGCCTCCGGGCCGTACGCCTCGTCCCCGGCGTACGGCCCGGCTCTCTCGGCCCCGTACACCGCCACCCGAACCAACGGCCCCCCGCCGCCGGTCACCAGATCGGCCGTCACCCAGTCGGCGAAGCGCCCGCGCAGCAGCCGGCAGGCCCGGTCGAGTACGGCGGTGGGCTCCCGCGGCGACTCCAGGAGCGCCATGGTCATGTCGTCGAGGAGATCCATCAGTTCGGCGTTGCGGGTCACCTCGGACAGGCCGGGCCGCGGTGTGCCCGCCCGGCCCGCGTCCCCCGTGCGCTCCGCCGGGCCGGTCCGGTCCGCCGCCTCCCGGCCGGTCAGGAAGACCGTGAGCACGGACGTGCCCGGCTCGCCCTGGGGCCGCAGCGCCGTCATCGTGGCCCGCAGCGACTCGCCCGCGCGCCGCACCCCGTCCGGCGGCGGCAGCAGCCGTACGACCAGGCTGCGGTCGCCCTCGTTGCGGGAGACCGCCGCCACCTGGGAGCGGAAGGCGGCCCGCTCCTCGGGAACGAGCGAGGCGGTCAGCGGCCGGCCCGCCGCGTACCCGGCGCGCATCCCGAACAGCCGGGTGCCCGCGAAGTTCAGCCGCCGTATCACCGTGTCCGGACCCAGCAGCACCACCGCGAACGGCATCCGCTGGAACAGGGCGCGCAGCAACTGCTGTTCGTCGGAGGTCCGGCGGGCGCCGTTGTCCCGCTCCGCCGGCAGGCCCCGCTCCAGCCGGGGCAGGATCACATCGACGACGTGCTGGAGTTCGAAGAGAGCGGCGTCCAGGACGGACAGCCGCTCGGTGGAAGGCAGGGCGCGTGCGGCGCGCAGCTCTTCGACCCGTCTGCGGAAATCCGCGAGTTCCGCAGTGACGCGCTCGACCTCGGCCATGCCCTCACGCTAACCGGTGCGCCACCGGACCGTACCCCGGTGGCGGCAAGCCCGGCCGGCGGCCGGTCCCGGTCGCCCGAACTCGACGGGAAACAGGTGTTTTCGGCCGCCCGCACCGGGCAGCCGATCCATCAGGGACCCATGACTTCGTCGTCTACGGACCCGAAGGGACTGACCACACTGTGGACGCGACAACGCCGACCCGCACCCGCTTCGAGACCGGGGCGCCCGACCTCGCCGAGGGTTCCTCCGCCCGCAGCCTCGCCGGCCTCGCCGAACAGGTCGCCTGGTGCACTCCGGACAGTTGTGGCGCCGCCGTGACGATCAGCGGCGGCGAGGGCGCCGAAACACCGGTCGCGGTGACCCACCCCGACCTCTCCGCCCTGGTCAGCGTGCAATGGGAGTCCGGCGAGGGGCCCATCCCCGCGGCCCTGGACACCGGCCGGGCCGCTGGCGCCGACGACCTGCTGCACGAGAGCCGCTGGCCCGAGTACCGGGCCAAGGCCCTGGAGGCCGGGGTACGCTCCAGCGCCACCCTCCCGTACCGCCGCGACGGCATCACCCTCACCCTCACCGTCTACGGCTTCCGGCCGGGCCTGCGGATCGAGAAGGGCTGTACGGCGACCGACGTGCTGGGTGAGCTGGCCGCGACCGGACTGGCGCGGGAGCGCCGCTACCGTGAGGCGCTCGTCGAGGTGGACCAGCTCGATACCGCCCTGCGCACCCGGCCGGTGGTCGACCAGGCATGCGGCATCCTCATGTACGTGCTGGGGTGTGACGCGGACACGGCCTTCGACACGCTGCGCCGGCTGTCCCAGCGCACCAACCGCAAACTGTCCGATCTCGCCGGCGCCCTGGTCCGTACCCGCGGGCACGGGCTGGAGGCGGAGCTGCGCGCCCTGGGCGGGAAAGCCCGGCGCCCGCACCGCGCGCCCGCCCGCGGCCAGGAGACGGACGCCGCGCCGGACACCGACCCCTCCTCCTAGGGCCGCCGGAGCCGTTTCCTCCCGGGCCTCGCGCCCGCTTCCCGCCGCGCCCGGACACCGGCTCTCAGCCGACCGGTGACGTGTCGCCCCGCCTCCCGGCCCCCGTGATCTGCAAAGGTGGTCGGGGCCCGCACTCATGTGATGGGCCCACGATCGACCTGCCGTGGAGTGTGGAGGTACGGATGCAGCGGACGCCCCCGGGTCCGGATCCGGCCCCGGAGCCGGATCCGCCGGCGGGGCTGCCGGTCCTTCCGGAACTCGCCGCGTGCCTCGCCGCCGCGGCGGACCGTACGGAACCCGAGCCGCCCGGCGGCTCCCGGCCGCTGCGCGCCGCCGCCTGCGACTACTGGGGGCGCCGTGGCCTGTGGACCGCGCCGGAGCGGGTGCTCGCCGCGCCGGGCGCGCCCGCCCTGCTCCTCGCGCTGCTCGCCGCGGCCGGCGGTGACGTGCTGCTGCCGCGCCCCTGCGCCCAGTGGTACGCGCCGGCCGCCGGGCTGCTCGGCCGGGAGGTGCACCGCGTGCCCGTACCGGCCGAATCCGGCGGCGTACCGGACGCGTTCACCCTGCTGGAAGCTGTCCGCCGGGCCCGGCAGACCGGCGAGGGGCCGCGGATCCTGCTGGTCTCCGTCGCCGACGACCCCAGCGGCACCTGCCCGCCGCCCGAGCTGGTGCACGAGGTGTGCGAGGCGGCAGCGGCGGACGGACTGTGGGTCGTCAGCGACGAGACCGGCCGCGACCTGCTGCACGACCCGCACGACACGGTCGTCCTGAGCCCGGCCGAGATGCTGCCGGACGACGTCGTCGTCCTGGCCGACCTGCGGGCCACCCTGGTGCCGGCGTCCTGGCCCGTGGCACTGGCCCGCTTCCCGGACACCGAGCGCGGCGAAGGGCTGCGCGCCGCGACCCTGGAACGGCTGGCGGCGCTGCGCACCCCGGTGGCCGGACCGGTCGCCGCCGCCGTCACCCACGCACTCACCGAACCGCAGCCCGTACGGTCCCGCACCGCCGCCGCTGCCCGGGTGCACGGCACCCTCGCCAGGGCACTGCACCACACCCTCACGGCGGCAGGCGCCGTCTGCCGCCCGCCGCACGCGGGCAGTCACCTCTACGCCGACTTCGACCCGCTGCGCCCGGCGCTGGCCGCCCGGGGCATCACCGGAGCGGACCGTCTCGAAGGCGCCCTCGCGCACTGGGCGGCGCGCGGCGGGCACCGGTTCGGCGACGACCCGCGCGCGCTGCGCGTACGACTGAGCACCGAGGCGCTGCTCGGCCCCGGCACCGGCCACCGGCACCAGGTCCTCGACGCCCCCGACCCCCTGCAACTCCCGCACGTGGCCGAAGAGTTGAGCGCCCTGTCCGCCACCCTCGCCGCGCTCACGGGCCCCGGCCCCGCGTAGCCGGCCGGCTCGCCGCCGTCCGTCCGCGCCCCGCCCGTGCCGCCCTCCGGCCCCCGGCCCGGCACCCGTCCCCTCCGGCCTTCGTCCCCGGCCTCCGCCCGCACCCCGGTGGCCGTCCCGACCGGCATCACGGCCGGTCATGCCCACCGAATGGAGCCCCTCGATGACCGAACAGACCGAACGTTCCCTCACCGAGCCTCTCCCGCCGGCCGTGGGCCCGCGCCCGGCCGGCGCCGCGTCCGCACCGGTCCGCCCGCTGGGCGAGGTCCGCACCTGGCCCCGCGACTTCACCGACCGGCTCACCGCGCCGCTGCCCGGCGTACGCGCCCTGGCCCGCATCGCCCGCGAAGGCAAGCTGCGGCCGTCCGCCCAGGCCCTCCTCGACATCCCGGACCTGCCCTTCGAACCGGGCCCGCTGCCGCGGCCCGGCCCCCGGGACCTCGCCGTCACCTGGGCGGGCCACGCGAGCTGGGTCCTGCGCATCGGCGGCCTGACCGTACTGACCGACCCCGTGTGGTCCCGCAAGATCCTGGGCACCCCACCCCGCGTCACCCCGGTCGGCGTCCGCTGGCAGGACCTGCCGCCCGTCGACGCCGTCGTCATCAGCCACAACCACTACGACCACCTCGACGCCCCCACTCTCAAGCGGCTGCCCCGGCACACCCCGCTCCTGGTGCCCGCCGGACTCGCCCGCTGGGCCCGCCGGCGCCGCTTCACCCACGTCACCGACCTGGACTGGTGGGAGGCCGTCGAACTGCCCGGACCCGCCGGGCCGGTCCGCTTCGACTTCGTCCCCGCCCACCACTGGAGCAAGCGCACCCTGACCGACACCTGCCGCTCCCTGTGGGGCGGCTGGGTGCTGACGGCGCCGGACGGGCGGCGGGTGTACTTCGCCGGCGACACCGGGTACGGCCACTGGTTCGAGGAGATCGGCGGCCGCTACCCGGACATCGACCTGGCGCTGCTGCCGATCGGCGCGTACGACCCGCGCTGGATGCTGCGCCCGGTGCACACCGACCCCGAGGAAGCGGTCCGCGCCTGCCAGGACCTGGGCGCCCGCGCGATGGCCCCGATGCACTGGTCGACGTTCCTGCTGTCCGCCGAGGCGCCCCTGGAGCCGCTGCACCGCGTACGCGCCGCCTGGGAGGCCGCCGGACGCCCGCGCGACGACCTCTGGGACCTCGCGGTGGGCGCGTCACGCCTGCTGGAAGGGCCGGTCGGCGGGCAGCCGCAGACGGGGTGAGGTTACGGGGCGGGCGTGGCGGCGTATCGGCCGGGGGCGGCGGCGTACGGGGGCCGGTGCGGCGTACGGACGGCGTGCGGACTGGGCGCGGCACGTACGGGTTGGGCGCGGCGGGTACGGGCTGGGCATCGGGCGCACGGGTCGGGCACGGCAGGCAGCGCGCGATGGCGGGCTGCGGTGTACTGCGGTCTACTGCCGTGTACTGCCGTGTACTGCCGTGTACTGCCGTGTACTGCCGTGTACTTCGACGGGCCGTGGTGTACGGCCGTTCAGCCGGTCTTGCCGTGGCGCAGCCGCCGCCACACCGCGGGCGCCCCGCTGAGCACCGCCGTCAGGCCGACCGCCGCGGCCACGCCCTGCCACGGCTCGCCGAACAGGGAACCGCCCAGCAGGCCGATGAGCTGGTACGTCGCCGCCCAGGCCAGACAGGCCGGCAGATCACCGCGGGCGAACCGGCGCAGCGGCACCCGCGACAGCAGGCACGCCAGCATCACCGGTATCCGCCCGGCCGGCACCAGCCGCGACAGGACGAGCACCAGCACGCCGTGCTCGCGCAGCTTGGTCCGCGCCCGCGCCAGCCGCTCCGGCGCCGCGCGGTCGCGCAGCCGCTCCAGCCAGCGCGACCCGTTGCGGGACCGTACGCCGCGCTGCCCGAGCCAGTACAGCGCCAGGTCCCCGAGGAAGGCGGCGAGCGCGGCCACCCCGAAGACCACCAGCAGGCCCCACGGCGACCGCTGGTGGAAGGCCACCACCGCGGCGGAGCTGACCACCGCGCCCGTCGGCACCACCGGCACCAGCGACCCCAGCACCACCAGCAGGAACAGCGACGGATACCCCACCACCTGCTGGGTCGACTCCGCGGGCACACCGCCCGCCAGCTCGCCGATCACCGCGCCACCGCCGGCCGTACGGACTCGCCGTGCGCGAGCCGGTGCACGGCCACCCGCGGCGCCAGCCGCCCGGCCTGCCGCGCGAACTCGTCACCGGGGGAGTGGAACTCGTGCGGGCGCACCGCGTCCAGGCCGATCGGCCAGTACGTGCCGTAGTGCACCGGGACCGCGCTGACCGGCACCAGCCGGGCCGCCGCCTCGGCCGCCCGCCGCGCGTCCAGATGCCCGTGCCCCAGGAACGGACCCCAGCCGCCCACCGGCAGCAGGGCCACGTCGCAGGCACCGACCTCCTCGGCCATGGAGTCGAAGAGCCCGGTGTCGCCCGCGAAGTACGTCGCCGCCGTGCCGTGCACCACGTAGCCGAGCGCCGGTACCCGATGCGGACCGTACGGCAGCCGGCGCCCGTCGTGCGCGGCGTGCACCGCGCGGACGGTCACCTCACCGGGGCCGTACGAGTCCGGCCGCGCGGCGCGGACCGTGACCGACTCGCCGGGCCGCAGCTCGGTGACCGCCAGCCCGCGCGCCGCCGCCACCCGCCGCAGCCCCGGCACCGCGGCGACGGCGCCGCGTGGCACCACCACCCGGGTGCCCGGCGCGAGGCGGGCCAGCGAGGCGGGGTGCAGGTGGTCGGCGTGCAGATGGGAGACGAGGACGGCGTCGGCGCGGGCCGCGGCCGGCGGCGGGAGCGCGCCCCGGCGGCGTCGCAGATGCGCCAGCCGCCGGGTGAACAGCGGGTCGGTCAGGACCCGTACACCCGAATCGGCGACCGTAACGGTGGCATGTCCCCACCAGGTGACTTCCACCGCCACGACGACCTCCCGACCCGACCGGAAACGACACACCGCGGGCCGGCCCGCACGGTCCGCTCCCGCCGTACGCCACGCCCCACCCCTCGATCCTGCCTCATCCCGCCGCGACGCCGGCCAGGCCGGGCCGGGTCTTGTGGAGGGGTGGCCCGCGCGCTGTTCGGGGTGCGCCGAACGGGCAGGTTCCGTTCGGCGTGCGGGCGGGCGGGCGCGAGGCAGGGGCAAGACGGGCGCAAGGCGGGGGTGGACGGGGCCGGACGCCCGTGCGGCGCCCCTCGGCGGGCTCGGCGGCCGCGGGCCGGTGAGGGCTGCCCCCCCGGCCGGTGAGGGCTGCCCGCCGTGCGGTGATGGCCGCCCCCCTTGGTCCGGACACATCCCGTTCGGCGCCGGACGCGGGCCTCGGTTACTCGGAAGCTCGGTTACTCGGATACTCGGACGCGACGGGCGGCCGGTGCCGACCGGGAGGCCGTGGTCGACGGCGTGTTCGCGCGGGCGGAGTCCCGCCGCCCGGGGCCGGCCCGTGACCTGCCCGGCGCCGCCGTCCGGCCGCGCTGTCAGTGGGCTGTGACACGCTGTGTGCGAGATGCCCGGCGAAGGTGTCCGAGCGTGACGAGCGGCGGGAGCGAGGTGCGTGGGCGATGCGGCGGCCCCGGTGGCGGACGGCGGGCGGTGCCCTGCTGCGGGTGACGGCGGTCTGGGCGGTGTCCTCGCTGACGCTGCTCCTGCTCGCCGGTCTGCTGCCCGACTTCCGCCTCCAGTCGGCGAGCGGTGACAGCCTCACCCGCACCTTCCTCACCGCCGCGCTCGGCGCCGGAGCCTTCGGTCTGCTCAGCGCCCTGGTCTGGCCCCTGCTCGTGCGCGCCCTGCTGCTGGTGCCCGCCCTCGTCCTCGGTCTGCTGGTCTTCTTCCTGAACGGCTCGCTGCTGCTGGTCGCCCTCGGGCTGATCCCCGAGGGGCGCGGTCAGGCCGCGCCCGAGACGGCCGTGATCGTCGCCGCCGTGATGTCCGCGACCTCGTCCGCCACCTCCACCTTCCTCGCGGTGCGGGACGACGACGCGTACCGCCGCCGTCTGGTGCGACTGGCCGGCCGCCGGCACGGCCGCCGCCGCGGTGCCCCCGGCGACCCGGGCCCCGTCGCGCCCGGCACGCTCTTCCTCCAGCTCGACGGCCTCGGCCACGACGTGCTGCGCGAGGCGACGAGCGGTGAGCGGCCCCTGATGGGGACGGTCGCGGGCCTGCTCGGCAGCACCCACCGGCTGACCCCGTGGCGTACGGACTGGTCCAGCCAGACCGGCGCCAGCCAGCTCGGTATCCTGCACGGCAGCAACCACGACCTGCCCGCCTTCCGGTGGTACGAGAAGGAGACCGGCCGGCTGGTCGTCAGCAACCGGCCCAGCGGCGCGGTCGAGCTCCAGGAGCGCGCCGTGGCCCGCACCGGCGACGCCGGGCTGCTCAGCTTCGACGGCGCGAGCCGCGGCAACCTCTTCAGCGGCGGCGCCGACCAGCTCGCCCTGGTGATGTCGGTGGCCGCCCGCCGCGGCCGGCACAACCGCTCCCGCGCGGGCTATTTCGCGTACTTCTCCGACCCGGCCAACGCGACCCGCACCGCCGTCTCCTTCGTCGCCGAGATCTTCCGCGAGGTGGGCCAGTCCCTGCGGTCCCGGTTCCGCCGGGAGACGCCGCGCGTCAGGCGCGGCGGCCTCTACCCGTTCATCCGGGCCTTCGCGACCGTCGTCGAGCGTGACGTGGTGGTCGCCGCCGTGATCGGCGACCTGCTCGCCGGCCGCACGGCCGTCTACGCCGACCTGGTCGCCTACGACGAGGTCGCGCACCACTCCGGCCCCCGGCACCGCGACACCCGCCAGGTGCTGCGCCGCCTGGACCGCGCCGTCGGGCTGATCCACGACGCCGCCCAGTACGCCCCCCGCCGGTACCGCCTCGTGCTGCTCTCCGACCACGGCCAGAGCCCCGGCGCGACCTTCCTGGAGGCCTACGGACTCGGCCTGGAGGACCTGGTGCGGGCCGGCTGCGGCCTGCCGGTCTCCCGGCGTGCCGGACGGACCGCGAGCGGAGCCGAGGCGCGCGAGGCGGCCCGCGCCGCGCTGCACCGTCCGGAGGGCGCGGACGGCTGCGGCCCATCCGACCCCGTTGTGCTGGCCTCGGGCAATCTGGGCCTGGTGTCCTTTCCCGACCTGCCCGGCCGGGTCACGCGCGAGGAGATCGAGCGTCGCCACCCGGCGCTGCTGGCCACCCTCGCCAACCACCCCGGTATCGGCTTCCTGCTCGTGCGCTCCGCCGAGGACGGGGCCGTGGTGCTGGGGCCGGGCGGCGCCGAGCACCACCTCGACACCGGCCGGATCGTGGGCCGCGATCCGCTGGCCGGCTTCGGCGCGGGGGCCGCGGACGCCGTACGGCGCACGGACGGCTTCCCGCACACGGCGGACATCATGGTCAATTCCTCCTGCGATCCGGCCACGGGCGCGGTGCACGCCTTCGAGGAGCAGATCGGCTCGCACGGCGGGCTGGGCGGCGAGCAGAGCCGGCCCTTCCTGCTGTGGCCCGCCGAACTGTCCCCGCCCACCGACGGCGCGGAACCGGCCGGTGCGGAGCGGATCCACGCCATCCTGCGGCGCTGGCTGCGCGAGGTGGACGGGCCGCAGATACCCCTCGGGGGCCCGGCGGACGAACTACGGCCGGAGGGGCCCGAGCCCGAAGTATTTTCACCGGCCGACGGTGCCGTGCGGGACAATACCCGCTGATTTTGTGCAACGTTGCAGGTCGAAGACGATGAGCAGTCGCCCGGCATCCCCGGGCCCGCACAGCACGACGAGAGGCTCACCCCAGCCATGCACGACCGGCACACCCGCCGCTTCGGTCTCGGTACCGCGACCTGCCTAGTGATGGGCAACATCATCGGCGGCGGCATCTTCCTGCTGCCGGCCTCGGTGGCGCCCTTCGGTACCGTGAGCCTGGTCGCCTTCGGCGTCCTGACCGTGGGCGCCATCGCGCTGGCCCTGGTCTTCGGGAGACTGGCCGAACGCCACCCGGACACCGGCGGCCCCTATGTCTACGCCCGTGAGGCGTTCGGCGACTTCGCCGGTTTCCTGTCGGCCTGGTCCTACTGGACCATGACGTGGGTGAGCAACGCGGCCCTCGCGGTCGCCGCCGTCGGCTATGTCCACGTGCTCTTCCCCGGGCACGACTCCAAGGGGATGGACCTGCTGGTGGCGCTGGTCGCGCTCTGGCTCCCGGCGCTGTCCAACTTCGCCGGCACCCGCTACGTCGGCGCGGTCCAGCTCGTGTCCACGGTCCTGAAGTTCGTCCCGCTGCTCTTCATCGCGGTCATCGGCCTGTTCTTCTTCGACCCGGACAAACTGGGCGCGTTCAACGAGGGCGGCGGCAGCGCGGTCGGCGGTCTGTCGGCCGCCGCGGCGATCCTGCTCTACAGCTACGTGGGCGTGGAGTCCGCGGCGATGAGCGCCGGCGAGGTGCGCGACCCCGAGCGCAACGTGGGCCGCGCCACCGTCCTCGGCACGATCGGCGCCGCCGTCGTCTACCTGCTCGGTACGGTCTCGGTCTTCGGCACGGTCGCGCACGACAAGCTGGTGGACTCCAAGGCACCGTTCTCCGACGCGGTGAACGCCATGTTCGGCGGGCAGTGGGGCGGCACGGTCATCGCGATCGCGGCGGTCGTCTCCATCGTCGGCGCGCTGAACGGCTGGACGCTGATGAGCGCCCAGTCGCCGTACGCCGCGGCCAAGGACGGGCTGTTCCCGGCGGCCTTCCTGAAGAAGCAGCGCGGTGTGCCGACCTTCGGCGTACTGGCCGCCTCGGTGCTGGCCACCGCCCTGACCGTGATCAACTACCTGATCGGCGCGGGCGGCGTCTTCGAGATCCTCGTACTGATCACCACGTTCTCGGCGACCGTGCCCTATCTGCTCGCCGCGGCCGCCCAGATCTACTTCCTGCTGACCGGCGAGCGCGACAAGGTCCGCCCGGCCCGCTTCGCCCGGGACCTGGTGCTCGCGCTGGTCGCCTTCGGTTTCACCTTCTGGCTGGTGGCCGGCGCCGGATACGCGGCGATCTACCAGGGCGTGCTGTTCCTGTTCGCCGGCATCCTCGTCTACGCCTGGATGGCGGCCCGCCGCACGGCCCGCCGCCGCGCGGAGGAGACCGCGGCCGGAGAGGCGGGACAGCTCACGCGGTGACACCACCGGCGGGCCGCTCGGCAGTGACGGCCGAGCGGCCCGCCGGCACCCAGCACCGCACGGCGCCCCCGGGCACCACCCCACCCGGCCGCCAGGCGATCGCCCGCCTGCACACCACCTTTCATCGCGTCGGCCCTCCACCGCGCCGGCCCTCCACCGCGCCGGCCTTTCACCGTGCCGGCCCTCCAGCGCGTCGGCCTTCCGAGACGGCGCTCTCCGAGGTGGCGCTCCCCGAGACGGGGCCCTCCCCGACGACGTCCCTTCCCACGGCCCTCCCCTCGAACCCGCGCCCGGCGGAGCCGTACGTACCCGTCCGGTCCGTTCCGCGCTCCGGCCGCTTCGTGGCCTGCGCGGGGAGCGCCTCGCCGCCGAACCGGGTCCCGCCGTCCAGCAGGCGCCGGCCGTGCTGCTCTCCCGGCCCATTACCTGCGGCGTAATCGACCCGTCCCGCGCGCCCCGGCATCTTTGAGGCACCGGTTCACGGGCCGGCGCACTCCGGCCCGCGGACCGGCCCTCCTGAGGGCCGTGACGCACCGCGGCCCGCACCACGTGACGAGACATGAGGAGTACGGCCATGACGCGGACGAGCACCCAGCAGGCGGGCACGGAGCGGTACGAGGGCGCGGTCGCCCGGTATTTCACGGCCTGGAACGCGGCCGGGGACGGCGGTGACGCCACGGCCGAGGCCGTCGCCGCGGCCTTCACCGAGGACGCCACCTACACCGACCCGCTCGCCGACGCCACGGGACGCGACCGGCTCGCCGCCGTCATCGCCGGGGTCCACGCGCAGTTCCCCGGCTCCGTCTTCCGGCCGCTGGGCACCCCGGACGGGCATCACGACCTGGTGCGGTTCGGCTGGGAACTGGTGGCGCCGGACGGTTCGGCCCCGGTCGCCGGGTTCGATGTCGCCACCCTCGCGGCGGACGGCCGGATCCGCTCCGTCTCCGGCTTCCTGGACCGCGTACCCGCCGTGTGAGCGGTGCCGTGACGAGCGGCACCGGTATGGGTCCCCGGCGCCGAACGGGCCCGATGCCGATATGCGCCCGGCACGGGCCCGGCACCCGTGCGCGGCCCCGGCACCCGTACGGCCCCCGGCCCCGATACGGCCCCGGCGCACGGGCGCCGGCCCCTACGGGATCCAGGTCCGCAGATGCCCGGCCGTCTCCGGGTCCGCCGGGAGGAAGGTCTCCAGGGCGAGTTCGGAGACGGTCACGTCCATCGGCGTGTTGAAGGTGGCGATCGTGGAGATGAACGACAGCACCCGCCCGTCGTGTTCGATCACCATCGGCAGCGCGTACGGGGCGTGCCCGCCGTCCGCGGCCGTCTCCCGCCCGCCGTCGGGCAGCGGATAACCGCTCACCTCCTCGTACACCGCGCGCAGCGGCGCGGAGCGCATGACCGCCAACTGCCGCTGCATCTGGGCGAGCAGATGCTCCCGCCACTCCGGGAAGTTGCGGATGCGCGGAGCCAGCCCCGCGGGGTGCAGGGTGACGCGCATCGCGTTCAGCGGCGGTTCCAGCAGTTCCGCGCCGACGCCCGCCAGCAGTGCCTGGATGCCCCGGTTCGCGGCGACGACGTGGTACGTGGCGTCGACGACCAGGGCCGGGAACGGCTCGTAGCCCGTCAGCAGCCGTTCCATGCCGGCCCGCAGCGCGTCCATCGACGGGTCGTCCAAGGGGGTCTCCGGGAAGCCGGGCGCGTAACCCGCCGCGATGAGCAGCGCGTTGCGCTCGCGTACGGGTATGTCGAGGTGCTCGGCCAGTCGCAGCACCATCTCCTGGCTGGGCCGGGCGCGGCCGGTCTCGACGAAGCTGATGTGCCGGGCGGAGGAGTCGGCACGCAGGGCCAGGTCGAGCTGGCTGACGCGACGCCGGACCCGCCACTCGCGCAGCAGCGCGCCCACACCCGTCGTGCCGGACCCCGTCTTTGGGGAGACCGCAGCAGTCGTCATGGCCGAACGGTAGCCGATCCCGTACGTCTGTACGGGGAGAAATTGCTGCACCCAGGAGGCCACGGGCCCCGGCCCCGAACGCCGGGAGCGTCCGGACGAGCTGCCGGAGCAGACCACCGGGACCGGGGGCCCCGGGGCCATCCCGGACACCACCGATCTCACCCCGGCCCCTGCCGGACTGACCCCGCCCCCTGCCGGAGCGCCGGGCCGTGCCGCCCAGGCCCCGCGGCCCTGGGGGCGTCACCCCAGGTCGAACGCGTTGCGCAGCCCGAGCCGGTACCGCGTCTCGTCGTGTCTCTTGAGCGCCGCGAACTCCGGCGCCCGGTACAGCGGAATCACCGCGCACCGTTCGGCGGCGGACCCGGTCGCGTCCAGCAGGGCGTTGACGGCCTGCCGTGCGGACGCGTTGGCGCCCTCCATGGTCGCCAGGTCGATGTCGACGGCCACGTAGTCCCCGGCCAGGAAGAGGTTGGGGATCGCCGTGCGGGACGTGGGCCGGTTCAGCCAGGAGCCGGTGGGGTGGATCAGGAGCTGCTCGTCGTTGGCGGGGTGCGGCGTGCCGAGCCCGGACACGGCCGGGTCCAGGAACCAGGAGTGCAGCGCCGCGTCCCGCAGCACGGTCCTCCCGGTGTCGTTGAGGCCGGCCTTCATCTGCGCCCAGGCCTCCCGCGCGACCTCCTCGCGCGTGCACTGCTTGGCGGTCTTCCCGTACAGAATGCCCGGCTGGTCCCACTCCGAGATGTCCACCGACAGGCAGTCGGCGGCCAGTCCGTCACCGTAGTCGGCCGGGAAGTTCCGGTTCTTCCAGTACTGCGCCTGGCCGACCGAGGTCAGCGACCACGGCGAGTCGATGTGGTTGACGTGCCCGTGGATGACCGGCGTCGGCTCGGTCAGGTAGAACTGGATGCCCGTCATCCAGTCCGTCGCCAGCTTGTCGCAGCGGGCGAGCTGCGGGTCGGCGGCCCGTACGGCGGCGTTCCAGGTCGTACGGGCGTGTTCGACCGGCATCGCCTGGACGAAGTGGTCGGCGACGACCGACTGCCGCGCGCCCTGCGGGTCGGTGACGACTGCCTCCGTGATCCGGCCGCCGGACAGCCGCAGGTCCCGTACGGCCCACCCGACCCGGAACTGCACGCCCAGCGACCGCAGATGCGTCACCCACGGGTCGATCCACGCCTCGTTGGTGGGCAGGTTCAGCACCCGGTCGGGCTGGCCGTCCGCGCCCCGGCCCAGCAGGTTGAAGACGAACGCCTCGGCGCAGGTCGCGACGGTCCGGGTGGAGGCGATCTCCGCCTTGGTCGCGACGATGTTGCGGGTCAGGCCGACGGCCAGCAGCCGCTGGTAGTCGGGGGACATCGAGGCGGCCCGTACGTAGCGCCACCACGGCGTGTGCTCCCACACGCCCAGCCGGCGCCGGTCGCAGCTCGTCAGGAAGACCAGCAGCCGGTTGGCGAAGTACGCGATCTCGTGGAGGGGCAGGTGGGTGGCGGTCTCCAGCAGCCCGGTCAGCATGCGCAGGAACGCGTCGGGGGTCAGTACGGGTGGCGGGGTGCCGACGGCGGAGAACGGGATGCGGAGGTCCTCCCGGCCGCCGGTGCGGGCGAACATCACCTCGGTGGAGGCGACGAGGTTGTCGTGGCAGCCGTTGGCGTTGCCGGGGAACGGGATGCGGCGCAGGGTGTCCGGCAGGTTGTGGTAGATGCCCGGGATGAAGCGGAAGCCGTGCTCGCCGGGCAGCGGCTTGCGGCCGCCGCGCGCGCTGTCCGGCACGTCCATGCTGCGGGCCTTGCCGCCGAGGCCCTCGGGTTTGCGTTCGTAGACGGTGACCTGGAAGCCGCGTTCGGCCAGTTCGTGCGCGGCGGTCAGCCCGGCCACACCGCCGCCGAGGACGGCCACGGTCCGGCCCGCGGCACCGCGCCGGGCGGCCGGTGCCGGCGCGGCGGCCGCCGTACCGCCCGTTCCCAGGGCGAGCGCGCCGCCCAGCGCCGCAGCCCCGCCCAGGAACGTCCGCCGGGGCTGCCCGCCGCCGGTTCTGTGCGCCTGCTCCGTACGGTCCTCGGTGTCCACGGCTGCTCCCTACTACCCCCGGTAACGGACGGCCCGTCAGGCGCAGGAGCATAGAAGCGGCCCCCTGTCCCCGGAAGCCCGCGGCGTGGCCGTCCGCACATTGGCGGGAAAGCGTCCTCGGCGTGCCACGCTGGAACTGCTGCAATCGACAGGGCACGGACGGCCCGGTGGTACGGGCGGTGCGTGCGGCCATGTGCTGTGACGGAGAGGCGGAGCGAGATGGACGCTCACGGGGCCCCATCGACGGACCCACTGACGGACAAGGAGATCGAGGACCGCCTCGCGGAGCTGCCCGGCTGGTCGGTGACGGACGGCAGCCTGACCCGCGCCTACACGTTCGACCGGCACCTTCGGGCCGCCGCGATGGTGATCCACGTGGCCCAGATCCAGGAGGAGCTGAACCACCACTCCGAACTGACCCTCGGCTACGACACACTGACCGTCGCCGTGAACACCCACAGCGCCGGCCAGGCGGTCACCGCCCTCGACTTCACCCTGGCCCACCGGGTCGAGGAGATCGCGACCGGGCACGGGGGGCGTTGAGCGGGAGGCCGGGCGGAGCGCTCAGCCGTCGCGTCGCGCGGCACCGTCCGCCGCGTCCTGCGGGCCGTCCGGGCCCTCCGTTCGCGCGTCCGGACGCTCCATCCGGGCGAGTTCCGCGTTGAACTGGGCACCGCTCAGCAGGGACAGGTGGGAGAACCACAGCCATATCAGGAAGACGACGGGCCCGGCGAGCGACCCGTACAGCCGGTTGAACGTGCCCACGTACGAGACGTAGAACGTGAACCCCGCCGAGGCCACCAGCCACAGCAGCACCGCGACCACCCCGCCGGGCACCGCGCGCCGCCCGCGCGAACGCGACGGGCCCGTACGGAAGAGCACCATCACCAGCACGACGGCCAGCAGCAACAGCAACGGCCACTGCAACAGGTTCCACATCGCCCCGCCCGCTTCGCCGAGCCCCAGGCGCCGCCCGACCGCGCTCGCCGTCGGCCCGCTGACCAGCAGGACGACCGCGCTGCTGATCAGCAGCGCCATCAGCAGCAGCGCCGTCGCCAGAATGCGCGGCGCCTTGCGCCACGGCGGCCGGTCGTCCTTGACGCGGTACATCGCGTGCAGGGCCCGCCGGAACACCGCCAGGTAACTGCACGAGGACCACAGGGCGCTGACCGTCGCGCCCCCCACGAGCATCCACACGGCGGTCCGCTGCTGCGCCATGGTGACCAGGGCCCGGCGGACGGTGGCGCCCGAACCGGCCGGGGCGAGGGCGCTGATGTGGTTGATCAGCTCCTCGGTGGACGCGGGATTGGCCAGCCCGACGAGCGAGATGGTGACGATCACCGAGGGCAGCAGGGCCAGCACCGAGTAGTACGTCAGGCTGGCCGCCCAGTCGGACACGTCGTCGTTCCAGATGGAGACCGGGGTACGGCGGGCCGCGGTCCGGATCCGGGGCCAGCTCGGCAGCGCGGCGCCGCGGGCGCGCGGCCTGCCGGTGCCGGCCGTGAGCAGCGACTGGTGCAGCCCGCGGTCCGTACCGCTCCCGCTCATGTGGGTCCGTCCTCTCCTCGTGCCGGGTGCGCCGGGCACTCGTTCCGTCTGCCCGTTTGTGCAGCGTACAAGCGTGTGTGGCGCACTCCGTCCGGTGGTGTGCCGTGGTAGGCGTCTTCCGTGCGGCCGGACCGGCGGCCGTGTGGCGTCGCGGGCCCGCGGGTGACCGACGGAGTGACTCCCGTACCGCCGTACTGCCCCACAACCGCATATCCCGCCCGTCTCCGGTGAACAGGGACAAGGAACGGAAGGAGCCGGTGAGTGCCCGAACCCAGCGACGCCCTGCTGGCCGTACGTGCCGGGGAGGGGGACGAGGGGGCCTTCGAGGTGCTCGTGCGCCGCCACAGCGCTCAGCTCCTGCGCCTCGCCACCCGGCTGCTCGGCAGCCGCACCGACGCGGAGGACGCCGTGCAGGACGCCTTCGTGAGCGCCTGGCGCCGCATCCCGGAGTTCCGCGGCGACGCCTCCTTCGCGACCTGGATGTACCGCATCGTCACCAACCGGTGCCTCAACCTGCTGCGGGCCCGCAGACCCACCCAGGACCTCGGCTCGGTGCCCGAGCCGAGCGCGCCCGAGCACGCCTCGTCACCGGTGCGGGCGGCCGAGTCGACCGCCGCCGTCGAGGCGCTGATGCGGGCGATGGACGGCCTCACCCCGGAACAGCGCGCCTGCTGGGTCCTGCGGGAGCTGCACGCCCTGCCGTACGAGGAGATCGCCGCGGTGGTGGGCATCAGCCATCAGGCGGTCCGTGGCAGGGTCTTCCGAGCACGCCGCTATCTGACGGAGGCGATGGGCGCATGGCGCTAGGCGAGCACGACGACCCGATCCTGCCCTGCGGCCGCGCGCTGTCGTCCGTGTGGGAGGAGCACGAACCGGCCCCCGCGGGCCCGGGCGCCGCCGGTCCGCCGGCCGACCCGCACGCCGCCCGGTGCGCCTACTGCCAGGAGGCGCTGGCGGGCCTCGGCGTACTCGACACCTACGTACGCGAAGCCCGGCAGGCCGCCGCGGCAGCCGCCCGCGACGAGGACGACCGGAGCGCCGAACGCTTCACGGCCCGGGTGATGGACCTGGTCAGAACCGAACTCCGCCCGGGGCGGACGCTGCCGCTGGGCGACCCCGAGGACGACGCGTGGATCACCGAGGCCGCGGCGGCGAAGTCCTTCCGCGCCGCCGCCGAGACCCTGCCGGACGTGCAGGCGGGAAGCTGCCGGGTCACGCTGCTCGCGCCGCACGGGCCCATGAAGGTGGCACTGGAACTGGCGGCCGGGTACGCCTGGCCGCTGCCCGTGCTGGCCGACCGGGTACGGGAACGGGTCCGCGCGGTGGCGCGGGACGGTGTCGGCCTGGCGGTCGAGGAGATCGACGTCACGGTCGTCGACCTCATCGGGGGAGAGCCGGGCCGCGTCGGGACCGGCGGCTCCGGGACCGGCGGCGACGGCCTGGCCGTCGACGGCCAGGACACCGACCGCCCGGACGCCGACGGCCGCCCGGGGGCCGGCGAAGGGAGCAGGCCATGACCCAGGTCATGAGCGGCGACGCACCGCTGCACGCCGCGGTCCTGCGGGCCGCCGCCGGGGCCGCCAAGGACACGCCCGGCGTCGCCTTCCTCCGGCCGGGCCTGGGCGAATTGCTCCGCGGCACGGTGGCGCGACGGCCGCTGCCTGCGGGCGGGGAGGCGCCGGCGACGGGCACGGCGGTGGCCGGGGACACCACGGCCGGGACCGGGAGCGGTCCGCCTTCCCCGGCCGGGCGGACCGGCCGGGTGGCCGGCGTACGGGCCGACCGGGGGCCCGGCCCCGGGCAGTGGCGGATCCGCGTCCACCTGGCGGTCCGGCGCGGCCACCGGGCCCTGGACGTGGTCCGCGCGGTCCGGCCACGCGTCACGGCGGCGGTCGAGGAGGCGCTGCGGACGGCGGGCGAAGCCGCGCCGGCGGTCACCGTGACGGTCACCGTCACGGACATCACCTGACGCCGGTGCCCACGGGCGCTCGGCCCCGACGCCCGGCCGCCCCGCACCCCGGCACCCGGCGGTCCCGGGCACCAGGTCAGCCGAAGGGCAGATTCGCCCAGGGCGAGGCCGGGTCCTGGCCGAGCACCCGGTGGATGTGCACCGCTTCCTGGTACGCCGGGCCGAACCAGCCGTTGTCGAAGGCCAGCACCCGTCCCAGGGCGTACCCCGCCGAGAACTCCTGCCAGCCGCCGTACGCCGCGCGCGCCAGCTCACCGGCGCGCAGCACGGCCTGTTCGGCCTCCGGCGGCGTGCAGTAGCGGGCCCCCAGGCCCCAGCGGACGAGGCCGACGGCGTGCGCGTAGTCCAGCGCGACGAGCGACTTCACCCGTCCGTCCGCGGGCAGCAGCCCGTCCGCACGGAAGCGCTCCTCGTACTTCGCCACCAGCTCCGGCACCTTCGCGGTGCCGTCCTCGTCCTCCGCGCCGTTACGGGCGCGCAGCGCGGCCTCCGTCTCGGCCGGCACGAACCCGCCGTCGAGCAACTGGCCGAGGCGCTGCTGCCAGGAGGCCGGATCGGCGACCGACCACTGCTCGTGCAGCAGGTGGGCATCGGCCGCGTAGTCGAGGAAGGCGGTGCCCAGCTCGTTCCACGGCACGCTGTGGTGCACCGCGATCGGGGCGCCGCAGGCGAGTGCCTGGGCGAGCGGACCGTGCAGCGGACCGCCGAGGTGGGTGGTGAGCAGCCCGCCGGGCCGGACACCGACCTGGGCGCGGATCCGCGTCCAGGTGCCGCGGTGCGCGGCGGAGGCCGGCAGGTACGCGGCACACGGCGTGCCCGGGTTGACCGCCAGCTTCCACTTGTCGTTCGGCCAGTCCTGCGCCAGCTCCTCCACCGAGACCCGGTCGAAGAGCTGCTGGGGATGCCACGGCGGCAGCATGCCGCGGGTCGTCACCGGGATACACGTACCGCCGCCGGCCGGGTCCTCGTAGACCGGCAGCGGGTCCTGGCCCTGCTGGGGCACCAGCAGATACAGGTCCTCGCCGGCCACGGCCGCGACCTGGCCTTCCCAGTCGCCACGCGCACCGGCCTCACACAACCGCCGTTCCGTCTCGGTCGGCGGTATCCATCCTGGAGTTCCCACGGACCAGAACCTTACGGTGGGCGGCCCGGCGGGCCGGGAGGCGGGGTGCTTTGCCGGATCGGCAAGGATGTTTGCCTTACGGCACGGCCTGTCGGACGCTCACGCCATGACGGACCACCAGCACGGCACCACCGCCCCGGTACCCGACCACGCGCACGGTACGGGCCACGGCCACCACCACGACAGCGCGCACATGGACTGGGACGCGCTCGCCGCCCACCTCGAAGGCGAAGCCGAGTTCCAGACACCGCTCCTCGAACAGGCCACGGCCTGGCTGCGGGACCTGCTGACACGCTCGGCCGGCCCCGGACCCGACGCGGTCGGCCGGGTGCTCGACGTCGGCAGCGGCCCCGGAGTGACGAGCTGTCTGCTCGCCCACGCCTTCCCGCGGGCCGAGATCGTGGCGGTCGACCCGACCGAGGCGCTCCTCGAACGCGCCCGGGAGCGCGCCGCCCGCCTCGGTCTCGGCGACCGGTTCCGTACCCAGGTCGCCGAACTGCCCGACGCCATCGACGGCATCGGGGACGCGGACCTCATCTGGTCCAGCAAGGCCCTGCACCACGTCGGCGACCAGGCGGCCGCCGTGGCCGCGCTGGCCCGCCGGCTGCGGCCCGGCGGGCTGCTCGTGGTGTCCGAGGGCGGCCTCGCGCCCCGGATGCTGCCCCGCGACTTCGGCATCGGCCGCCCCGGCTTCCAGACCCGCCTCGACGCGGTGCAGGACGACTGGTTCGTCCGGATGCGCGCCACACTGCCCGGTGCCCGGGCCGTCGTCGAGGACTGGCCCGCCATCCTGACCTCCGCGGGCCTGCGCTCCCCGCTCAGCCGCAGCTTCCTGCTGGACCTGCCCGCCCCCCTGGACCCCGCCCAGCGCGCGCAGGTCACCCGGCAGCTCTCCCGCTTCGCCGAGGTGATCGGCGACGGCCTGGACGAGGAGGACCGCGCCACCCTCGCCCGCCTTCTCGACCCCACCGACCCGGCCGGCATCGACCACCGCCGGGACCTCTTCTGGCTCTCCGCCCAGACCTTCCACACCGCCCGGGCGGCCTGACCGCACCGCCCCCCCCGCGGCGCGTGCCCGTCGCCGTGCCCGCCCGTCCCGCCCTGGGAATGGCGGGACGGGCGACGGCACCGGTCGGCCGCCGCCCCCCGTGGGCCACGTCCACGCCGTACCGCCTCGCGCCCCCGTCGGCGTGCTCGCGTGCGGTGGTGGGGATCGTGGCCGAGCGGCGGCCGGCCGGTGCCGGGCGGGGTGGTGGCCCTCCCGGGCCGGGAAGACCCTCCACCACCCCGCCGTGTGATCGGCCCGCCGGCCCGGTGCGCGGGCGTGTGGTCCGGGCCGGCGGGCCGGGTCTCAGCAGTTCAGGTAGGCGACGTGGATCCACACGCCGGTGCGGCCGCCCCAGAGGTCACCCATGATCCAGGAGCCTTCGCGGCCCCGCGCGTTCATCTTCTGGCCCCTGTTCACCTGACCGAGGACCGGGTAGTTGGTGCCCGGACCGCCGCGGTAGTTGACGCCGTTGTCGTTGACCGTGCACACGACGGCCTGGACGGCGGGCGAGGCGGCCTGCCGGGCGGGGGCCGAGCTGGTGGCGGCGGTGGCCACCGTGCTGCCGGCCAGGGCGAACGCGGCCGCGGTGGCCGCGAGAGCGGTGGCGGCGCGAGGGAAGCGGATCATGTGGGTCTCCTCCGTTGTGGTGTCACTCGGTGCGCCGGGGCCGTCGGCTGCCCGGACCCGGCACCCCTGACCTTCGTCCCGCGCCGTGCGGCGGGCCAAGGGGTTTCCCGTCCCCTGCGGGCCGTGGGAAACCGGGAAACCGTGCCGGAGCCGGAGTGCGACGACGCCGCCGCCCGGAGGGGCGGCGGCGTCGGAGGAGGAGATGCCGCACCGGGGTCCGGGGCGGACCTCAGCCGTTGAAGGAGTCCGGGTGCGCGCCCAGGCGCGTGCCCGTGTCCAGAGCCGCCATCGCCGCCATGTCGGCGTCGTCCAGCTCGAAGCCGAAGACGTCGATGTTCTCCTTGATCCGGGACGGGGTCACGGACTTCGGGATGACGACGTTGCCGAGCTGGAGGTGCCAGCGGAGCACGATCTGCGCGGGGGTGCGCTCGTACTTCGCGGCGAGCCCGGTGACGGTCGTGTCCTTCAGGAGGTCCTTGCCCTGGCCCAGCGGCGACCAGGCCTCGGTCGCGATGGCGTGCCGGGCGTGGAAGGCGCGGGCCTCGGACTGCTGGAGCTGCGGGTGCAGCTCGATCTGGTTGACCGCCGGGACGACGGACGTCTCGCCCAGCAGCCGCTCCAGGTGGGCGGGCTGGAAGTTGGAGACGCCGATGGCCTTGGCGCGGCCCTCTTCGTAGATCTTCTCGAACGCCCGGTACGTGTCGACGAACGTGTCCTTGGCGGGCATCGGCCAGTGGATCAGATACAGATCCACGTACTCCAGGCCCAGCTTGGCGAGGGAGGTGTCGAAGGCGCGCAGGGTCGAGTCGTAGCCCTGCTCGTCGTTCCACAGCTTCGTCGTCACGAAGAGCTCGTCACGATCGATGCCGGAGGCGGCGAGCGCCTTCCCCGTGCCCTCTTCGTTGCCGTAGATCGCGGCGGTGTCGATGCTGCGGTAGCCGGCTTCCAGGGCGCTTCCGACGGCCGCGTGGGCCTCGTCGTCCGGCACCTGCCAGACGCCGTAACCGAGCTGCGGCATGGTGACGCCGTTGTTGAGGGTGAGATGGGGGACCTTGCTCACGAGCGGTTCGATCCTTAGGTCGTCGTGCATGTTCTCCAACGTCAACGATCATCCGGTACGGAGCATTCCCGCGCACCCTCAGTGCGTGTCGGCGAGCGTGGGTGCGGGGGGCGTGGAGGCCGTGGGTACGGGCCGCGGGCGGGGGGCCGTCTCCGCCGCGAGGGTGAGGGCGCCGAGGCAGAGCACGACCAGCCCCGCGACCAGTTCCAGAGCGCCCGCCAGGCCGGGCAGGCCGCGCGCGGGGGACGCGCCGCCGCCGGTCAGGGCGTCGGCCGCGGTCCACGAGAGCCACAGCGTTCCGCCCCACGCGAACACCGTGGCGGAGCCCAGCCAGGCCAGCGCGAGCGGCACCCGCGTACGCAGCCGGCGCCAGGCGCCCCGGCGGGGGAACAGGAGGGCGGTCAGTCCGGCCGCGCCGGCCAGCGACAGCAGGCCCTGGACGACACCGGACGCGGCCGTGACGGCGCTCCGCGCGGACAGGGCCGCCGCGCCGGCGCCGGCCGGCATGCCGAGGCCCCACAGCACGTCGACGACGCCGAGTACGGCGAGCAGCAGCGCCGCGGGAACGCCGAGCAGCCGCCGCGCGGCCCGTACGCCGGGGGCGGGCGCGGGCACGGCCGCCAGCCGCCTGCGCAGCAGCGCGCCCCAGCGCCGGTGCGCGTACACCGAGAAGGCGCCCAGCAAGGCGCCGCCCTCGACGATGAAGGCGCCGTAGACCACGACGAAGACCCAGGGCTGGAGGAAGTCACCGGACGTCATCGGGTTCGCCGTGCCGGTGAGGGCGGCGACGGCGGAGCCGGTGGGCACGGCGAGCATCAGGGGAGTGAGCAGCCCGGACGCCGTCCACAGCGGCAGGGCGAGCAGCCAGGCGGGGGCGCGCAGGCCGAAGGGGCGGGTGAGCGTGTACGCGACGGCGGCGGCGACGGCGTCCATGAGGAAGGTGACGACGTTGGCCGCGATCCAGGCGCCCCGGCTGATTCCGCCCAGGTCCACCACGCCGATGTCGTGACCCAGCACCCACACCAGCTTGAGCAGGAGGTACGGGGTGCAGGCCGCGACGGCGATCCGGCCCAGGAGGACCTGGCGGTCCGTGCGCTTGTCGGTGTTCATGCGTACGAGCCTTCCGGCGGCCCGGGAGCGGCACGTCCGGCCGCGGGATGAACCGCCTCCGCCGCACGGGGGAGGGGCGTACCGGGGCGGGCGCACGGAGCGGGACGCAGGGAGAGGGGCGTACAGGGAGGAGACCGTACGGGCGGGACACGCTCCAGGCGCAGCCGTGGCACCGCCTCACGTCCGGTACAGCGCCTCCACCTCCGTCGCGTACGCCGCCTCGATGGCCTTGCGCTTCAGCTTGAGCGACGGCGTCAGCAGGCCGTGCTCCTCGCTGAACTGGTGCGCCAGTATCCGGAACGTACGGATCGACTCGGCCTGCGAGACCAGCGTGTTGGCGGCGACGACGGCCCGCCGGATCTCGGTCTCCAGGTCCGGGTCGTGCACCAGGTCCGTCGGCGGCAGCTCCGGCTTGCCGCGCATGGCGAGCCAGTGCGCGACCGCCTCCGGGTCCAGTGTCACCAGCGCGGCCACGTACGGGCGGTCGTTGCCCACGGCGATGCACTGGGCGACGAGGGGGTGGGCCCGTACCCGCTCCTCCAGGACGACCGGGGAGAGGGTCTTGCCGCCGGAGGTGACCAGGATTTCCTTCTTCCGGCCGGTGATCGTCAGATAGCCGTCCTCGTCGAGCGCCCCGAGGTCTCCGGTGGCCAGCCAGCCGTCGCGCAGGACGGCGTCGGTGGCCCTGGCGTTGTTCAGGTAGCCCTGGAAGATCTGGCCGCCGTGCAGCCAGATCTCGCCGTCCTCGGCGATGTGCACGGTGGTGCCGGGGACGGGGGAGCCGACCGTGCCGAAGCGGGTCCGCTCGGGCGGGTTGGCGGTGGCGGCGGCGGTGGACTCCGTCAGGCCGTACCCCTCGTAGATGGTCACCCCGGCGCCGGCGAAGAACAGCCCGAGCCGGCGCGCCATCGCCGAACCGCCCGACATGGCGTGCCGTACCCGGCCGCCCATCGCCTCCCGCACCTTGCTGTAGACCAGCTTGTCGAAGAGCTGGTGCTGCACGCGCAGCGGGGCGCCGGGCCCGGACGCGGTGCCGAACGCCTTGTGCTCCAGCGCCTCGGCGTAGCGGACCGCCACCTCGACGGCCTTCTCGAACGGGCCGAGCCTGCCCTCCGCCTCGGCCTTGCGCCGGGCCGCCGCGAAGACCTTCTCGAAGATGTACGGCACGGCGAGGATGAAGCTGGGCCGGTACGACTGGAGGTCGGGGAGCAGGGCGCCGGCGGACAGGTCGGGCTGGTGGCCCAGCTTGACCCGGCCGCGGACGGCCGCGACCTGCACCATCCGCCCGAAGACATGGGCGAGCGGCAGGAACAGCAGGGTGGACGCCTCGTCGCCGGGCCTGGAGTGGAAGACGGTCTCGTACCGCCGCACGACGTTGTCGGCCTCCGCCATGAAGTTCGCGTGGCTGATCACGCAGCCCTTCGGGCGCCCGGTGGTGCCGGAGGTGTAGATGACCGTCGCGGTCGCGTCCGGGGTGACCGCCATCCGGTGGCGGTGCACCACGTCGTCCTCCAGATGCGCGCCCGCCGCCGTCAGTTCGGCGACCGGGTCCGCGTTCAACTGCCACAGGCGGCGCAATTGCGGCAGCCGGTCGATGACCGAGCCGATGGTCATCGCGTGGTCCTCGTGCTCCACCATGCAGGCGGTGACCCCCGCGTCGTGCAGCATCCAGAAGACCTGCTCGGCGGACGAGGTGGGGTACAGCGGTACGGACTGGGCGCCCACGGACCACAGGGCGAAGTCGAACAGGGTCCATTCGTAACGGGTACGGGACATGATGCCCACCCGGTCGCCGAAGCGGACGCCCTGCGCGAGCAGCCCCTTGGCCAGGGCCAGCACCTCGTCGCGGAACTGTGCGCTGGTCACGTCCCGCCACCGGCCCACGTCGTCCTTACGCGCCAGCGCGGCCCGGCCGGGGTCCGAGTCGGCATGATCGAATACAGCGTCCGCCAACCCGCCGACGCGGGGCGCCGTCGCCAAAGGTGGGACGGTGAACTCGCGCAATGACCCAGCTCCTCGACGTGCTTCTCACAGGGCCGAGACCGTACCCCAACACCGCGGCGCGCGGGAGGGGCGTCCTGCCCGGCGGGCGGGTGGCATAGTCGCTGGTCATGAGGTGAAAACGGGCTACTCCGGAGAAGCCCGGACATCGTCGGGGGCGGTACACCCCCGACGATCACGGTGCCGGGACCGGATCTGCACCAAATCTCTCCGAAAGCGTCTGATCAGGGACCGGCCGGGCCCGTCCGTCCCGGAGCCCCGGCGGCCCGCCGCGGCCGTGCTCCTACGGGAGCTGCAACCGGTCGCCGCCCGCCAGTATCGCGTCGGCCAGGGCGTCCGCCGGGCCCCTGGCCGCGCCGTCCCGCTCCCCGTACAGCAGGACGAAGTCCACCCCGCCGAGGTCCGGCAGCCCGGCCCGGGACGGCACCCGGACCAGGCCGGGCGGGATCATGCCGAGGCTGTGCGCCATCACGCCCAGGCCCGCCCGGGTCGCCGCGATCAGGCCGTTGAGACTGCCGCTCGTACAGGCGACGCGCCAGTCGCGGCCCTGCCGCTCCAGCGCCTCCAGCGCGCGGGCCCGGGTCACCGCGGGCGGCGGGAACACCACCAGCGGGACCGGCCGCCGCGCGTCCAGCCGCAGCCGGTCCGTGCCGACCCACACCAGCCGGTCGCGCCAGACGAGCCGGCCGCCGGGCGCCCCGGCCGCCGCCCGGCCGCGCGCCGGGCCGGGGCTGCGCTTGGCCAGGACCAGGTCGAGGCGGCCGGCCGCCAGCAGTTCGTGCAGCGTCCCGGAGAGTTCGACCGTCAGCTCCAGGTCCACCTCGGGGTGGGCGCGCCGGAACTCCTCCAGCACCTCCGGCATCCGGGTCAGCACGAAGTCCTCCGAGGCGCCGAACCGCAGCCGGCCGCGCAGCCGGGTGCCCGTGAAGAAGCCCGCGGCCCGTTCGTTGGCCTCCAGGATGGTGCGCGCGAAGCCGAGCATCGCCTCGCCGTCCTCGGTGAGGTCCACGGCGTGGGTGTCCCGGGTGAACAGCCGCCGCCCGGCCGCGTCCTCCAGCTTGCGCACGTGCTGGCTCACGGTGGACTGGCGCAGACCGAGGCGGTGCGCCGCCTGCGTGAAGCTGAGCGTCTGCGCCACGGCGAGGAACGTACGCAACTGGACGGGATCGAACATGGCCCCAGCCTAGCCGCACCCATCACGGAACATGATGACAGTCACCACGGTAAGAGGGCTTCCCGATGGCCGCCGCGCCAGGCAGGCTGGAGAGGGCACCGTCCACCCGCCTCCTGCACCGACCCGCGAAGAGAGAACATGCGCCGCCCTCGCCTCACGATCCCCTCCCGGCTCCCCGTGGACGGATTCATCCTGGCCCTCGTCGGCACCGTCGGCCTCGCGATGCTGCTCCCCGCCCGGGGCACCGCCGCCACCGTCGCCGACGACGCGTCCACCGTCGCCGTCGCGCTGCTCTTCTTCCTCTACGGCGCCCGCCTCTCCACGCGGGACGCGGTGGACGGGATGCGCCGGTGGCGGCTGCATCTGACGGTGCTGGCCTGCACGTTCCTCATCTTCCCGGCACTGGGGCTGGCCGCTCGCGGCCTCGTTCCGTACGTCCTGACGCAGCCCCTGTACACCGGCCTGCTCTTCCTGTGCCTGGTGCCCTCCACCGTCCAGTCGTCGATCGCCTTCACCTCG
The DNA here is from genome assembly GCF_044327445.1 of Streptomyces sp. NPDC018045. Lineage (NCBI taxonomy): Bacteria > Bacillati > Actinomycetota > Actinomycetes > Kitasatosporales > Streptomycetaceae > Streptomyces > Streptomyces sp. NPDC018045. The sequence goes on from NZ_JBIRFL010000002.1 coordinate 624,554, forward strand.
ATGGCGCGCGGCAACGTCGCGGCGGCGATCTGCGCGGGCTCCTTCTCCAGCCTCGTCGGGATCGTGGTGACCCCGCTGCTGGCGGCGCTCCTCCTGGGCGGCGACGGCGGCGGGTTCTCCGCCGACTCCCTGGTCGCGATCGCCCTCCAGCTCCTGGCACCGTTCCTCGCCGGACAGTTGCTGCGCCGCTGGACCGTCGGCTTCCTCACCCGCCACAAGAAGATCCTCGGACTCGTCGACCGCGGCTCGATACTCCTCGTCGTCTACAGCGCCTTCAGCGCGGGCATGGTCGCGGGCATATGGCACCAGATCTCGCCGTGGCGCCTGCTGGGCCTGCTGGCCGTCGAGGCCGTCCTGCTGGCCCTGATGCTGACGATCACGTCCTACGGCTCCGGGAAGGCCGGCTTCGCCCGCGGCGACCGGATCGCCATCACCTTCGCGGGCTCGAAGAAGAGCCTGGCCGCCGGACTGCCCATGGCCAGCGTCCTGTTCGGCGCCCAGGCCGGGACGGCCGTGCTGCCGCTGATGCTCTTCCACCAGATGCAGCTCATGGTCTGCGCGGTCCTGGCGAAGCGGTACGCGGCCCAGGCCCCCGACGAGCCGGGGACCGGGGCGGCGCCGGAACCGCAGCCGCGCCGGAGCGGGACCGTGGCCCGCGTGTCGTGACCGGACCCGGCCCGGGGGCCGGAAGGCGTACGGACGAGGAGCGGCGAGGGGCTGACCGGGGCGGGCTGCCGGGGGCGGCTCTCCCGGGACGCCCTCAGTTCCCGGCGTCCACACGGTTCAGCGGCAGGTGCAGTACGACGGGGCCCCGGACGCGCGCGTTGTCCCGGCGTACGCGGTCCAGTTCGGCGTCGCTCAACGCGCGCCCGTAGACCCGTACCTCGTCCAGGCCGCCGGAGAGCTGAGAACGGCTGTCCACCTTCTGGCCCGCGTGGACACCGAAGACCGAGTTCCGGCTCACCGAACCGGGCACGTCGGGAACCGTACGGGTCTCGGCGCCGTCGACGGTGAGCGTCAGCCGGCCGCCGGTGCGCCGCAGGGCCAGGTGGTGCCACGCCCCGTCGTTGTACGCGGCGCCGGCGGCGACCTCGGCGGTGGCGGGCGGCCGGGCGCCGTCGAGCGCGGTGACCGAGGCGCCGATCCGGCCACGGGCCGGGTCGCCGCGCAGCGCCACCTGCGGGCTGCGGCCGCCCACCCCGCCCATCCACAGGAAGGGCTGCTCACCGAAGGCGGCGCGGTAGCGGAACCAGAGGCTGCACGTGAAGTCGCCGCTGCCGAGGGGCAGCGAGCGGCGGAAGGGCAGCCGTACGGCGTCGTCCCGGCCGTCGAAGGAGAGCGCGCCGCCGAAGCGGCCCGGCACCGGCCGGGCGCCGCCCAGGACGAGCGCCGCGCGGGCGTGCCGCCCGTGGTCGGGGGTGGTCGGGTCGGGGGTGCGGCGCGGGCCGAGCCAGCCGTCGGTGAAGCGCGCGAAGCGGATCTCGTCGCGAGCGTCGGCCGCGCCGCCCTCGTACAGCAGGCCGGTCAGGCCGGGCGCGACGGCCACCAGGTCCGAGTAGCCGGACCAGTCGGTGGTGACCCGGGCGCCCCGGTCCACACCCTCCCAGGTGCGGCCCTCGTCGTAGGAGGAGCGGACGGTCATGGTGCGGCGGCGGTCCGGGTCGGCGGGCGCGGCGAACAGCGTACGGCCCGGCCCGCGGGGGACCCGGCGCGGCAGCCGCAGCACCGAGCCCTGCACCATCGGCGCGTACAGGTCGGGCAGCGTGCGGAAGGGCCGGGCGAAACTCTCGCCGCCGTCGTGGCTGACGGCTGCCGTGCGGTGGCCGAGGCCGGTGCCGTCCTGCTCGCGCCCGTTGACGTACACCGAGCCGTCGGAACGTTCCAGCAGGCTCATCTCGGACGGCTTCTGCCGGAACGTGCCGTCGGCGGCGGTCGGATAACTGTCCACGGCGCCGACCCGCCAGGAGTCACCGCCGTCGTCGCTGAGCATCAGCGCCGCGTGGTTGGCGGTGGTCCGGCCATCCGCGTGGCTCTCGGCGTTGACGGTGAAGACCAGGCGGCCGGCGTGCGGGCCCCGGGCGAGCTGGACGCCGTGCACGGGCCCGGTGGCGTACCAGGAGTTCCATCCGGCGGGCCGCAGCTCGGCGGTCAGGTCGCGCGGCGCTGACCAGGTGGCGCCGTCGTCGTCGCTGTACTGGAGGTGCGGGGTGCGGTCACAGGGCACGTCGCAGTTGCCGGCGTCGGGGCGGCCCTTGTTGTAGGTCTCCGCGAGCAGGATGCGGCCGGTCCCGCGGTCGACGACGGGGGCCGGGTTGCCGTGGGTGTCCCCGCCGCCCTCGTTGACGACCTGGAGAGGGCCCCACGTACGGCCGCCGTCGGTGGAGCGTTTCAGTACGAGGTCTATGTCGCCGGCGTCACCGCAGTCACGCACCCGGCCCTCGGCGAAGGCCAGCAGGGTGCCGCTGGTGGACCGGACGACCGCCGGGATGCGGAAGCACGCGTAGCCGTGTTCCTGGGCCGCCTTGAACAGGACCTGCTGCTCGAAGCCGGTGGCGGGGGAGGAGCCGGCGGCCGCGGGGCGGGCCCGGGCGGTGGCCACCGGGACCAGGACGGCGGCCGCCGTGGCGAGCGCGGCCAGCGTGCGGCACCGCCGCCAGGGGCCGCGGCGGGCGGCGCCGCCGGTCCCGGTGGCGGGTCTGCCGCGGCGGGCGTCGGGTGCGCGGAACGGGGACGGCATGATCCGACCTGCCCTTCGAGGCGTCGGCGAGGCGTCGGAGGAGGAAGAGAACGGCGAGGACCGGGGAACGGCAAACGGCAAGAGCGGCAAAAACGGCAAGAATGACTAGAACGACAAGAACAGTCTGGGGTAGACATTCCACGTCCTACGTGGGATGTCCCATGTCCGTGCTCCGGTGCGCAGGAAGCTACTGGCCCCCCGGCACCGCCACAAGCCACGCGCGGCGCTTCTTCGCACCCGGCCGGATTTCCCTCGTCCGGAGCATGCCGGGCACATCTGTACGGGTGTCCGCTCCGGAAGGCTCTGTACGGATGTCCGTTCCGGGACGTCCCTGTACAGGCGCCCCGGGGCGGCTCTGCCCGCGCATCCCGCCCGAGGCGGTCAGGGACGCAGGACGCCGGGCCAGCGGCCGGAGGCGGGGCGGACGACGGGCCCGGACGCCCGCTGGCGGCCCGTGGCCCGCTCTCAGGCCCGGCCCGCCACCGTGTCCAGCGCGAGCCGCTCCTCGCCCGCGTACACGTTCATCGACGTACCCCGCAGGAACCCCACCAGCGTCAGGCCGCTCTCGACGGCCAGGTCGACGGCGAGCGAGGACGGCGCGGACACCGCGGCGAGGGCCGGGATGCCCGCCATGACCGCCTTCTGGACGAGTTCGAACGACGCCCGGCCCGAGACCATCAGCACGGTGTCGCGCAGCGGCAGCCGGCCGTCCTGGAGGGCGCGCCCGACCACCTTGTCGACGGCGTTGTGGCGGCCCACGTCCTCCCGTACGTCGAGGAGTTCACCGTCGCAGTCGAAGAGCGCGGCGGCGTGCAGCCCGCCGGTCCGGTCGAACACGCGCTGCGCGGCCCGCAGCCGGCCGGGGAGGGCGGACAGGGTCGCGGGCGTGATGCGGGCCGCGGCGTCGGCGGGCGGGTCCAGGGGCCGGCGGGCGGCCGTGCGGACCGCCTCCAGGCTCGCCTTGCCGCACAGGCCGCAGGACGACGTGGTGTAGACGTTGCGCTCCAGCGAGATGTCCGGGACGGGGACGCCGGGCGCGAGCTGTACGTCCACCACGTTGTACGTGTTCGAGCCGTCCTCGGTGGCGCCCGCGCAGTACACGATGTTCGCCAGTTCGGCGGCGCTCCCCAGCACGCCCTCGCTGACGAGGAAGCCCGCGGCCAGCGCGAAGTCGTCGCCCGGCGTGCGCATCGTGACGGCGAGCGGCTTGCCGCCGAGGCGGATCTCCAGCGGCTCCTCGCCGACGAGGGTGTCCGGGCGGGTGCTCACGGCTCCGTCGCGGATGCGGATGACGCGGCGTCGCTCGGTGACCCGTCCCATGTCTGATCAGTCCCGTCCGTCCTGGTGCGCCGGCCCGTGGCAGCGGGCCGGTCTCGGCCGTTCCATTGTCCGGTACGCGTCCGGCTGCCCGTACGGGGTCCGCCGCCCGCCGTGCGCAGCGGAGCGGAACCGGGGGCCCCGGGCCACGCGTCCCCCACCGCCCGGTGATGCGGAGGTCGGGTCCGCGCGCGCCCGGCAGTTCGCGCCCGCCGAAGGCGCTTGCGCCCGCGCCGGCCCACAGGGCGTCCAACCGCGCCTGGCCCACCGTCCGCCAGTCCGGTCCGCGCAGGACGAGGGCCTCGCCCAGGCGGCGGCCGAGTTCCGTCATCGAGGCTCCCACGGGCCCGCGCGCCGCGTCGTACGCGGCGGCCGCCTCGGACCAGGTGCGCGCGGCGGCGCACGCCGCCTCCAGGGCGGTGGCGTCCTGGAGGGCCTTCACCGCGCCGCTGCCGGTGTGGGGCGGCCGGGCGACCGTGGCCGCGTCACCGGTGAGCAGCAGGCGGTCTGCTGCGTAGTGGGGCGCCGTGAAGTCGTACATCGGCTGCACGAACAGCTCCTCCGGCCGCGACAGCCGCAGCAGACTGCCCCGGTAGGGCGGCAGGAGTTCGCCGGTGACCTGTGCGAAGCAGGCGTGCGGCGCCTCGCCGACGGTGCCGGGCGGCAGGCTGGTGGGGGTGTCCGGCCCGAGGTCGAGTTCCGGTGGCGGGACGGCGTACAGCACCCAGTTGGCGCGGTGCCCGCCGGCGCCGTCCGGGATGCGGTAGATCACGGCGTGGCCACCGGGGAAGACGGCGAAGACGCAGTCCTCGACCGGCCACGCGTCGTCCGGGGCGAGGCTGAGCGCGTCCAGCCGGCCGGCGGGGAACGCGCCGCGCCGGGCGAAGTGTCCGGCGTACGCGGGCCGTACGTCGGGGAAGGCGGCGGCGCGGACCACGGAGCGGTAGCCGTCCGCGCCGATGACGACGTCGGCGCGGTGGGCGCTGCCGTCCTCCAGGCGCACCATGGCGCCGTCGGGCGCGGTCTCGACCGACCGGACCGACCGGACCGGGGTGCCCCCAGCGGAAGACGGTGGTCGCGGGCATCCGGTCGCGCAGCTCGTGCCAGAGCGGCCCCCAGTTGTACGTACGGAACGGGAAGGGCAGTTCCCCCACCGCCCGGCCGAGCGGCAGCGAGCCGTCGCGGGTGTACCAGCGGTGTCGGCTGAGCTGTGGCCACGGTATGTCGGCGTCCGTGTAGCCCGCCGACGCCAGTTCCGCGTAACGGGCGTTGTGCATGGCCGGTCCGGCGCCGCGGTCCGCCGGGCGGCCGACGGCCCGCTCGCACACCGTGACCTCTGCCGCGCCGCCCCGGTGGGCGGCGACCGCGGCGGCGCATCCGGCGATGCTCCCGCCCACGACGGCGACCGTTCCTCCGCGCATCGGCAATCCGCTTCTCTCGGCGGCTCCGTGGCGAGCCGCGGTGGTTCGAGGCTGTGCAAGCGGTCGTGGTCTCGCCGGAGTTGCCGGTGGGCGTGGTGGCGGCGGGCGGTGGTCGGCGGGGCGGCTGTACGGGTGGCCTGCGCGGGGCCGGGCCGGGCCGGTAGACTGTAGACGATAACCAATCAGGCGCCCGCGGGCCCGGGCGCCGCGCGCGAACACCGTCCCGGTCGCGTCCACGGAGGGGTTTCTCGATGCTGTCCACAGGGCTGCCGCACGGCGCCGTACCGAAGCTGGAACGCCCCGGACCGCTCCGCGAGCGTGTCTACGAAGCGCTCCTCGAACTGATCACCACCCGCACGCTCCGCCCCGGCCAGCACCTGGTCGAGAGCGAGCTGGCGGGCCACCTCGGCGTCTCCCGGCAGCCGGTCCGCGAAGCGCTCCAGCGGCTCGACACCGAGGGCTGGGTCGATCTGCGCCCGGCGCAGGGCGCGTTCGTGCACGAGCCCACCGAGGAGGAGGCCGACCAGCTCTTCACCGTACGGACGCTCCTGGAGGCGGAGGCCGCCCGGCTCGCCGCCGCCCACGCCGGTTCGGCCGGCATCGCCGAGCTGGAAGCGCTGTGCGACAAGGGGGAACAGGCGGTACGGGACGACGCGGTGGAGACCGCGGTCGCCACGAACGCGGAATTCCACGCCAAGGTGATGGCGCTGGCCGGCAACGCCGTGCTGGCCGGCCTGGCGGCGCAGGTCGGACGACGGGTGCGCTGGTACTACACCCCCGTCGCCCGGCAGCGCGGCAAGCAGTCCTGGGCCGAACACCGCAAACTGATCGCGGCGATCACCGACCGGGACGAGGCACGGGCGTCCGCGATCATGCGGGCTCACACCGAGCACACCCGGCGTACGTACCACGACCGCGCCCGGGACTGAACGGCCACGCCGCGCGGGCCGGGCCTCAGTCGGTGGTCAGCGTGTGCAGCGGCCCCATCGCGACGTCGTTGACCGGGTCGACGGCCGTGTCGTTCCCCGGGCGGGGCGCGCCGGCGGGCGCCTGTCCGGGCGCCTGTCCGGGAGCCTGTTTCCGAGGCGCGGTGCCGGGCGCCTGCCGGGCCGGTGTGGTGGATGCCGGCTTCTGCGGGACGGCGGAGTTCTGCTTCCCCGCGGGCTCGGGCGTCTGCTTCCGTACGGTGCCGGGCTTCTGCTGCTGCGCGGTGCCCGTCCCGGGCGACGCGCCGCCGGCCGCCTGGGTGGCGAGCCGGACCGTACCGTCCCCGTCGAACACCCGCTGGCCCGCGGCGAGCGGCGAGCGCCCCTGGAAGGCGCCGCGGAAGGCACCGACGCCACGCTCGGTCAGGGTGAACGCCATCTGGGCCCGTACCTGTCCGCCGCCCACCTCGACCCGCTTAGGGTCCACGCGGAACGCCAGGAAGTCGGTCCGGCGCGCCTTGGAGCCGCCCACGTTCGCGGTGACGCGCGAGGTGGCGAGGTCGCCCCGCAGGGAGCCGACCCTCAGATGACGCTTGTCCTTGCGGACGAAGTCGAAGCCGCCCCCGAAGGACAGGTGCCCCGAGGTGAAACGGGTGTCGAACGCGCCGCCCGAGATCGGCGCGGACACGCACCGGCGCCCGGCCGGGCCGGTGAGCTTCGCCGGGGCGACCGCGGCGAGGTGGACCCCGGCCCGGGAGAGCGCGCGGGTGGCGCCGGGGGTGAGGCAGAAGTCGGCGGTGCCGGACCCCACCCGCACCGTCGGGTCCAGGGGGGCCTGTGGCGTGGCGTACGCGGGCCCGGAGGCGGTCGCGGGGGAGGCGACGAGGGCGGCTCCGGCGCCCAGGAGGGCGGCGAGGGCCAGGGCGCCCGCCGAGGCGATGGGCAGCGGACGGCAGCGGTCCGTGGGCAGGGGCATGGTGTGGTGATCCGTTCTCGTGCGGGACGGCCCGCGGCCGGCGGCACCGGACGCGGCCGGCGCGGACTCTTCCTGTCAGCAGACGTATAGACGGTGGAGCGTCCGCTGTGACGGCCGTGCGGGCGAATCACCCGGATAGCTCGGCCGCCGCGGGGCCCGCCCTCGCGCACGGACCGGGGCCGGGCGGCGGGCAGCGCGGGCGTGGCGGCGGGGGCCGACGGTACGGGCGGGCCCGTGCAGGCGAGCTGTAGGTGGCGTGTAGGCGGCGGCTGCGACGGTCGTCTCTGTCCCGCACAGCGCGCCAGGGCCCACGGCCTCGGCTTTCGCGCGCTGTGTGTCCCTCGCGCCACCGCCTCGATCGGCCGGTGGCCCGCTCTCAGGAGACGCGATGCAGCAGCAGACTCCCCGGACGGCTTCCCTGCCGGTCCGCTACCTCCAGGTCACCGCGGTCCGGCGGCTCTCGCCGCACCTGGTCCGCGTCACCTTCGGCGGCCCGGACCTCGCCGGATTCCGCCTCGACGCGCCGGACCAGCAGGTGAAGCTGTACTTCCCCCGGCCGGGGCGGGACGCCCCGCGCCTCCCGGAGCCGCCCGCCGACGGCGACCTCATGCGGTGGTACCAGGCGTTCCAGGCGATCCCCGAGGACGAACGGCCGTGGATGCGCAGCTACACCGTCCGCGCGCACCACCCCGGGGACGACACGATCGACATCGACTTCGTGCTGCACGGTACGGACACGACGAGCGGCCCGGCGACCCGCTGGGCGCGCACCGCGGCACCGGGCGACACCCTCGGCATGTTCGGCCCCTCGGCGTACTTCGCCCGGCCCGTCCCCCTCGGTACGGCCGACTGGACGCTGCTGGCCGGGGACGAGACCGCGCTGCCGGCCATCGGCACCCTGGCCGAGTGGCTGCCCGCGGGCGCCCGCGCGGTGGCGTACATCGAGGTCGCGGAGGTGGCGGACGAGCAGCCCCTCGACACCCGCGCGGATCTGACCGTGCGCTGGCTGCACCGCGATCAGCGCGCCGCCGGGCCCGGCGAGCTGCTCGTCGAAGCGGTGCGCGCGGCCCGGTTCCCCGCCGCCGGATCGGTCTTCGCCTGGCTCGCCGGGGAAGCGGGCGCGGTGCGCGCGCTGCGCCGGCACCTGGTCGAGGACCGGGGCCTGGCCAAGCGGGACATCGACTTCACCGGCTACTGGCGCCGTTCCCTGTCCCAGGACGACGCGCCGACGGAGGAAGATCTGGCCGAGGCGCGGGAGCGGTTGGCCGACGCGCGGTAGCCCGTGGGCCGGCGTCCGCAGGGGTCAGATGAGGGCGGCGGCTTCCCGTACGGAGAGGTCGCCGCCCGCGGTCCTGGCCTGCTCGTAGTCGGCCGCCAGCACCGCCCGCAGCGCCTCCACGGCCCGCCGCCGAACCCGGTTCTCGGCCGCGGGCGGCAGCGGCTGGAAACCGAAACCCTCGGACCCGGGCGCGTGCCGGTCGTACGCGCCCAGCAGACGCGCCCCCTCCCCGGCCGCGCCCAGGTGGGCCATCGCCCAGGCCGCACAGAGGAACTGGTGGGTGATCAGGTACGGTGCCACCAGCGGAGCGAGACCGCCGAGCTGCCGGACGGCCTGCCGGATGTGCTCCCGGGCGCCCGCGAAGTCCCCGTCGAGGCAGTCCAGCCAGCCGTGGAGGCCCGTCACCATGCCCGTGAACAGGGCAGGCGTACCGGTGGTGAACGCCCGCTGGGCCTCGTGCAACTGCTCCCGGGCGAGACCGGTGCGCCCGGTCCGCCCGTAGTGCCGGGCCAGCAGCAGCCGCGCCGTGCTCAGCGTCTCGCCGGAGGACGCCCGGGATTCGGCCACCGCCTCCAGCAGCAGCCGCTCGGCCTCCCGCACCCGCGGAGAGAGAGGAGAGCCGGCCGCCGCAACGCCGCCTTTCCCTTCGTCCGTCCCATAGGTGCTCTCCAGCCGTACGGCCGCCAGCCTCGCTTTGAACTCCGGTACCTGCGCGTGCGCCCCGATCCGTACGGAAGCCTGCATGGCGCGCTCGAAGTCCGCGTCCGCCCGGGCGTACTGCCCGCGCCGCTCGTACGTCCCGCCGCGCGCGGACAGGGACTCGGCGATGCCCCACAGGTCCCCGGCGGCCTCGAAGAGCGCCAGCGCTTCCTCCGCGTCGCGCGCGGACTGTTCCAGCCCGGCGGGCCGGTTGTCGAGGAGCTTGGTGCGCAGCAGCAGCGCCAGGCCCAGGTCCCAGCCGTCCCCCAGCTCCCGGCAGTGGCGCACCATGGCGTCGACGGCCTCGTCGAGTCCCGCGAAGCCGCCGGTCATCAGCCGGGCGAAGAACCACATGACGCCCGGCTGCCGCACCGTCTGCGGCAGACCCGGCCGGTACGCGGCCACGACCGCCTCGGGGCGCACCCGGCCGGACGTCCCGGCCGGGTCGCTGTCGCCCGCCAGCACCAGCAGCCGCACGCCGCGCCGGGCCTCGCGCAGCCGCTCCCCCGACCACGGCGGAGGGACCGCGGTGCACCGCTCCGCCAGCGGCTCGGCGGGCCGCACGGGATCCGCGAACGGGTCGGGGCCGAGGTCCGCGACGGCGGCGGCCCAGTGCCGGGCGTCCGCCTGGTGGTTGCGCACCTGCCAGAACCAGCTCATGGACAGCGCCAGGCACAGTGCCTCCTGCTCCTCGGCCCGGGCGACCGCCGTGCGCAGCGCGGCCCGCACATTGTCGTGCTCGGTCTCCAAGCGCTCCAGCCACCGTGCCTGCCCCGGCCCGCGCAGCTCGGGTTCGCCGGCGCGGGCCAGCTCCCGGTAAGCCGTCAGGTGCCGCCGCTCCACGGCCGCCCGCTCCCCGGAGTCCGTCAGCCGCTCCCCGGCGTACTCGGCGACCGTTTCGAGCAGCCGGTACCGCATCCCGCGCGGGCTCTCCGGGGCGGCGGTGACCAGGGACTTGTCGACGAGGGAGGTGAGCGCGTCCAGGACGTCGGCGGGGGTACGGGGGCCGTCGTGCGGGGCCGGGGCGGCGGCCGGGCGGGGGGTGGTGCCGTCGTGCGGGGCGGCGCACACGCGCTCCGCCTCCGCCGCCTCGCAGCCGCCGGAGAAGACGGACAGGCGGCGCAGCACCGCGCGCTCGTCCGCCGTGAGCAGGTCCCAGGACCAGTCCACCACCGCGCGCAGGGTCCGCTGCCGGGGCAGGGACGTCCGGCTGCCGCCGTTCAGGAGCCGGAACCGGTCGTCCAGCCGCTCCGCGATCTGCCGCGGGGTCAGCGCCCGCAGCCGGGCCGCCGCCAGCTCGACGGCGAGCGGCAGCCCGTCGAGCCTGCGGCAGATCTCCGCGCACGCGGCCGGGTCGTCCTCCGTACGGAATCCGGGGCGCGCGGCGGCGCCCCGCTCGGCCAGCAACCGGAGCGCGGCCCGGGGCGACAACGGCTCGACGGGCCGTACGGACTCGCCGGGGACGGCGAGCGGTGCGCGGCTGGTGGCCAGCACGGTCACGCCGGGGCAGCGGGTCAGTACGGTGTGCGCCAGCTCGGCCGCCGCGCCGAGCACGTGCTCACAGTTGTCGAGCACCAGCAGCATCCGCCGCTGTCCGCAGCGCTCCACGAGCCGGTCGAAGGGGGTCGTTAGGCCCCCGGAGGCGCGCGGGCCGCCGGCGCCCGGCGCCCGTACCTGTGCCGTCCGGCCGCCGAGCGTGCTCAGGACCGCCTCGGGCACGCTCTCCTCGTCCCGTACGGAGGCCAGTTCGGCGACCCAGACGCCGTCGGGCCACCGTTCGCCCGGTGCGCCGGAGGTGTCCGCGGCCTCCAGGGCCAGGCGGGTCTTTCCGACGCCGCCGGTCCCCAGCAGCGTCACCAGCCGCCGCGCGGACAACTCGCGTGTGAGGGCGGCCAGTTCATCGGCGCGGCCCACGAAAGAGGTGAGGCGGGCGCGCAGGTTGCCCGGGGGCGCGGGAGCGGCGGGGGCCGCTGCGGTGGCCGGCTCCGTGGATCCGGCCAGCAGGTGGGCGTGGAGGGCGCGCAGTTCGGCGCCGGGGTCGGCGCCCAGCCGCCCGGCGAGCCCGGCCCGTACGTCCTCGTACGCCTGCAACGCCTCGGCCTGCCGCCCCGCCGCCGACAGCGCCCGGATGCGCAGAGCCTGCAGCGGCTCGTCCAAAGGCTCCGCCGCGGCCAGCGCCGCCAGTTCGGCCAGCACGTCCACCGCCCGGCCCAGCGCCACCTCGGCCGCCAGCCGGGCACGGCGGGCCTCGCCGCGCCGCCGCTCGACCCGCACGGCGAGCGGGTCGCTGTCCCGTCCCGGCAGATCCGCCAGCGCGGGGCCCCGCCACAGCGCCAGCGCCTCGTCCAGCAGATCGGCCGCTTTCGCGGGGTCGCCGGCCCGCAGCGCGGCCGTCCCTTCCGCCGCCAGCCGTTCGAAGCGGAAGAGGTCGATGGCGTCCGGTCCGGCCGCCAGCCCGTAGCCGCCGGGCGACGAGGTGACCGCCGGCCCGCCGAGGGCCCGGCGCAACCGGCCGACCAGGGCCTGGAGCGCCGCGGGGGCGTCCACGGGCGGCTCCGCGTCCTCGCCCCACACCTGGGCGATCAGGTGGTGCGCCGGTACCGGCCGCCCGCCGCCCGCCGCGAGCGCCGCCAGCAGGGCACGCAGCCGGGCCCCCTTCACGGGCACCTCGGTGCCGTCGGGGCGGTGCGCCTGCGTGGCGCCGAGCACGCGGTAGCGGTGGTTCACCGGCCCATTCTCTCCGGACCGGCGCCGGGCGCCGGACAGCGGACAGCGGACGGCGGCCGGGGACGCGGCACGGGGGTGCGGGGATGCGGGGGGGGCGGTACAGGGGGTGCGGCAGGCTTTGTCCTCGCGCAGGAGAAAGTCCGTACGGATCCTGTCCGTACTTCTTCCCCGCCCGGACAAGCGCTGCTACGTTCCCCTCGAAAGCTCCGGCATCGCTCGGTGCCGGACCACGTACGGCCGACGACGGCTGGAGGGGTGGCGTGAGGCGCATGACGGCGAGGCCGGCCAACGCGCACCAGGCGCGGCTCCTCCGCCTGCTCCGCGACCACGGCCCCAGCTCCCGCGCCCAGCTCGGCGACCAGGTCGACCTCTCGCGCTCGAAGCTGGCGGTGGAGGTGGACCGGCTGCTGGAGACCGGGCTGGTCGTCGCCGACGGCCTCGCCGCCTCCCGCGGCGGCCGCCGCTCGCACAACGTCCGGCTCGCCCCCTCGCTGCGCTTCCTGGGCATCGACATCGGCGCCACCTCCGTCGACGTGGCCGTCACCAACGCCGAACTGGAGGTGCTGGGCCACCAGACCCAGCCCATGGACGTCCGCGAGGGGCCGGTCGCCGTCTTCGAGCAGGCCCTCGCCCTGGCGGGCAAGCTGAAGGCGAGCGGGGCGGCCGAGGGGTTCGACGGCGCGGGCATCGGCGTACCGGGGCCGGTCCGCTTCCCCGAGGGCGTGCCGGTGGCGCCGCCCATCATGCCGGGCTGGGACGGCTTTCCCGTACGGGAGGCGCTCAGCCAGGAACTGGGCTGCCCCGTCATGGTCGACAACGACGTCAACCTGATGGCGGTGGGGGAGCAGCACGCGGGCGTCGCCCGCACCGTGCGGGACTTCCTCTTCGTCAAGATCGGTACGGGTATCGGCTGCGGCATCGTCGTGAACGGTGAGGTCTACCGCGGCACGACGGGCAGCGCCGGCGACATCGGCCACATCCAGGTCGAACCGGACGGCCGCCCGTGCGCCTGCGGCAACCGCGGCTGCCTGGAGGCGTACTTCGGCGGCGCCTCCCTCGCCCGCGCCGCGGAGGCCGCGGCGCGCGAGGGCACCTCACCGGAGCTGGCGGCGCGGCGGGCGGCGGCCGGGTCGCTCGGCGCGCCCGAGGTGGCCGCCGCTGCCGCCTCCGGCGACCCCGTCGCGCTGGACCTGATCCGGTCCGGCGGCACCCGCACCGGCCAGGTCATCGCCGGGCTCGTCAGCTTCTTCAACCCGGGGCTGGTGGTGATCGGGGGCGGTGTGACCGGCCTCGGCCACACCCTCCTCGCCGCGATCCGCACCCAGGTCTACCGCCAGTCGCTGCCGCTGGCGACCAACAACCTGCCCATCGTGCTGGGGGAGCTGGGCCAGATGGCCGGAGTCACCGGCGCCGCCCGCCTCATCAGCGACCACCTCTTCTCACCCGCCTGACGCACCGTTCGCAGCACCACCTGCCGTACCGCCTCACGCACCACGTCACGCGCCCGCCCCCGCACACCGCCCGAGCGGCGCCGAGCACGCCGTACATCCGTACCGAAGCGACTCCGTACGCCAGTGACCGTCGTTCCGCCCCTGTTGCGTCGCGCCGCCTGCGTTCCGTCGCACCGCCCCCGTTCCGTCGCACCGCCCCCGTACCGCCGTACGTCCCGCACGCGTCCATCCGCACCGCAGCGCGCCCGTACCGCCCGCACCGTCCGGTCCGCCCGCCGAGGTCGTCGAGGAGGCTGCACGTCATGGCATCAGAGCGCCACCCCGGACCGCCGGCCTCGTCCGGACCGCCGGGCCCCGGCGAACCCCTGCTCACCATGCACGGCATCACCAAGTCCTTCCCCGGTGTACGGGCCCTGGACGGCGTCGACCTCGACGTGACGGCCGGTGAGACGCACTGTCTCCTCGGCCAGAACGGCGCCGGCAAATCCACCCTGATCAAGGTGCTGGCCGGTGTCCACCAGCCCGACGCGGGGGAGGTCCGCTGGCAGGGCGCGCCGGTCGCGCCGAAGTCACCGGCCGCCGCCGTGCGGCTCGGCATCGCCACCATCCACCAGGAACTCGACCTGGTGGAAAACCTGTCGGTGTCCGAGAACGTCTTCCTCGGACACGAGCCGGCCACCGCCGGCTTCGTCCGCTCCCGCCAGGCGCGGGCCACGACCGCCGAAATCCTCGGCCGCCTCGGCCACCCCGAGATCGACCCGGGCGCGCCGGCCGGCTCGCTGTCCGCCGCCGGGCAGCAGATCGCCTCCATGGCGCGCGCCCTCTCCCACGACGTCCGGCTGATCGTGATGGACGAGCCGTCCGCCGCCCTCGACCCGGACGAGGTCGGCAACCTCTTCCGTGTCGTCACCGACCTGACCGGCGCGGGCGTCGCGGTCGTGTACATCTCGCACCGGCTGGAGGAGATCCGCCGGGTCGGGGACCGTGTCACGGTTCTCAAGGACGGCCGCGCGGTTGCGCGGGGCCTGGACGCGCGGACGACGGACCCGCGCGACATCGTCACCCTGATGACGGGCCGTACGGTCGAGCACCCTTTCCCTGCCCGGCGGGACACCACTCCCGTCGGGGAGCACGGCACAGGCCCCGCGCCCGCGCCTGCGCCCCTGCCCGCGCCGGCTTCCACGCCCGCGCCCACGGAGCGCGGCCTCCGCCCCGCTCCCGTCCTCACCGTTCAAGGGCTCGCCCGCCGGGGCGAGTTCGCACCGCTGGACTTCGACCTGTACCCGGGGGAAATCCTCGGGCTCGCCGGGCTCGTCGGGTCCGGGCGCTCGGAGATCCTGGAGACCGTCTTCGGCGCCCGCCGCCCCACCGCGGGCCGTGTCCTCGTCGACGGGCGTCCGCTGCGTCCCGGCAGCGTCCCCGCCGCCGTGCGCGCGGGGCTGGGCCTCGCCCCGGAGGAGCGCAAGTCCCAGGCACTGCTGCTCCTGGAGTCCGTCAACCGCAACGTCTCGGTCTCCTCGCTGCCGCGCTTCGCCCGCGCCGGGTGGCTGGACCGGGCGGCGGAACGTTCGGCCACCCGCGTCGCCGCCCGCGATCTGTCGCTGCGGCCCGACGACCCGGACCGGCCGGTGCGGACCCTGTCGGGCGGCAACCAGCAGAAGGCCGTACTGGCCCGCTGGCTGCTGCACGGCTGCCGGGTGCTGTTGCTCGACGAGCCGACCCGCGGGGTGGACGTCGGTGCCCGCGCCGAACTGTACGCGCTGGTGCGCCGGCTCGCCGACGACGGCGTGGCGGTGCTGCTGGTGTCCAGCGAGATCCCCGAAGTCCTGGGCCTGGCCGACCGGGTGCTCGTGCTGCGCGAGGGCCGGGTCGTCCACGAGGACGGCGCGGCGGCGCTGGACGAACACCGGGTGCTCGACCTCGTCATGGCGGGCAGCGCCGCCAGAGGCGCCCGAAACGCCGCACGGGACGGAAGCACCCCACGGGATGAAGCCGCCGCCCGGGACGAAGCCGCCGCACCGTACGGAAACGCCGCCCGGGACGAAGCCGCCGTACGGGACGGAAGCGCCGACACCTCGCGAGGAGACTGACCGTGGACACCTCCGAAGAGAAAGTGCCCCGCCGCCCCGGACCGCCGGGCACCGCCCGGATCCCGGTGCCGGCTCCGTCCTCCGTACCGGAGCCGTCCGGCGGGCAGCCGTCCCGCACGCCCGGCGTACGCGGCCGACTGCGCGCCCGTGCCGACGTCCGCAACCTCTCCCTGCTCGGGGTACTCGCGGCGCTGGTGGCCGTCGGCGCCCTCACCCGGCCCGAACAGTTTCTGAGCGTGCAGAACCTGCAACTGGTCCTCACCCAGGCGTCGGTGATCGGCGTGGTGACCGTCGGCGTCACCTTCGTGATCATCGGGGGCGGGATCGACCTGTCCGTCGGCGCGCTGGTCGCGCTCGCGACGGTCTGGGCGACGACGCTGGCCACGCAGGAGTACGGACTCGGCGGCATCCTGCTCTGCGCGCTGCTCGTCGGCCTCGGCTGCGGGCTGGTCAACGGGCTGCTGGTGTCCTTCGGCGGCATGGTGCCGTTCATCGCCACGCTCGCCATGCTCGCCGCGGCCCGTGGCCTGGCCCTCCAGATCAGCGAGGGCGGCACCCAGATCGTGTCGGTCGCGTCCGTACTGGAGCTGGGCCGGCGCGACGCGTACGTCCTCGGCGTCCCGCCGATCGTGCTGGTCTTCGCCGCCGTCACCGCAGCCGGCTGGCTGCTGCTGAACCGTACGACCTTCGGACGGCGCACCGTCGCCGTCGGCGGCAGCCCGGAGGCGGCGCGGCTGGCGGGCATCGACGTACGGCGGCAGCGGCTGCTGCTCTATCTGTTGTCCGGCCTGTGCTGCGGCATCGCCGCCTTCCTGCTGATCGTGCTGACCGGATCCGGCCAGAACACCAACGGCAACCTCTACGAACTCGACGCCATCGCCGCCGCGATCATCGGCGGCACGCTGCTCAGCGGCGGCCGCGGCACGGTCACCGGCTCGGTGCTCGGCGTCCTCGTCTTCACCACGATCACCAACCTGTTCGCCCTGAACAACCTGGAGACCGCCGTCCAGCAGATCGCCAAGGGCGCGATCATCGTCATCGCCGTACTGGCCCAAAAGGGGAACACGTCATGACCGAGAGCACACCAGGCCCGTACGGTACGGCGGCGGACGCCGGACCCGGCCGGAGCAACAGCCGCCGGGGCATCCTCTTCGGCGCCGCGGCCGTCTCGGCCGGCGCCCTGCTCAGCGCCTGTACGAGCAACCAGCGCGACGACGCGTCCGCGGGCGCCACGCAGCGGCAGGCGGGCGGCGCGGACGACAAGCCCGGCAAGAAGGTCACCATCGGCTTCGCCGGGCCGCAGGCCGACCACGGCTGGCTCAACGCCGTCAACCAGAACGCCAGAAGCCGCGCGAAGCGCTACCAGGACGTCACCCTCGACATCACCGAGGGCTCCAACGACACCGCCCAGCAGATCGGGCAGATCGAGACCCTCATCAACAAGAAGGTCGACGTCCTGGTGATCCTGCCCGCCGACGGCAAGGCACTCACCCAGGTCGGGCTGAAGGCCATGCGGGCCGGCATCCCCGTCGTCAACCTCGACCGGGTCTTCGCCTCCCCCCAGGCGTACCGCTGCTGGATCGGCGGCGACAACTACGGGATGGGCCTGAACGCCGGGCGCTACATCGGTGAGCAGCTCAAGGACAAGCCGAACGCCGCGGTCGTCGAACTGGCCGGCGTCGACACCCTCGAACTGACCCGGGAGCGCACCAAGGGCTTCGACGACGCCCTCCGGAACTACCCCAACATCCGGAAGGTGGGGCGGCAGGCCGCCGAGTTCACCGTGGAGTCCGGGCAGGCGAAGATGGCCGGGCTGCTCCAGGCCCACCCCTCCTTCGACGCGCTGTGGAACCACGACGACGACCAGGGAGTGGGCGCCGAACGCGCCATCGAGCAGGCCGGACGCGACGGCTTCCTGATGGTCGGCGGCGCCGGCTCCCGCCGCGCCATGGAGACCATCAAGGCGGGCGGCTCCGTGCTGAAGGCCACCGTGCTGTACCCGCCGACCATGTCCGCGTCCGCCATCGACCTGGCCCGCGCCCTCGCCCAGGGCCGGGGCATCACCGGCACCGCCGAACTGGAAATCCCCGCCTCGGTGACCCTCTACTCCGCCGTCGTCACCCGGGACAACGTCGACGACTACCTCCCCACGGGCTTCAACTGAGCGCCGCGGCCACGCGGTTCCCGGAACCGCGGCAGTCCAGGTACCGGGACTGCGGCGGCACAGTTCCCCGTAGCGCCTTCGCAAGTCCCCAAGAGGTCTTCGCGCCTCCGCAAGTCCCCGAAAGCCTTCGCGAGTCCCCGGAAGACCGCCGACCACGGCCGACCGACGAGGTGATGCATGGATGACCACGCGCAGGAACCGACCGCACCGGACACCGCACACGACGGGGCACGCGGCACCGTACGACGGGTTACGGAGGTGATCCGGCCGCCCCGGCAGCAGACGGAACTGGGCATCGGCATGGTCGGCTACGCCTTCATGGGCGCCGCCCACTCCCAGGGCTGGCGCACCGCGGGCCGCGTCTTCGACCTGCCGCTGCGCCCCGCGATGAACGCGGTGTGCGGCCGGGACCGGGACGCCGTCGCGGCGGCCGCGGCCCGGCACGGCTGGGCCGCCGCCGAGACCGACTGGCGGCGGCTGCTCGACCGCGATGACGTGCACCTCGTCGACATCTGTACGCCGGGCGACAGCCACGCCGAGATCGCCGTCGCCGCGCTGGCGGCCGGCAAGCACGTGCTGTGCGAGAAGCCGCTGGCCAACTCGGTGGCGGAGGCGGAGGCGATGGCGGCCGCCGCCGAGGCCGCCCGCGCCCACGGCCGGCTCGCCATGGTCGGCTTCAACTACCGCCGCACCCCGGCCGTCGCGCTCGCCCGCCGTATGATCCGCGACGGCCGGATCGGCACCCTGCGGCACGTACGCGCCAGTTACCTCCAGGACTGGCTGGTCGATCCGGAGGCGCCGCTGACCTGGCGGCTGCGCCGGGAGCAGGCGGGCTCCGGCGCGCTCGGCGACCTCGGCGCGCACCTCGTCGACCTCGCCCAGCACCTGGCGGGGGAACGGCTCGCGGGCGTCTCCGCGGTCACCGGCACCTTCGTCGGCGACCGGCCGCTGCCCACGGGCGGCCGGGGCACCGTCACCGTCGACGACGCCGCGCTGTTCACCGGCCGCTTCGCCTCCGGCGCGCTGGCCTCCTTCGAGGCCAGCCGGGTCGCCGCGGGCCGCAAGAACGCGCTGCGCATCGAACTGAACGGGGAACGCGGCTCGCTCGCCTTCGACCTGGAACGGCTCAACGAACTGTCCTTCCACGACCAGACCGAACCGGCCGTCGCGGCCGGGTTCCGCCGCATCCTGGTCACCGAACCCGGCCATCCGTACCTGGAGGCGTGGTGGCCGCCCGGCCACGGCCTCGGCTACGAGCACACCTTCGTCCACCAGGCCCGCGACCTCGTGCACGCCATCGCCGCCGGCACCGAGCCCGCTCCGTCCTTCGCGGACGGGCTCCAGGTGCAGCGGGTGCTGGCGGCCGTCGAGGACAGCGCGGCCGAGAACTGCGCGTACACGCCCGTATCCCCGCACCCGGTCTGACACCTCCGTGCCCGGCCTGACACCCCGCCCCGCACCGGCCTCCCTCCGCCCCCCCTCGCACCGGCCTCCCCCTCGGCTCCGCACTGGCCTGACTGCCCCACCCGACCCCCGCCCCCTCTTGCCAGCCGCGGCTCCGCCCCCGATCGTTTCCCTTTCCCCACCGCTTCCCCGCCCCTCCCACCGCTTCCCCGCCGCCCGCACCGTCCGCCCGTCCGCCTGCACTGAGGAGATACGTATGGCCAGACCGTTCACGCTCTTCACCGGACAGTGGGCGGACCTGCCTCTGGAGGAGGTCTGCCGGCTCGCCCGCGACTTCGGCTACGACGGTCTCGAACTCGCCTGCTGGGGCGACCACTTCGAGGTGGACCGGGCGCTGGCCGAGCCGGGTTACCTCGCCGCCCGGGGCCGGCTCCTCGATACGTACGGCCTGAAGTGCTGGGCCGTCTCCAACCACCTGGTGGGACAGGCCGTCTGCGACGCGATCATCGACGAGCGGCACCGCGCCATCCTGCCCGCCCGCATCTGGGGCGACGGTGAGCCGGAGGGCGTACGGCGCCGGGCCGCCGCCGAGATGGCGGACACCGCGCGCGCCGCCGCGGCCTTCGGCGTACGGACCGTCGTCGGCTTCACCGGCTCCGCCATCTGGCATCTGGTCGCCATGTTCCCGCCCGTGCCGCCCTCGATGACCGAAGCCGGTTACGCGGACTTCGCCGAGCGCTGGGGGCCGGTCCTGGACACCTTCGACACGGAAGGCGTGCGCTTCGCCCACGAGGTGCACCCCGGCGAGATCGCGTACGACTACTGGACCACCCGCCGTGCCCTGGAGGCGGTCGGTGACCGGCCCGCCTTCGGCCTCAACTTCGATCCCAGCCACTTCGTCTGGCAGGACCTCGACCCGGTCGGTTTCCTGTACGACTTCCGGGACCGGATCTACCACGTGGACTGCAAGGAGGCGCGGTGCCGGCTGGACGGCCGCAACGGCCGCCTCGGCTCCCACCTGCCCTGGGGCGACCCGCGCCGCGGCTGGGACTTCGTTTCGGCCGGGCACGGCGAGGTGCCCTGGGAGGACGTCTTCCGGATGCTGCGTTCGATCGGCTACGAGGGCCCGGTGTCGGTCGAGTGGGAGGACCCGGGCATGGACCGCCTCCAGGGCGCGCCCGAAGCGCTGACCCACCTCAAGGCGTACGACTACGAGCCGCCCGCCGCCGCGTTCGACGCGGCCTTCGGCACGGGCCCGTCCGAGGGGTGAGCACGCCCGACGGCCGAGCGAGACCTCACCGCACACCCATCCGCAAGGGAGGCAATCGTGCACCGAAGATCACGCCGGAGCGGTCCGCGTACGGCACTCGCGCTGTGGGCGAGCGCGTTGCTGGCCGCCACGTCCCTGTCCCTGGCCGGGCCGCCGGCCGCCACCGCCGTACCGGCCGCCGCCGCGCGGGCCACCGGCGCGGCCCCGCCCGTACCGGCCGCCGCCGAGGACTTCCAGCAGGTCTCCCTCGCCAAGGGGGAGCCCGAGACGGGCGAGCCGATGACGCTCGCCGTGCTGCCGGACCGGTCCGTGCTGCACACCTCGCGGGACGGAACGGTTCGCCTGACCGACGCGGGCGGCACCACGAAGGTCGCGGGCCGGCTCCCCGTCTACAGCCACGACGAGGAGGGCCTCCAGGGCATCGGCATCGACCCGGACTTCGCCGCCAACCGCTTCGTCTACCTCTACTACGCGCCCCGGCTCGGCACCCCGGCCGGCGATGCGCCGGACGAGGGCACCCCCGCGGACTTCGCGAAGTTCGACGGCGTCAACCGCCTCTCCCGCTTCGTGCTGAAGGCCGACGGCACCCTGGACACGGCCGGTGAGAAGAAGATCCTGGACGTGCCGGCCTCCCGCGGCATCTGCTGTCACGTCGGCGGCGACATCGACTTCGACGCGCAGGGCAACCTCTACCTCTCCACCGGCGACGACACCAACCCGTTCGCCTCCGACGGCTTCACACCCATCGACGAACGCGCGCACCGCAATCCCGCCTACGACGCCCAGCGCAGCGCGGGCAACACCGACGACCTGCGCGGGAAGATCCTGCGTATCAAGGTCGCCGCGGACGGCACGTACTCCGTTCCCGACGGCAACCTCTTCCCGGCCGGCACCGCGAAGACCCGGCCCGAGATCTACGCGATGGGTTTCCGCAACCCCTTCCGGATGAGCGTCGACAAGCCCACCGGCACCGTCTACGTCGGCGACTACGGCCCGGACGCGGGCGCCGCCGACCCACAGCGGGGCCCGGCGGGCCAGGTCGAGTTCGCGCGCGTCACCAAGCCCGGCAACTACGGCTGGCCGTACTGCACCGGCGCCAACGACGCCTACGTCGAACACGACTTCGCCACCGGCACCCCGGGCGCCGCCTTCGACTGCGCCGCGCCCGAGAACACCTCGCCGCGCAACACCGGACTGACCGCCCTGCCGCCCGCCCGGCCCGCCTGGATCCCGTACGACGGCGGATCGGTGCCCGAGTTCGGCACCGGCTCCGAATCGCCGATGGCCGGGCCCGTCTACCGCTACGACGCCGCCTCCACCTCGCAGGTCAAGTTCCCGCAGGCGTACGACGGGAACTTCTTCGCGGGGGAGTTCGGACGCCGCTGGATCAAACGTATCGACCAGGCCGCCGACGGCACGGTCCAAACCATCAACGCCTTCCCCTGGAAGGGCACCCAGGTCATGGACATGGCCTTCGGTCCGGACGGCGCGCTGTACGTCCTGGACTACGGGACCGGCTACTTCAACGGCGACGAGAACTCCGCGCTCTACCGCGTCGAGAACGCCACCGGCGGCCACTCACCGGTCGCCGAAGCCAAGGCCGACCGCACGTCCGGCCAGGCACCCCTGCGCGCGAGGTTCAGCGCCTCGGCCACCGACGCGGACGGCGACGCCCTCACCTACACCTGGGACTTCGGTGACGGTACGGGCTCGAACCGGCAGAACCCCACCCACACGTACCGCGAGAACGGCACCTACACCGCGACCGTGACCGCCAGGGACCCCGGCGGCCGGACCGGCTCGGCGAGCGTGTACCTGACCGTCGGCAACACCGCGCCGAAGGTCACCCTGCGACTCCCGGGCGACGGCGAACTGTTCAGCTTCGGCGACCGGGTCCCGTTCGAGGTCGAGGTCACCGACCCCGAGGACCGGACCGTCGACTGTGCCGAGGTCAAGGTCACCCATATCCTCGGCCACGACAGCCACGGCCACCCCGTCACCTCCGCCACTGGCTGCTCCGGCACCATCCAGACCCGGGCGGACGGCGAACACGACCCCAACGCCAACATCTTCGGGGTCTTCGACGCCGAATACACCGACCGCGGCGCGGGCGGCCAGCCGCCGCTGACCACCCACGACCAGGCCGTCACCCAGCCCCGGCACCGCCAGGCCGAGCACTTCGGCACCTCCCGGGGCGTACGGGCCGTCGCCCACCCGCCGGCGCACGGCGGCCGGACCGTGGGGGACATCCACTCCGGCGACTGGATCGCGTTCCAGCCGTACCTCGTCAAGAACGCGAAGAAGTTCACCGCCCGGGTGTCCTCCGCCGGAACCGGCGGCACGCTGGAGATCCGTACGGGCCGGGCGGACGGGCGGCTGCTCGGCAGCGTCACGGTGCCGGTGACCGGCGGCTGGGAGACCTTCGTCGACGTCACCACCCCGCTCGGCGGCAGGCCGCCGGCCGGCACCACCACCCTGTACCTCGTCTTCAAGGGCAGCGGCACGGGCGCCCTCTTCGACGTGGACGACTTCACCTTCACCACCGGCTGACCCGAGGTGGCCACCGGGGCAGGCGACCGGCGCCCGGAACGACCGGACGTGGCACCGCCGCCCGCCCGCCCCGTGGCCGGAGGAAGGAGCACCGCCATGTACGTCTGTGCCCGGCTGGCCACCACCGCGGCCGCCGCCACCCTGCTGGCGACCATGACCCTGCCCGGCGGCACCACCCGCGCCCCGGAACGCGCGGAGAACCGGGTCCTGGTCTTCTCCAAGACCGCCGGATTCCGGCACGACTCGATCCCGGACGGCATCGCCGCCGTCAAGGACCTCGGCAAACGGCACGGCTTCACCGTGGACGCCACCGAGGACACCGCCGCCTTCACCGACGGACGCCTCGCCCGCTACGCCGCCATCGTCTTCCTCTCCACCACCGGCGACGTGCTGCGCCCCGACCGGCAGCGGGCCTTCGAACGCTACATCGCGCGCGGCGGCGGATACGTCGGGGTGCACGCCGCCGCCGACACCGAATACGACTGGCCCTTCTACGGCGGCCTGGTCGGCGCCTACTTCCGATCCCACCCCACCGTGCAGCCCGCCACCGTACGCGTCGAGGACCGCGCCCACCCGGCCACCGCCCACCTCGCGGCAGCCTGGGACCGCACCGACGAGTGGTACAACTACCGCACCAATCCGCGCGCCCGCGCCCATGTCCTGGCCGCCCTCGACGAGTCCACGTACAGCGGCGGCACGATGCGCGGCGACCACCCCATCGCCTGGTGCCAGGAATACCGGGGCGGCCGGGCGTTCTACACCGGCGGCGGACACACCGAGCGGTCCTTCGCCGACCCCGCCTTCCGTACGCACCTGCTGGGCGGCATCCGCTGGGCCACCGGCGCCGCACAGGCCGACTGCCGCCTGGAGACCGGCTACCGGGCCCTCTTCGACGGCACCTCCACCCGCGGCTGGAAACAGGCGGGCCCCGGCTCCTTCACCTTGGAGGACGGCACGCTCACCTCCGTCGGCGGCATGGGGCTGCTCTGGTACGCGGCCCGGGAGTTCGGACCGTCGTACTCCCTCAAGCTGGACTGGAGGACGGCCGGAGCCGACGGTGACGACAACTCCGGGGTCTTCCTCGGCTTCCCGCCCTCCGACGACCCCTGGACGGCGGTGCACAACGGCTACGAGATCCAGATCGACGCCACCGACGCGCCCGACCGCACCACCGGGTCCGTGTACGGCTTCCAGGCCCCGGACACCGAGGCCCGCGACGCCGCGCTCAACCCGCCGGGGGAATGGAACACCTACGAACTGCGGGTCGAGGGCGAACGGCTGCGCGTCCGTCTCAACGGACACGAGATCAACGACTTCACGAACACGGACCCGGCGCGCAGCCTGCGCCAGGGCCACATCGGCATCCAGAACCACGGTACCGAGGACCGGGTCTCCTTCCGCAACGTCCGGGTGAAGGAGTTCGAGACGGCGGCGAAGGGCGGCAGATGATGACGGGACAGGAGTGGAGAGCGAGAGTGGAGCGGCCGGTGGAGGCAGGGGGGAATGGGGGCGGTGGCCCGCGGTCGGGGGCTGGGGGAGATGGGGATGGTGGTCAGCGGACGGGAGCGAGGGGACATGAGGGCTTTGGTCTGCGGACGGGGGCTGGGGGAGATGGGGGATGTGGTCTGCGGACGGGGGTGTGGCTGGTCGGGGCGCGTGGTTCGGTCGCGACGACCGTGATCGCCGGCTGTGCCGCGGTCGCCACCGGGCTGCACCCGCCGACCGGCATGGTCACCGAAACCGTGCCGTTCGACGGGGTCCCGCTGCCGCCGCTGTCCTCCCTCGTCTTCGGCGGCCACGACACCGCGGCGTACCCACTGGCCAAGCGGGCCGAGGAACTCGCGGCGGGCGGCGTGCTCCCGTACGGCCTGCCACACGCCGTACGCGCCGAACTGGCCGCGGCGGACGAGGCCGTACGGCCCGGCGGCCCGCTCCCCGGCGACCGCCGCGACGACCGGGAACT
The DNA here is from genome assembly GCF_044327445.1 of Streptomyces sp. NPDC018045. Classification (NCBI taxonomy): domain Bacteria; kingdom Bacillati; phylum Actinomycetota; class Actinomycetes; order Kitasatosporales; family Streptomycetaceae; genus Streptomyces; species Streptomyces sp. NPDC018045. The sequence continues at coordinate 649,528 of NZ_JBIRFL010000002.1, forward strand.
GGTCACCGCCTTCACCGCCGACCTGCGCGCGTTCCTTCGGGACCACGATCTGGACCGCGCCGTCGTCGTCAACGTCGCCTCGACCGAGCCGCCGGTGGGGGACGCGGGCGCGGGGTCGGGCGGGGGCCGGGTGGGCGCGCCGGCCGCTCGGGCGAAGGGCGGGGAAACCGTGGGCCGGGGCGGCGACGCGGACGACCGTCTCCCCGCCAGCTCCCTCTACGCGCACGCGGCGCTGCGCGCGGGCTGCCCGTACGTCAACTTCACGCCGTCCACCGGCATGCACCACCCACTGCTCCAGCAGATGGCCACCTGTAGCGGACTGCCGTACGCGGGCCGCGACGGCAAGACCGGCCAGACCTTGCTGCGCTCCGTACTCGCTCCGATGTTCGCCCAACGGGCCCTCCCGGTACGTGCCTGGTCCGCCACCAACCTCCTCGGCGGCGGCGACGGCGCCACCCTGGCCGATCCGGGCGCCGCAGCCGCCAAGAACGCCGGCAAGACGCGCGTCCTCGCGGACAATCTCGGTGCTGCGCCGCCCGGCGAGGTGCACATCGACAACGTCCCGGCCCTCGGCGACTGGAAGACCGCCTGGGACCACGTCGCCTTCGAGGGCTTCCTCGGCAACCGCATGGTCCTCCAGACCGTCTGGCAGGGCTGCGACTCGGCGCTCGCCGCGCCGCTGGTCCTCGACCTCGTGCGCCTGGTGGCCGCCGCCCACGCGGCCGGCATCTCCGGGCCGCTCACCCCGCTCGGCTTCTACTTCAAGGACCCGGACGGCGGACCCGCAGCACTGGCCGACCAGTACGCCGAACTCCTCGCGTTCGCGCACGACCTGAGGAACGGCCGATGAGCCGGGCGTCGAGGGAGAGGGTGAATGCGGGGGCGGGTTCGGATGCGGGGGCGGGTCTGGATATGGGGGCGGGTTCGGGCATGGGGGCGGCCACGGCCATGACCACAGACGCGGCGGCGGCAAGGACCACCACGGATATGGCGACGGCCGTCGATTTCGCCGACGTTTCTTCCGGCCCGAGTTTGCCCGGGGCCTCTTCCGCCGGATCTGCCTGGCTGGAACTCTTCCGGGTATCGGCCCTGGTCAGTGTGCCGGGGGACCTGCTGGCGGGGGCTGCGGCAGCCGGGTTCCGGGCGGGCCGCCGCACGCTCCTCGCCACCGGCTCATCCCTCTGCCTCTACGAGGCGGGCATGGCGCTCAACGACTGGGCCGACCGCGACACCGACGCCGTCGAACGCCCCGGGCGGCCCATCCCGTCCGGCCGCATCGCCCCGGCCGCCGCCCTCGGCGCGGCTGCCGGGCTGACGGCGGCGGGCCTCGCCCTGGCGGGAGCGGCCGGCCGCCCGTCCCTCGTTACCGCCACCGCGCTCGCCGCCACCGTCTGGGCCTACGACCTCCACCTCAAGAACACCCCGGCAGGCCCCCTCGCCATGGCCTGCGCCCGCACCCTCGACGTACTGCAAGGCGCGGCCTCGGTGGCCCCAGCGCGGGGGCGGAGAGGGACGGTTGGGGCGGGGGAGAGGTGGGGATGGAGACGGGCGATTGGGCCAGGGCGAGGGAGGCGACGGGTGTCCGGGAAGGGGAGAACGGAGGGGGCGGGGTGGGGGCGGGCCGTGGGGAAGGCGTTGCCGTCGGCTGCGTTGCTCGGCACTCATACGCTCGCGGTCACCACCGTCTCGCGCCGCGAAGCCCAGGGCAGCTCACCGGCCTTGCCGCTGGCCGCGTTGGGGGGCGTGGTGGCGGTGGGCGGGGTGGTTGGGATGGCCGGGGCGTCTGGGTTTCCTGGGTTGTCTAGAGCCTCTGGGGCGGCTGGGGTGTTCGGAACGTCTGGGGCGGTCGATAGGGGCGGGGTGGTCGGTGGGGTTCACGGGGTCGGTGAGGTCGGTGGGATCAGCAGGGTTGGTGGGGGCGGCGGAGGCGGTGGCTTCCGGGCAGCCACCTTGGCCATACTCGCGAGGGCCGCCTCCGCTGGCGCCGGCCCCACCGCCGCCAGGGCTACCCGTGCCACCCGCGCAGAGACCGCACCGACAGAGACCTTGTCCGCAAGGGCTGTTTCGCCAACGGCTCTCCCTGTAGGGGCCGTTCGCGCAGTGGCCGTTCCCGCTGGAACTGCCCCCACCGTCACCACGGTCACCAACGCCGTCGTCAAAGCTGCCGCAGTGCTCTACGCGGGGATCGCCGCACGCCCCTTGTTCCACGCGGCCCTCAATCCCTCGCCGTACCTGCTCCAGCGCGCCGTCGGCGGCGGCATCCGTGCCATGATCCCGCTCCAGGCGGCCCTCGGCGCACGCGCCGGCGCGCCCGGTACGGGCGTCGCGCTCCTGGCCCTGGTGCCCGCCGCCCGGCGACTGTCCCGGAAGGTCAGCCCAACATGACGACGACGAGCACGCTGCGCCTGGCCTACGGCACCAACGGCCTGACCGACCTCCGGCTGTCCGACGCACTGGCCCTTCTCGCCGACCTCGGCTACGACGGTGTCGCCCTCACCCTCGACCACATGCACCTCGACCCTCTCGCCCCGGACCTCCCGTCACGGACGTCCCGACTGGCGCGCAGACTTGATGCCTTGGGCCTGGCAGTCGCCATCGAAACCGGTGCCCGCTATGTCCTCGACTCCCGGCGCAAGCACCACCCTTCTCTCCTCGACCCCGATCCGGACGCTCGCACAGCCCGCACCGACCTACTCCGCACGGCGGTCCGCGTCGGCGCGGACCTCGGCGCCACGGCAGTGCACTGTTTCAGTGGGCCCAGGCCCGCCGGTACGCCGGAACCCGCCGCCTGGCAACACCTCGCCGACGCGCTCATCCCCGTACTCGACGCGGCCGCCACCGCCCGCATCCCCCTCGCCGTCGAACCCGAACCGGGCCACCTCCTCTCCGACCTCGCCGGCTTCCACCGCCTGCGCGCCACCCTGTCGGGACCGCCCGCCGACGTCCTCGGGCTGACCCTGGACATCGGCCACTGCCAGTGCCTGGAACCCGACCCGCCCGCCGCATGTGTCCGCGCGGCCGCGCCCTGGCTGCGACACGTCCAGATCGAGGACATGCGGCGCGGCGTACACGAGCACCTGCCGTTCGGAACAGGCGAGATCGACTTCCCGCCGGTCCTGACAGCGCTCCGGGACATCGGCTATCAGGGCCTGGTCAGCGTCGAACTGCCCCGCCACTCCCACGCGGGCCCCGACCTGGCCCGCACCTCCCTCTCCTTCCTACGCGCCACCCAACCACCACCCCGACCCCCCAACCCGGCAGGCCCGGCCCCCGAACCGCAGGCCGCCCGCGCCGAACCGACGCGCCCCGCTGAACGGGATCCCGCCACCGCCCCGTTGCCCCCGTCCGTCCCGAGTACAGGAGGGCCGCGATGCTGACGCCGGAGGTCTGGATGGCCCAGCTTCACACGGCCCTGCGCGACCGGCTTGGCGGCGCCGCCCGCGCCTGGCTCGACGAGGCGCTGGACGAAGCGCAGGCCGAAGCCGCCCTCACCGCCCGTCGCACCCCCGGCATCCGGCAGCCAACGCCCACGACGCCCGCAGCACACCCGGCCTCCGAAGCACCTCGGGACCCCGGCGCGCCCCCGGGCGGCGAGGTGCCCCCGGGCCCCGACGCACTCCCGGCCCCCGGCGTGCCCTCGGCCTCCGACGCACCCCCGCCCTCCGACGCATCCCCGCTCCCCGGCGCCGCTGCGGACGGCGGTGGTTTGGCCTACACGGCGTACGCCCCGCCTGTGTGGGAGATGCGCTTCGCCTCGGCGGGCCGGTACTGCACCCGTCGTGAGCCGCCGTACGCGCGGGACCGGGAAGCGGCCGAGGCCGCCCGTATCCTGCTTCTGCACACGGCCCGCGCCGACGCCCGGACCGCCACCCGGCTCTACGAGCACGGCACCGCCGCCGAACGCCGCGCCGTGCTCATGGCGCTGCCCCACCTGGACCTCGGCCCGAGCGCCCGGCCGCTGGTCGAGGACGCGTTGCGCACCAACGACACCCGGCTGGTCGCCGCCGCCGTGGGCCCGTACGCCGCCCGTCACCTCGACGCGCACACCTGGCGGCATGCCGTACTGAAGTGCCTTTTCACCGGCGTCCCGGTGACCGCCGTGGCCGGCCTGGCCGAGCGCGCCCGCGGTGACACGGAACTGGCCCACATGCTCACCGCGTACGCCCGTGAGCGCACCGCCGCGTACCGCCCCGTACCCGCCGATCTTCAGCGGGTCCTGGACCTCACCGCACCGTCCGCATCCGCGCCCGCCACATCATCCGCATCCCCCTTCCAGCCAGAGTCCGCATCCGCACCCGCACCCGAAACCACCCCTTCATCCGCACCCGCGCCCGGACCGGCGCCAGCGCCCGGGGCCGCACCTGGAACCGCCCCTTCACCCGCCCCCGAACTCCCCCTCCACCCCCATTCCCAGCCCGATCCCCCCTTCCGCACCCCGCCGCACACCGAGTCCTCACCCGGTATCTGACCCCACCGATGCCGTTCCCGGCAGTCGATGCCGCTCTCGGCCGCCCGGCCGCCGCCGACCGGCCGACCGCCGGGCGTCGACACCGCCCCCCGGGCACCCCCCGGCACCATCCCCTGGCCCCCCGGCACGCGAGGAGACCCCATGCGCATCTTCGACCCGCACATCCACATGACCTCCCGCACCACGGACGACTACGAAGCCATGTACGCCGCAGGGGTCCGCGCCGTCGTCGAGCCCGCCTTCTGGCTGGGGCAGCCCCGTACCTCGCCGGCCAGTTTCTTCGACTACTTCGACTCCCTCCTGGGCTGGGAACCCTTCCGTGCCGCTCAGTACGGCATCGCCCACCACTGCACGCTCGCCCTCAATCCCAAGGAGGCGAACGACCCCCGCTGTACCCCCGTTCTCGAAGCCCTGCCCCGCTACCTCGTGAAAGACTCGGTCGTCGCCGTCGGCGAGATCGGCTACGACGCGATGACGCCCGCCGAGGACACGGCCCTCGCCGCCCAGCTCCAACTCGCCGTGGACCACGGCCTGCCGGCCGTCGTCCACACCCCCCACCGCGACAAGGCGGCGGGCCTCAGGCGCACCCTCGACGTCCTGCGTGAATCCGCGCTGCCCCCCGGTCACGTCGTCCTGGACCATCTCAATGAGACAACGGTAGGGGAGGCCACTGACAGTGGCTGCTGGCTGGGCTTTTCCCTCTATCCGGACACCAAGATGGACCCCGGCCGCATGGTGCGCGTCCTGCGCCTGCACGGCACCGACCGGGTGCTGGTCAACTCCGCCGCCGACTGGGGCCGCAGCGACCCGCTGACGACGCGGCGCGTCGGCGAGGCGATGCTGGCCGCCGGGTTCTCCGAGGACGACGTGGACCAGGTCCTGTGGCGCAACCCCGCCACGTTCTACGGCCTCAGCGGCCGGCTGGACCTCAGCACCCCACTCCCGGGAACCCTGCACGAGGGCAACTCCATCCTCCGTGGCGAGGCATGAGGAGGGCGGCGGGACATGCGCTTCCGGCATCCCGACGGCTCGACCGTCCACCTCGCGTACTGCACCAACGTCCACCCGGCCGAGTCCCTGGGCGGGGTGCTCGCCCAACTCCGTGACCACTGCGAGCCGGTACGCGAACGCCTCGGCCGGGACCGCCTCGGCATCGGCCTGTGGCTCGCCCGCGACGCCGCCCGCACGCTCGTCCGCACTCCCGCCGCGCTGCGCGGGCTGCGCCGCGAACTCGACGCCCGCGGCCTCGAAGTCGTCACCCTCAACGGATTTCCGTACCGGGGCTTCGGCGACAGCCGCGTCAAGTACCGCGTCTACCGGCCCGACTGGACCGAGCCCGCGCGCCTGGAGCACACCGCCGACCTCGCCCGGCTGCTGGCGGCGCTCCTCCCGGATGACGTGCCCGAAGGCACGATCTCCACTCTGCCCCTTGCCTGGCGCACCGACTTCGACGCGGTACGCGACGTCGCCACCCGGCGGGCCACCGTCCTCGCCGCCCTGCACTCCCTGGCCGGTCGGCTGGACGCCCTCGAAGAACGCACCGGCCGTTCCGTGCGCGTCGGCCTGGAGCCCGAACCCGGCTGCCTCGTCGAAACCACCGCCGACGCCGTCGACGCCCTGAGGCACGGGCGGAACGCCCCGAGCCACCAGAGAAACGTTCCGTCCGGGCCTGCCGCACCCCCGGCCCACCGCATCGGCGTCTGCCTCGACACCTGCCACCTCGCCACCTCCTTCGAGGACCCGCGCACAGCCCTCGAAGCCCTCGGCCGGGCACACATTCCCGTGGTCAAGGCCCAGTTGTCCGCCGCCCTGCACGCCGAACACCCCGATCGCCCGGACGTACGCGCCGCCCTGGGCGCCTTCGCCGAACCGCGCTTCCTCCACCAGACCCGCACCCGTACCCCCGACGGGCGGCTGCGCGCCACCGACGACCTCGACGAAGCCCTGGCCGGGGAGGCCGACGGCGGTCTTCCGGCCACGGCACCGTGGCGCGCGCACTTCCACGTACCGCTGCACGCACCGCCCGCGCCGCCGCTCACCGCCACGCTCCCCGTCCTCCAGGACACGCTGGCCCTCCTCGTGGGCGGGCCCGTACCGCGCACCCACCACCTCGAAGTCGAGACGTACACCTGGCAGGCCCTCCCACCGGGCCTGCGCCCTCGCAGCAGGAGCCGCCTCGCCGACGGCATCGCGGCCGAACTCGCGCTCGCCCGCGACCTGCTGGCCGACCTCGGACTCAAGGAACTCCCATGAGCGCAGCACCGAACCGCCTGCTCGTCCTCGACGTCGTCGGCCTCACCCCCCGCCTCCTCCCGCACATGCCGCACCTCAAGACGCTCGCGGACTCCGGCGCGTGCACCCCGCTGGACACCGTGCTGCCTGCCGTGACCTGCACGGTGCAGTCCACGTTCCTCACCGGCGCGACGCCCGCCCGGCATGGTGTCGTCGGCAACGGCTGGTATTTCCGGGACGTCGGCGAGGTCCACCTCTGGTGCCAGCACAACGCCCTCGTCGCAGGCGACAAGATCTGGGACGCCGCCCGCCGCGAACACCCCGGCTACACGGTCGCCAACGTCTGCTGGTGGTACGCCATGGGCGCCGGCACCGACTGGACCGTCACCCCGCGCCCGGTCTACTACGCCGACGGCCGCAAGGAACCCGACTGCTACACCCGGCCGCCGACCCTCCACGACGAACTCACCAGCCGCTTCGGCACCTTCCCCCTCTTCACCTACTGGGGTCCCACCGCTTCCCTCCCCTCCTCGCAGTGGATCGCCGACGCGACCCGTCACCTGCTGCGCACCCGCCGCCCCGACCTCACCCTCTGCTACCTCCCGCACCTCGACTACGACCTCCAGCGGTACGGCCCCGACGACCCCCGCGCCGCCACGGCCGCCGCCGCGCTCGACACCGTCATCGGCCCCCTCCTGGCCGACGCCCGCAGCGCGGACGTCACGGTCGTCGCCCTGTCCGAATACGGCATCCGGCCCGTCCGCCGCCCCGTGGACGTCAACCGCGCCCTGCGCCGCGCCGGCCTGCTCGAAGTGCACACGCAGGACGGCATGGAATACCTCGACCCCACCGCTTCCCGGGCCTTCGCCGTCGCCGACCACCAGATCGCCCACGTCTACGTACGCCGTCCCGAAGACCTCGACGCCGCCCGCGCGGCCCTGACCGGACTGCCCGGCCTGGACCGGCTGCTCGACGACGAGGGCAAGAAGGCGTACGGCCTCGACCACCCCCGCTCCGGCGAACTCGTCGCCCTCGCCGAGTCCGACGCCTGGTTCACGTACTACTACTGGCTCGACGACGCCCGAGCCCCCGACTTCGCGCGCCTCGTCGACATCCACCGCAAACCCGGCTACGACCCGGCCGAACTCTTCATGGACCCCCGCGACCCGTACGTACGGCTGCGCGCGGCAACCGCGCTGGCCCGCAAGAAGGCCGGGATGCGCTACCGCATGGCGGTCGTCCCGCTCGATCCCGAGCCCGTACGCGGCAGCCACGGCCTGCTGCCCGCGACCGGAGCCGACCCGGCCGACGGCCCCGTCCTCATCTGCTCCGCACCCGACGCACCCCTGCCCACCCCCTTCGCCGCCACCGACGTGAAGTCCCTGCTCCTTCATCTTCCCCGCACCCACTGACAACGGCCCCGCCGCCGCCCTCACCCCACCGCCCCGCCCCACCCAGCGACCACCGACACCGAGGGCGACCACCGACACCGAGGGCGTCCACCGGCACCGGAAGCGACCACCAATCACCGATCGCCGACCACCAACCGCCATCCCCCGAACGCCGACCACCAACCGCCAACCACCGATCACCGATCACCATCCCCCGAACACCAACCGCCGATCACCAACCACCATCCACCATCCCCCGAGGTGACCACCCACCATGCCCCTCCACAGAACCCCCCAAGACGACCCCCGCCGCACCCCCCTCGGACAGACCCTCCACCGCCGCGGCTTCCTCGGCGTCGCCGCCGGTGCCTCGGCGGCCGCTCTCCTCGGCACCGCAACCGGCCCCGCGCACGCCGCCCGGCCCGGCACGCTGCCCGCCACTCCGGCGACCCCCGCCCGGCACCCCCACCACCGTCCCGTACTCCCACCCGGCCGCCTCGGTATCCAGCTCTACACACTCCGCGACCAGACCTCCTCCCTCGGCTTCGCCCGTGTCTTCGAGGAACTCGCCCGCTACGGCTACGAGGAGGTCGAGTTCGCCGGATACACCCAGGGCTCCGTCGGTGCGATCACTCTGCGCCGGCTCAAGCGGCTGCTCAGGGACAACGGCCTGCGTGGTGTCGGAAGCCACGTCGGGTACGCCTCGGCCGACCCCACCGCGTACACGTTCGCCACCAATCTGACCAAGGTCCTCGACGACGCCGAGGCGCTCGGCCTGCCCCACGTCGGCACCCCGTCCGGCCCCGACCGGTACGGCAACACCGTCGACGCCTGGAAACGCGCCGCCGCCGAATTCAACGCGTACGGCGCTGCCGCCCGAGCCCGCGGCCTGCGTTTCTACCACCACAATCACGCCGAGGAATTCGCTTTCGCCACCGACGATCCACGCGTCCGCCTCTACGACGTGCTGCTCGCGGAGACCGATCCCCGTCTGGTCTTCTTCGAGATGGACATCTTCTGGGCCTATGTGGCGCAGTATCGATTCTCCCGGCGCCCGGACGGCACCCCCGCCCCCTTCGAACCCCTCGACTACGTCCTGAGGGCACCCGCCCGCTACCCCCTCTTCCACGTCAAGGACGGCGAGCACGACACCGCCACCCAGGACGGCTACCGCATGGTCGACGTCGGTGACGGCGACATCGACTACCGCCGCTTCCTCACCGCCGTGGAACACCGCCGGGGCCGCCGCTCCGCCCACTGGATCGTCGAGCGTGACGACGCCGTGGACCCGGCCGCCAACCCGGCGGGCTCCCTGTCGACCGCCCGCCGCTCCGCCCGCCATCTGCGGAACCTGTGCGCTCCGCGCGGTTAAGCCGTACGCCCGTGGCCGGGTAGTGTGCACAGGATCAGCACTGCCCGACCGGGGCGACCGGTACGACCAGATTGGCGAGACGTACATGAGTGAGGGGACCGCACCACTGGCGGGCGACGCGACCTCCGTCGCCGACGAGGAGGCACGGGAGCGCCTGATCTACCTGCGCGGCAGCATCGACAACCTGGACGCCGCACTGGTGCACCTGCTCGCCGAGCGCTTCAAGTGCACCCAGCAGGTCGGCGAACTCAAGGCCCGCCACAACCTGCCGCCCGCCGACCCGGCCCGCGAGGCCACCCAGATCGCCCGCCTGCGCAAACTGGCCGAGGACGCCAGGCTGGATCCGGCTTTCGCCGAGAAATTCCTGAATTTCATCATCGGCGAGGTGGTCCGTCACCACAAGGCCATCGCGGACCAGGGGCCCGGCCGGGAAGATGTCACCGGCCGAAGCGACGTGACGGTGGGTTGAGCCTTTCCCGTGACCGAGGCTTTCCGCGACTGAAATTCTCAGACTGACTCGGGCCGTCCCGGGGCCCCGGCTCAGCGCCTCCGTCGGGCCCGTAGCACCGTGTCGTGGGTGTGGCCGGTGCCGGCCGGGGCGGGGACGGTCCGGGGGCGGGTCTCGTTGATCTCCACGGTCCAGTCGGGGCCGAGGAGCGGGGCGATGTCGGCGGGCCGGTAGTAGTCGGCGGGGTGGACGCCGGACATCGGCTGGTCGGGCAGGCCGGCGAGGTCGTGGCCGACGAAGAGCAGGGTGCCGCCGGGGGCGACGGCGTTCAGCAGGCCGCGCAGCGCTGTGTGGTCCGGGTGGCGCGGAAGCGGGAAGTACTGGGCGGAGACCAGGTCGAACGCGTCGGCCGGGGGCGCTGTGACGGCCAGGTCGGCGCGGGCCCAGGAGACGCGGTCGGCGACGTCCGTGGCCGCCTCGGCGGCCCGCCGCAGCGCGACCTCGGAGATGTCGACGCCGGTGACCTGCCAGCCTTGCCGGGCGAGCCACAGCGCGTCACCGCCTTCGCCGCAGCCCACGTCGAGCGCCTGGCCCGGCGGGAAATCGGTGATCTCGGTGACGAGCACTCCGTTGGGTGCGCCGCTGAAGAGCTGGTCGCGGCTGCCGTACCGGTCGTCCCAGAACTGGGCGTCCATGATTTCTCCCGAGGGGATGAGGCGGGTTCGGTGGGCGGTCACAGGCCGTGGCGCCGGTCGCCGGCGACCGGCTCGTGGACGCGGGCTTCCGTCGCGGCCGAGAAGGGGGCCCGGTGGGCCCGTACCGCGCGGCGGGTGTCCTCGGCGACGAGGTCGGCGTTGATCGCCCCCGCGGCGGCCGAGCCGGACGCGGCGGACGCGAGGACGTTCGCGGTGAGGTCGGCGACGTTGCCCGCCGCCCACACGCCCGGTACGGCCGTACGGCCGGTCGGGTCGGTGGCGAGGTACGAGCCCAGGCCGCTCGGGTGCGGGGTGGGGGACAGCCCGAGCGAGTCCAGGAACGCGGCGCGCGGGACGGCGCGGGGCGCCACGGTCAGCGCCTGGAGCGGGACCGGCTCACCGGTGCGCAGGCGGACCCCGGTGAGGCGGTCGTCGGCGATCTCCAGGCCGGTCACCTCGCCGGGCACGACCGTGATGCCGCGTGCGGCCAATCGCTCGGACTCCTCATCGGTGGGATGGGGGCCGGTGTGCGGCAGGAGGGTGAGCCGGTCGGTCCACTGGCGGAACAGCAGCGCCTGGTGCACGCCCATCGGGCCGGTGGCCAGGACGCCGATGGGCTGGTCGCGGACCTCCCAGCCGTGGCAGTACGGGCAGTGCAGTACGTCGCGTCCCCACCGTGGGCCCAGGCCGGGGACATCGGGCAGTTCGTCGGTGAATCCGCTGGTCACCAGCAGCCGACGCGCCCGTACGGTGCGGCCGGAGTCGTCGCTGACCGCGAAGAGGCCGCCGTCCCGTACCGCCGACCGCACCCGGCCGGCGTGCACCTCGGCCCCGTAGTGGGCCACTTCCCGGCGGCCCTTCTCCAGCAGTTCGCCGGGCGGTGCACCGTCCCGGGAGAGGAAGCCGTGCAGGTGCGCCGACGGCGCGTTGCGGGGCTCACCGGCGTCGATCACCAGCACGGACCGCCGGGCGCGTCCCAGCATGAGTGCCGCGCTCAGGCCCGCCGGACCGCCTCCGACGATCACCACGTCGTACCGGTCACCACGGTCGGGCCGGGTATCTCGGATCATTCTGACCACCTCCGGCCCCCAACCTGCGCCCTCTCCCGCCGGGTCGGCAAAGTTCTTTGCGGAAACCGCAAAGCGGGGGCACGGTGAAGGGGTGGGCGACGAGGGGACAGGTGACGCCTTCGACGCCGTGCCGGCCGCGATCGGACCGCGCCTGCGGGAGGTGCGCCGCCGCCGGGGCGCCACGCTGACGGCCCTGTCGGAGACCACCGGTACCCCGGTCAGCCCCCTGTCGCGGCCGGAGCCCGGGCACCGCAAGCCGGGCCTGGAACTGCTGCTGCCCCTGGCCGGGGCCCGCCGGATCCCGCTCGACGAACGCGTCGGCACCCCGGCCGGCCCCGCCCCTCACCCTGAACCGACCGCCACCCCCTTCCCCTCCGGCCGCCGCAGCAGCAGGGACAGGCCCGCCGCCAGCAGGCCCACGCACCCCGCGACCGCGTACGCGCCCGCGTACCCCCACGCCGCCACCACTGCCGCGCCGACACCGCCGCCCAGCAGGCCGGAGACCAGTTTGGAGCTGTAGACGAGGCCGTAGTTCGACGCGTTGTCGTTCTCGCCGAAGTAGTCGGGCACCAAGGCCGCGAAGAGCGGGAAGAACGCGCCGCCGCCGAAGCCGGACAGGAAGGCGAAGACCAGGAACAGGGGCTGGTTGGCGCTCTCGCCCGCCCACAGGACGCCGAACTGGGCCAGGCCGAGGACCAGGCACACGTACGTCAGGGTCACGCGCCGCCCCAGCCGGTCCGAGAGCCAGCCGACCACGCCCCGGCCCGTCCCGTTGACCACCGACATGATGCCCATGGAGGACGCCGCGACCAGCGGCCCGAACCCGGCGTCCCTGGCGAACGGCACCTGGAAGGAGATACCGAAGATCGAGACGCCGGCGGTGCACAGCAGGCAGACCCACATCAGGGGAAGCATGCCCGTACGCATGGCCTCCCGCGGCGTGAACTGGGCCGCCGCGGGCGGGTTCTTGAGCAGCGCCGCGGAGGTACGGGCGTCGTGCGGCACGGCCGGCGGGGCGACGTGCGCGGGCCACCAGTTCTTCGGCGGGTCCTTGAAGAACAGGCCCGCCACGGCGGTCAGCAGCAGGACGTACAGGCCGACCAGGTCGAGGACGGCCTGGTAGTCGTCGGCGTCGAAGCCGTAGGAGAACAGGAAGATGAAGGGCACCGCGCCGTACGCGAAGCCGCCGTTGACGAATCCGGTCTTGCCGCCGCGCCGTTCCGGATACCACTTGCCGACCGTGTTGATGCAGGTCGCGTAGACCAGTCCGGCGCCGGTACCGCCCAGCACGCCGAAGCCGGCCACGGCCCACCGGATGTCCGGGGCGTGGCTCAGGCTCAGGAAGCCGACCAGGGACAGTACGGCTCCGCAGAGCATCGCGGCGCGGCTGCTGAGCAGCCCCTTCTCCCGCAGTCTGCCCGCGGGGAAGGCCACCGCCGCCTGGAAGAAGATCCAGACGCTCAGTACCCAGAAGGTGCCGGTGTGCGTCCAGTGGTGCGCCGCGGCGAGCGTGGACTCGGCGGCTCCGAAGGCGTACTCGAAGATGCTGATACCGAGCATCGCCACCCAGGGCAGCAGAACCATGGTCCACCGCGGGTGGCCGAGCAACTGCCGGTCCGTCTCGCCCAGCCGGTAGACCCGCCCGTGCGCGTCGCGGACCTCGGTGACCGTGGTGCCGGCCGCGTTCGTGATGTCCTGAGTTGTCACCTCACATCGCCTCCCGTCGGTACGCCGTCCGGATCACAGCAGGCCGGCGGCGCGTGCCCACCGGTACTTCGCACCGAGCGCCGCCACCGGCTTCTCGGTCGTGTACGGGTACGCCACCACGCCCCGCGCGAAGAGGTACGCGCCCGCCTCCTCGACCTCGGTGTCCCCGGCCAGCGACGCCACCACCGGCTTCTCGGCACCGGCCGCCCGGAACTCGGCCACCACGCGCGCCGTCAGCTCCGCGAACACCATCGGCGGCGTGACGAGGGTGTGCCAGTAGCCGAGGACCAGGGCGTGCACCCGGGGGTCGCGCAGCGCGAGCCGGATGGCGGCCTCGTACGTGGCCGGCGGCTCGCCGCCCGTGATGTCCACGGGGTTGCCGGCTGCCCCGAAGGGTGGGATGAACTCCCGGAAGGCGGCGTCCAGATCGTCCGGGACGGTCATGAGACTCAGCCCGTGGTCGACGGCCGCGTCCGCGAGCAGGACACCGGAACCGCCCGCCCCCGTGACGATGAGGACGTTCTCGCCCTTCGGCGTGGGCAGCACCGGCAGGGCCCGCGCGTACTCCAGCATCTCGTCGAGTCCGTGCGCACGGATGACGCCCGCCTGCCGCAGGACGGCGTCGTAGACCGCGTCGTCACCGGCCAGCGCGCCGGTGTGCGACCCGGCGGCCCGGGCGCCCGCGCCGGTCCGCCCGGCCTTCAGCACCACGACGGGCTTCTCGCGCACGGTCTCCCGCGCGGCCGCCACGAACGCGCGGCCGTCCTTCAGGTCCTCCAGGTGCATCGCGATGCTCCGGGTGTGCGGGTCCCGGGCGAAGTACGTGAGGAGGTCGTCCTCGTCCACGTCCGCCTTGTTGCCGAGCCCGACGATCGCCGAGACGCCCGTCCCGGTGGCGCGCGCGAAGCCCAGGACGGCCATGCCGATGCCGCCGGACTGCGAGGTCAGCGCCACCGGGCCGGTGACGTCGTACGGGGTGCAGAACGTGGCGCACAGATGGTGCCAGGGGGAGTAGTAGCCGTAGATGTTCGGGCCGAGCAGCCGGGTGCCGTACTTCTCGGCGATGGCCACGAGCCGTTCCTGGAGGGCGTGTTCGCCGGTCTCGGCGAAGCCGGAGGGGATCAGTACGGCGTTCGGGATGCCCTTGCGGCCCACGTCCTCCAGGGCCGCGGGCACCAGCGGCGCCGGAACGGCGAAGACCGCCACATCGGCCCCGTCCGGCACGTCCGCGACGGACCGGTACGCCGTACGGCCGAGGATCTCGCCGCCCTTCGGGTTCACCGGGTGGACCGCGCCGTCGAAGCCGCCGTCGAGCAGGTTGCGCAGCACCGCGTGCCCGATCTTCCCCGGCTCGCGGGAGGCGCCGACGACGACCACCGAGCGCGGCCGCATCAGCCGCTCCATCGAGGCGAGGATCTCCTCCTTGGCGTACCGGCGGCGCCGCGGGGGCGGCCCTTCGCCGAGCACGACGCGTACATCCGCGGCGAGCACCCCGTCCGGGGAGGCGAACACCGGGTTCAGGTCGACCTCGGCCACCTCGGGCAAGTCGGCGGCCAGCCGGGACACCCGTACGATCAGGTCGGCGAGCGCCGCGCGGTCCACGGCGGGCCCGCCGCGTACGCCGCGCAGCAGCTCGGCCGCGCGGATGCCGTCCAGCATGGATTCCGCGTCCGCCGCCGAGGCCGGCGCCAGGCGGAACGTGACGTCCCCGAGGACCTCCACCAGCACCCCGCCCAGCCCGAAGGCGACGACCTTCCCGAAGGTCGGGTCGGTCACCGCGCCGACCAGCACCTCCAGCCCGCCCTCCGGCACCATCCGCTGCACCAGTACGCCGTCGACGCGGGCCCGCGGTGCGTACGCGGCGGCGTTCCGCACGATCGCCGTGAACGCGTCCCGCACCTCGGCGGGCGAGGACAGTCCCACCCGTACGCCGCCCGCGTCCGTCTTGTGCGGGATGTCCGGCGAAACGATCTTCAGCGCGACCGGCCCGCCCATACGGGCGGCGAGCGCCACCGCCTCGTCGGCGGTCTCCGCGAGCCCTTCGGCCGGGGTGGGAATGCCGTACGCGTCCGCGAGCAGCCTGCCCTCGGGGGCCGTCAGCGTCGTACGCCCGGCCGCCCGCGCGGCCCGTAACACCGCCACGGCTTGTGCCTGTCGGTCCGTCATCAGATGACTCCGTTCGCCTTGAGCCGCCGCAGTTCCTCGGCGCCGAGCCCCAGCTCGCCGCCGTACACCTCGTCGTTGTGCTCACCGAGCAGCGGTGAGCGGTCGATCTCCACGGGCGAGTCGGACAGCTTCAGCGGCGATCCGACGGTGGTGAACGTGCCGCGCCGCGGGTGCCGGACCCGGACGATCATTCCGTCGGCGGCCAGCGACGCGTCGTGCGCGAGTTCCTTGGTGGACAGCACCGGACCGCAGGGGATGCCGTGCGCGGTCAGCCGCTCCAGCACCTCCCACTTGGGCAGCGTGCCGCTCCACTCCTCGACGAGCTGGAAGACCTTCGCCAGCTTGGGCAGCCGGGCGGCCGGCGTCGCCCACTCGGGGTCGTGCGCCAGCTCGGGCCGCCCGATGAGCCGGGAGAGCGGTTCCCAGCCGGCCGGCTGCACGATGACGTACACATAGTCGTTGGGGCCGCCGGGCGCGCACCTGACCGCCCAGCCGGGCTGCCCGCCGCCGCTGGCGTTGCCGCTGCGCGGCACCTCGTCCCCGAAGGTGTCGTTCGGGTACTCCGGCAGCGGGCCGTGCTCCAGCCGCTGCTGATCGCGGATCTTGACCCGGCACAGGTTGAGCACCGCGTGCTGCATCGCCACCTGGACCCGCTGCCCGCGCCCGGTGTGCTCGCGCTGGTAGAGCGCGGCGAGGATCCCGGCGACGCAGTGCACGCCGGTGCCCGAGTCGCCGATCTGCGCGCCGGTCGCCAGCGGCGGCCCGTCCGCGAACCCGGTGGTCGACATCGCCCCGCCCATGGCCTGCGCGACGACCTCGTACGCCTTGAACCGGGTGTACGGGCCCTCGCCGAAACCCTTGATCGAGGCGTACACGAGCCGCGGGTTGATCTCCCGGACGCGCTCCCAGGGAAAGCCCATCCGGTCCACGGCGCCCGGCCCGAAGTTCTCCACCAGCACATCGGAGCGCCGGATCAGCTCGGTCAGCAGCTCCTTGCCGCGGTCGGTCTTCACGTTCAGGGTGATGCTGCGCTTGTTGCAGTTGAGCATCGTGAAATACAGGGAGTCCACGTCCGGTATGTCGCGCAGTTGGCCGCGGGTGACGTCACCGGTGACCGCCTCCAGCTTGACGACGTCCGCGCCGAGCCAGGCGAGCAACTGGGTGGCGGACGGGCCGGACTGCACATGCGTCATGTCCAGGACCCGCACCCCGCTGAGTGCCTTCCCGCCGGTTTCCTGAGCTGGGACTGTGCTCATCAGCGGCTCCTCACTTGTACATGGTCTGGTTGACGGTCCCGGGGGCGTACACGTCCGGGTCGATCCAGACGTTGACCAGCGACGGCTTGCCGGACTGCCGGGCGCGTTCCAGCGCCGGCCGGATCTGCGCGGGGTCGCGGACCTCTTCGCCGTGGCCGCCGAGCATCCGCGCGAACGCGTCGTACGGCACGTCGCCCAGCGTGTTGCCGAGCCGCTCGCGCGCCGCGCCGTACTTGGCGCGCTGGCCGTAACGGATCTGGTTCATCGAGGAGTTGTTGCCGACGATCCCCACGAACGGCAGGCCGAAGCGGACCAGCGTCTCGAAGTCCCAGCCGGTCAGCGAGAACGCGCCGTCGCCGAAGAGCGCCACCACCTCCGTCCGCGGCCGCGCCTTCTTCGCCGCCATCACGAACGGCACACCGACGCCGAGGGTCCCCAGCGGCCCCGGGTCCATCCAGTGGCCGGGCGCCTTCGGCTGCACCACCTGGCCGGAGAAGGTGACGATGTCGCCGCCGTCCCCGATGAAGAGCGAATCCTCGGTCAGGAACTCGTTGATCTCGCTGACCAGACGGTACGGGTGAATGGGAGCGGCGTCCGAGCGCAGCAGCGGCAACCGCTTCGTCACCGCCGCTTCCTCGGCCGCCCGCAGCTCCTCCAGCCACTCCTTGCGCCGGCCCGCGCCGCCGCCCGCGTCCACGCGGCCGGAAGCGGCCTGCGCGGCGGCGGCCAGGACCAGCCCCGCGTCGCCCACGATGCCCAGGTCCACGTCCCGGTTCCGGCCGACCGTGCGGTAGTCCAGGTCGATCTGGACGACGGTCGCGGCCGGGGACAGGCGCTTGCCGTACCCCATGCGGAAGTCGAAAGGAGTCCCCACGATCACGATCAGGTCGGCGCGGGCGAAGGCGTGGCGGCGGGAGAGCTGGAAGTGGTGCGGGTCGCCGGGCGGCAGGGTGCCGCGGCCCGCGCCGTTCATGTACGCGGGGAGGTTCAGGGCCCGTACGAGATCGACCGCCGCGTCCGTGCCGCGCGTCGTCCACACCTGGCTGCCCAGCAGGACCGCCGGCCTCTCGGACCGTACGAGCAGGTCGGCCAGTTTCTCGACGGCCTCCGGGTCGCCCGCCGAACGGGTCGAGGCGCGGTAGTGCCCGGCCCGGGGTATCCGCGCCGTGCCGCGCGGCACCGTCGCGTCCAGCACGTCCCTGGGAATCTCCAGGAAGGACGGACCGGGAGCGCCGTGGAAGGACTCCCGGAACGCCATCGAGACCATGTCGGCGACGCGCGTCGTGTCCGGCACGGTGGCCGCGAACTTCGTGATCGGCGTCATCATCTCGACGTGCGGGAGGTCCTGAAGCGACCCCATCTTGTGCTGGCCGCGCGCGCCCTGCCCGCCGATCAGCAGCATCGGCGACTCGGCGCGCAGGGCGTTGGCCACGCCCGTCACGGCGTCCGTCGTGCCGGGGCCCGCGGTGACCACGGCACACCCCGGCCTGCCGGTGATCCGCGCGTGGGCGTCCGCCGCGTGCGCGGCGGCCTGCTCGTGCCGTACGTCCACCACGTCGATGCCCTCGTCGGCACAGCCGTCGTAGATGTCGATGATGTGGCCGCCGCAGAGGGTGTAGACGACGTCCACACCCTCCGCCTTGAGCGCTTCGGCGACCAGGTGACCGCCGGAGACGAGGTCCCCGGGCGGCGCGGTCCGGGCGCGGTCCGGGTCGAGGTTCCGGGCGTCGTCGGGCATGGGGCATCGCATCCCTTCGTGGGCCGCCGACCGTAGATCGCATACAGTCGACGAATACTGTATGGAGCCTGTATCCCGCACCCGGCCGTCGCTGTCCAGCCCGGACCCCCTTGTTCCAGCCACCGCCCCGAGCCCTTCGGCGGCGTCCCGCCCGCCCCCCCATAACTCGCGCTTATGCCCGCAGTGCATACGCAGGTGAAACCCACTCCGAAACCTTGGTATTGTTGTCCATGTCGCCGCGGGGAACACCCCGCGAAGACCACACCTGGTCCGGGTGGCGGAATGGCAGACGCGCTAGCTTGAGGTGCTAGTGCCCTTTATCGGGCGTGGGGGTTCAAGTCCCCCCTCGGACACACATCAAGACCCCATGGTCCCCAGTGGACCATGGGGTCTTGTCGTTGCCGGTGCCCTCGGTGCGGGTGAGCGCGTGTGAGGTGGGCGGGGCGGTGCGGGAAAGAGGGGGCGGGGGATTCTTGTGGTGCGGGGTTCTGGGAGTTCTTCGAGGATTTCGGTTACGGGTCGTGAGGGTTTCGGGAGAGGTCGTAGGAGGGGAATGGCGGGCTCCTGAAATACTTTCCGGGGTGGCCTGGCCGGGCGGCCCGGGCGAGGTAATGTTGAGGTAATGCGGAACATGTTTGGCGGGGCGGTCGGCGCCGGGGTGCGAACGCGGGCGGTGGCTGTTCCGGAGGCCGGGGAAAACCGGCGGGGCGTGGATTTCCTGTGACCGTTGGAGCCGAAGGGTCGGTTGCGGCTGGATATCCGTCCAACTGAACAACGCGAGTCCGGATACGGGGGTGAACCGGCTCATGAAGGTGGTGGAGCGGGACACGGAGCTCTCCGTCCTGGAGGGTCTGCTCGACGCCTGCGCGGCCGGGCGCGGGGGAGTGGTGGTGGTCAGCGGCGCGGTGGCCGGCGGCAAGACGGCCCTGTTGCGGGCCTTCCGGGAGCGGGCCGCGCCCACCGGAGCGCTGTGGTTGCAGGCCACCGCGACCGCTGCGGAGAAGGACGTGCCGCTGCGCGTGGCCGGGCAACTGCTGCGGACCGCCGAGCTGGCCGGCGCGGGCGCGGAACCGGTGGTGTGGCTGCCACCGCCGGCCGGCGGCGGTGGTGCGCCGGTCCGGGCTTCCGAAGGGGTAATTCCCTCGGAAGTGGTCGTGAATGTCTTTCCGCGGGTCTGCGGCATTCTCTTCGCCCAGGCCAGGAAGCGGCCGGTCGTGGTGTGTATCGACGATGTTCACCACGCCGACGCCTATTCGCTGGAATGCGTGCTGTATGTGGTGCGACGGCTGGACGTCAGCAGGATTCTGGTGGTTCTCGGCGAAAGCAGTGGTGCGGGGTGGGAGGACAGTCCGGCCCGGCAGGAATTGCTGCGGCGGCCGGCGAGCCGTTTCCTGCACGTCGGTCCGCTGCCGCGGGACGGGGTCGTCGCCATGCTGGCCGCCGGGCAGAAAGGGCGGCGGTCGGCGCCGCCCGTAGCGGAATTCCACCGGCTGAGCGGCGGCAGTCCGCTGCTGCTGCGGGCGCTGCTGGACGACTACGCTGACGCGGAGCGGGCCGGGAGCGCCGAGCTGGTGCCCGGTGAGGCGTACGAACGTGCCGTGGCGCAGTGCCTGAGCCGCAGTGACGACCTCACGCGCCGTACGGCGTGGCTGCTGGCGGTGCTCGGCGAACGGGCCGAGCGCGTCGGGCCCGCCGAGCTGCTCGGGGTGTCGCGCCAGGCCGGTGAACGCAGCCTGCGGGCCTTGCACGACATGGGACTGCTCGCCCAGGGCCGGTTCCGCCACGAGGCGGGCCGGACGGCGGTGCTGCGCCGGGCGGAACCGCCGCGCAGCGCCCGGCTGGCGGCCCGCGTCGCCCAGGTGCTGTACGAGCACGGTGCGCCGGCGACCGTACTGGCCCGTCATCTGGTCGCCGCGGAGACCGTCGACGCCCCGTGGGCACTGCCCGTCCTGCTGGAGGCGGCCGAGGCCGCGCTGGCCCGCGACGAGGTGGGCACCGCGCTGGACTGTCTGCGCGTGGCCGGGGACTGCCGTGCGGACGAGCGGCAGACGCTCGCGGTCAGGGTCGCGCTGGTGCGGGCGGGCTGGCGGGTCGACCCGTCCGCCGCCGTACGGCATCTGCCGGCGCTCACCGACGCGGCGCTCGCCGGGCAGCTCACGGCGCGCGACATGCGGGCACTGGTCGGACATCTGCTGTGGTTCGGCAGGGCGGACGACGCCTTGGCGGTCCTCCGGATCGTGGAGCGGGAGCGGGAGCAGGGGCAGGAAGAAGAGGGAGCGGCGGCCGGGGCCGATGGGGCGGGGGCGGCGCTGGAGCCGACGCGGTTCTGGCTCGCCTACGGGTATCCGGGGCTGGCGGGAAAGTACCGTGCCGAGGCCGCCGCGGGCCGGTACCGCGGCGCGGCGGCGGGCGCCCGGGCCCCCGGCCCGACGCCCGGGCAGGACACCCAGCAGCGCGCGTTCGCTCTGCTGGCCTCCGTACTGGACCGAAGGACGACCGGTGACGTGACCGGCCGCGCGGAGCGGATCCTCCAGGAGACCCGGCCGGAGGACCGTACCCCGGCCGCGGGCCTGGCGGCGCTGGTCGCGCTCATCGTCGCCGACGGGCTGCCGGAGGCCGCCCGCTGGTGCGACATCCTCCTGGCGGAGGCGCGGGAGCAGCGGACGCCGATGTGGCAGTCGCTGTTCGCCGCCGCCAAGGCGTTCATCGAGATCAGACTCGGTGAGCTGGCCGCGGCGGAGGAGTCGGCGCACACCGCGCTCACCGTCGTCCCGCCCGAAGGATGGGGGGTGGCCGTCGCCGCCCCGGTCGCTGCGCTGCTGTACACCAAGGCCGCCATGGGGCGGCTGGACGAGGCGGCGGCCCATCTGAAGGTCCCCGTGCCCGACGCGGCGTTCCGGACGCCCGGCGGGCTGCTGTATCTCTGGGCGCGCGGCCACTACCAGCTCGCCGCGGGACGGCCGTACGCGGCGCTGGAGGACTTCCACCGCTGCGGGGACCTGATGGCGCGGTGGCACCTCGACCTGTCCGGTCTGGTGCCGTGGCGGACCGATGCCGCGCAGGTCCACGTCTCACTGGGGGACGACCGCCGCGCGCGGGACCTGCTGGAGGAGGAGCTGACCCGTACCGGCCCCCGCCCGCTGTGGACGCGGGGCGTCGCCCTGCGGGTGCTGGCGGCGCTGGCCGGGCGCGCGGACCGGCCGCGGCTGCTCGGCGAGGCGATGGACATCTTGCAGCGCGGCGGGCACCGGCTGGAGCTGGCGTACGCGATGGCGGCACTGTCGTACAGCTATGGGGACATGGACGAGGACGGCCGGGCGCGGGTCGCGGCGCGCAAGGCGCAGCAGCTCCTGCGGGAGTGCGGCATCAAGGCGCCCGCCCTGAAGGCCTGGCCGGTCGGCGCGGCGAGCGCCGGTCCGCCCGGGCGGCCGGCGGCGGGCGGTACGGGGCGGCCCGCCGAGCTGAGCGGCGCCGAGCTGCGTGTCGCGACGCTCGCCGCCCGGGGGTACACCAACCGGCAGATCGCCGGTGCGCTGTTCATCACGATCAGCACCGTGGAGCAGCACCTGACCCGGGCGTACCGGAAGCTGGGCGTGCAGCGGCGTACCGGCCTGGCGAGGCGACTGGAGCCGGACGCCGTGGAGGACGCCGGTCTCGACGGGTGCGGCGACGGTGCTGCGCGGGGCTGCCTGCGTGCCGGGTAGGTGGCGGGGGCGCGGAGGGGGCGGGCGGTGCCGCGGTGGATGTTGCGCGGTTGGACAGTCCGGCGCGCGCGTGTGGAATCATTGACGGCGATACCACCGCCCGTGAACTCCATTGCAGTACACGGCAGTTGAGCTGCCAACGCGGCTCGACCGGAGTGCGCGGGCGGGTGGGCACCAGGGCCGGGCCCGGACCGCTTCCGGGCCCGCGGGGCCGCGCGGGACGGTGCCGCGGCGCGCGGCCGCACGACGGCGGTCTTCACGAACCCGGCGGTCGGTCCGGCACGCGGCGGTGCGGGCGGGCGCCGGTTCCCGTCCAACCACATCCGGCCGGCCGGTGCCGGTCACTCAACGGGAGGAACCCCTCATGGTGGTGGTGATGGCCCCCGGGGCCACGCAGGAGGATGTCGACGCCGTCGTCGGCCTGGTGCGCTCGGCGGGCGGTGATGCCTTCGTCAGCCGGGGGGTGACCCGGACGATCGTCGGACTCGTCGGGGACGTGGACGAGTTCGAGGCGCTCAACCTGCGCAGCCGCAGGGGCGTCCTCGACGTCGTCCGCATCTCCGTGCCGTACAAGCTGGTCAGCCGGGAGCACCACCCCGCCCGGTCGGTCGTGCGGGTCGGCGGCGTGCCGATCGGGCCCGACACCCTGTCCGTCATCGCGGGCCCGTGCGCGGTCGAGTCCGCCGAGCAGACGCTCACCGCTGCGCGGATGGCCCGGGCCGCCGGGGCGTCGCTGCTGCGCGGCGGCGCGTTCAAGCCGCGTACGTCGCCGTACGCCTACCAGGGGCTGGGGGAGAGCGGGCTGCGCATCCTCGCCGACGTGCGGGCCGAGACCGGGCTGCCGGTGGTCACCGAGGTCATCGACCCCGGCAGCGTCGAACTGGTCGCCTCCTACGCGGACATGCTCCAGATCGGCACCCGCAACATGCAGAACTTCGCGCTGTTGCAGGCCGTGGGGTCCGCGGGCAAACCCGTGCTGCTCAAGCGCGGGTTCGGCGCGACCATCGACGAGTGGCTGATGGCCGCCGAGTACATCGCACAGCGCGGCAATCTGGACATCGTGCTGTGCGAGCGCGGCATCCGCACGTTCGAGACCGCGACCCGCAACACGCTGGACATCAGCGCGGTGCCGGTGGCCCAGCGGCTCTCGCACCTGCCGGTGATCGTGGATCCGTCGCACTCCGGCGGCCGCCGGGAGCTGGTCCTGCCGCTGATGCGGGCGGCGCTGGCGGTCGGCGCGGACGGCGTCATGATCGACGTGCATCCGGCGCCGGAGACGGCGCGGTGCGACGGCGACCAGGCGCTGCTGGAGGCCGACATGCGGGAAATCGCCAGTACGGCCACGATCCTGTCGCCGCTGATGGGCCGGTCGCTCACGCAGCCGGTGCCGCGGACCCCGGCGGCGGCCGCCTCCTGAGACCCCGGCCCCCGCCGGCGGGGTGCGCACCGTCGGTAGGGGTACCCCGACGGGCGGCCGGACGAAAGCGCACACGACCCACCGTCCGGCCGTCTGGTACAGGCCAATTTCCGCGCGGGCGGCCGGACGCATGAGGCGCCCGGGGGCCGGTGTTCCCCGGTGTGCGGCGTCGCCCGCGATAGGGGTACCGGTACTGAACCCGTGATGTCGCCGGAGGCTGACGTACCGCGCGTCCTGCGGTATGTCGGAGAGATGCGATACGCACAGGGCGGCGGGCTGACCGCCGAGCGGCGGGAGTTCCGCGAACGGCTGCGGCTGAAGGCGGTCGAGCGGTTCGCGCGCGGCGAGAGCAACACGGTGATCGCCAGGGAACTGCGGGTGAGTGTGCGGTCGGTGCAGCGGTGGCGGAGATCCTGGCAGCAGGCGGGGGAGCGGGCCCTGGGCTCGAAGGGGCCGGCCTCCCGGCCGCGGCTGAGTCCGGCCCAATTCCGTCGGCTGGAGGCGGAGCTGGCCCGGGGACCGGCGGCCTACGGCTGGTCAGGGCACCGCTGGACGCTGGAGCGCATTCAGACCGTGATCGTGCGGCGCTTCCATGTCACGTACACGGTGCAGGGCGTGCGCAAGCTGATGCGCCGTCACGGGTGGACGTACGTGGCGTCGGCGGCCGGCGGGGAGGGGCGGGGCGCCGGCGGCTGGACGCGGACGGAGGACGGGCGCGGCGGGCGCCGCCGAGCGAATGATCGGAAATAGCGGACGCCGCCGCCCCGGTGACGGAAGCCGACTGCGGAATCCGTCCGCGAAAGATCCGGTTCCGGTGGCCCGTGGAATGCGACATCGCGGGTTCAGGGGCGGCGAGTAGGGGTGCCCCGTAGATAAAGGCGCTGTTAGAGTATGTATCTGAATGGGGGAAGATGGTTTGTTTGCCTAGGTGTTCCGCTTCGTGTACGGCGATTTCTGCGGTTCGGGAACCTTCCTCCCCCGCCGGGAGTTGTAGCGGGTCGAGAAGCGGGGGTGGGTTCTACGCCTGAACGGCCCGGCGATGTCCATAACAGCCGGACAGCGCCGAAGCACGGGCCTGCCGTACGTCGTTAGGGTGCGTCAGCGCGAGCTTGCGCACGGGGGAATCACAACGCGAGGAGCCTGGAGTGGAACCTGGGCAGGCGCACCTGGATATGCAGACGGTCGTCGAGGTGGAGATCAATTCACTTTCGGTGGCCGGTTCTCCGCGCATATCCGGGGAAGACACGGAACATGTGGAGATGCTGACGGTGGCACAGGCGCCGCTGCCGCCCATCATCGCGCACCGCGCGACGATGCGGGTCATCGACGGTGTCCACCGATTACGAGCCGCGGAACGGCGCGGCGACGACAAGATCGCGGTGCGGTTCTTCGACGGTGACGAGGCCGACGCCTTCGTCCTCGCCGTCGAGTCGAACATCACGCACGGCCTTCCGCTGTCCATGGCGGACCGCAAGAACGCGGCCGAACGCATCATCCGTTCGCATCCTTTGTGGTCGGACCGGATGATCGCCTCGGTCACCGGCATCGCACCGGGCACCGTCGCGGAGATCCGCCGGCGGGTGTCGGGCGCGGCGGCCGCGGGGCGCGGCAGGATCGGCCAGGACGGCCGCTTCCGGCCGCTCAACGGTGCCGAGGGCCGCCGGCTCGCCGGCAACCTCATCGCCGAGAACCCCGGCCTGTCGCTGCGGCAGATCGCGCGGGCGTCCGGGATCTCACCCGAGACGGCGCGCGACGTGCGCAACCGGCTGCGCCGGGGCGAGGAACCGCTCCTGAAGGGGCGGAGCCGGCAGACGCCGCGGGCCCAGCGGGAACAGGTGCCCGCCGGGTCCGCCGGCGCGGGTGACGGCGGGGAGAGCGCGGCACCCACCCGGATGCCCGTGCAGGACCGGACGGTGGTCGTACGCCGCCTGAAGGTCGACCCGGCCCTGCGGTTCAGCGAGACCGGGCGCACGCTGCTGCGGCTGCTGAGTATTCACACGATCAGCGCGGAGGAGTGGGACGACATCATGGCAAACATTCCTCCGCACTGCAGTGGCATCATCGCCCAACTGGCCCGGGAATGTGCGGACATCTGGGCGGACTTCGCCCAGCGGGCCGAGCGGAATGTCGCCGAGGCCGTCTGAACAGGCGGCCGCGCCGTGTCCAAGTGAGGAAGCCGACCGGTTGGACGGGCTCCGGGCCGTCCCACCGCACCCGGTGGAAGCGCGCGATACGGTCGGTACCGGCGGGCGGCTGTGAATACACCGCCCGCCGGGCCGCCCGGTATCCGGCGCCGTGAATTCTCCGGTGCACCGTGGACCGGAGATTCACCTACACCTTTTCCGTGGCCGGGCGAGAAATCCCTGAGGCCGCCCCGGGCCCATCGGCCTGGCTGGCGGGAGTTGATATGGGTATCGTCGCAACGACGCACCACAACAGGGCGACATTCCGGTCACCGTATTCGGTGGACCGGTCTTCGTGAACGCTTGCCGAACCCAACGGAACGGGCGCCCTCGGGGTGCCGCCTTTTCCATGCGGTCGACCGCATGGCCAGGAATCCCGACCCAGGAGGTTTCCGCTGATATGTTTGCCGGACAAGGCTCGGGCATCATGCTGGCGACGTACGACGACCCGGGCAATTCCACGGCTTCGCAGCGGCTCCGGCCGGGAACGCTCCGCCGGATTCTCGCGTATGCGAAACCGCATTCCCGCGAGACGGTCCTGCTGGTGCTGCTGACCGTGGTGGACTCGCTCATCGTCGTGTCCACTCCGCTGCTCCTCAAGGAGATCATCGACGTCGGCATCCTGAAGCGGGACACCACGGTGCTGACGGTCATCTCGCTCGTCGTCGCGGGTCTCGCCGTCCTCGACGCGGCGCTCCAGCTCGCGCAGAGCTACTACTCGGGCCGGATCAGCCAGGGCGTCAGCTACGACCTGCGGGTCCAGGCGTTCACCCACGTACAGCGCCAGCCGCTGGCCTTCTTCACCCGGACCCAGACCGGGTCCCTGGTCAGCCGGCTGAACACGGACGTGGTGGGCGCGCAGCACGCGCTGGGCACCCTTCTGGGCTCGCTGTCCAGCGTGTTCACCCTGGTCCTGGTCCTGGGCAGCATGTTCTATCTGTCGTGGCTGGTCAGCCTGGTCGCGCTGGTGATCCTGCCGGTGTTCATGATCCCCGGCGCGCTGGTCGGGCGGCGGCTGACCCGCTACTCCCGGGAACAGATGCAGATGAACGCCGAGATGGGCGCGACCATCGGCGAGCGCTTCAACGTGGCGGGCGCCATGCTCTCCAAGCTCTTCGGCCGCCCGCACGAGGAGGCGAAACTGTTCGCCGAGCGCGCGGGCAAGGTGCGCGAGGTCGGTATCACCTGGATGGTCCTGAGCCGGCTGACGGTCATCATCATGACGCTGCTCGCCGCCGTCGTCACCGCCCTCGTCTACGGCCTCGGCGGTGCCATGGTGGTCGACGGGACCTTCCAGGTCGGCACGCTGGTGGCGCTGGCCGCTCTGCTGGCCCGCCTGTACGGGCCGATCACCCAGCTCTCCAGCATCCAGGGCGAGGCGCACACCGCGATGGTGAGCTTCGACCGGATCTTCGAACTGCTCGACCTGAAGCCGCTGATCACCGAGCGGCCGGACGCTACCGAACTGCCCGCCCCGGACGGTGCAGCCGCCCCGGAGATCACCTTCGACGGGGTGTCCTTCCGCTACCCGAAGGCGAGCGAGGTCTCCCTGGCGTCCCTGGAGTCCCACGCGCTGCCGGCCGGCGAGCGGTCCCAGGAGCCGCCCGAGGTGCTGCGCGACATCAGCTTCACGGCGCCGTCCGGCAAGCTCACCGCCCTGGTGGGCCCGTCCGGCGTGGGCAAGACGACCGCCACGCACCTGGTGTCGCGGCTGTACGACCCGTCGGCGGGCAGCGTCCGTATCGCCGGGCGGGACCTGCGCGACGTCACCCTGGACTCACTGCGCCGGACCGTCGGCGTGGTGTCCCAGGACGCCCACCTCTTCCACGACACCATCCGCAACAACCTGACGTACGCCCGCCCCGGCGCCACCGAGGAGGAGCTGATCGAGGCGTGCCGGGCCGCGCAGATCTGGGACACGATCAGTTCCCTGCCCAGCGGGCTCGACACCGTGGCGGGCGACCGCGGCTACCGGCTCTCGGGCGGCGAGAAGCAACGTCTGGCGCTGGCCCGGCTGCTGCTGAAGGCGCCCTCGATCGTCGTCCTCGACGAGGCGACCGCGCACCTGGACTCGGAGTCCGAGGCGGCCGTCCAGCGGGCCCTGCGGACGGCACTGCGCGGCCGTACCTCCGTCGTCATCGCACACCGGCTGTCCACCATCCGCGAGGCCGACCAGATCCTGGTCTTCGACGAGGGTGGCATCCGCGAGCGGGGCACGCACGAGGAACTTCTCGCGGCCGGCGGCCTCTACGCGGAGCTGTACCACACGCAGTTCGCCCGGCAGGCCGCCAACGGCAGCGGGCCCGGGCCGGCCGCACCCGAGGAGGAGCGCCGGCCGCAGGAGGCCGCGGCGCCGCAGATGATGCCGGGCGGCATGGTCTTCTTCGACGGTTCCGGGCCCGACGACGGGGGCGCCCCGGGCGGCGGGGTGTGGCACGGCACCGGTCAGGGCCCCGGCGGCCGCTGACCACGGCCGCCCGGCGCGGCCGCGTACACGGGGAACGACGCGCCACCGCGGCAGCGGACCGCCGCGGTGGCGCGGCAGGCAGAAGTGAGCATCGGGTTGTCCGTCAAAGGGGGAGACATGGAAGGCCAGGCACAGTTCACTGCGCCCCTGACCGATTGCCAGCAGGGGACGTGGCTGGCCCAGCGCGCGGAGAACCCGCCCCGGCAGTACGACATCAGGCAGTACGCCGATGTCCCGGGCCCGCTCGACACGGACGTCTTCCGGCGGGCGCTGCGGCAGGCCGTCGCCGAGACGGAGGCGCTGCGGCTGCGGTTCACGCGGGACGGCGGCGTCCCGGCGCAGGTGATCGGCGATGCCGAGGCGGAGTTCGCGCTGCGGCAGGTCGACCTCACCGCCGAGGACGCGCCGTGGGAAGCGGCGCGGGCGCTGATGCGCGCGGACGGCCGGCACCCGGCCGACCCCACCGAAGGGGACCTGTGCGCGCACATCCTCTTCAGGCTGGCCCCCGACCGGTACGTCTGGTACCAGCGCCACCACCAGCTCCTGGTCGACCACTTCGGGAGCACCCTGCTGGCCCGCCGCGTCGCCGCTCTCTACAGCGCGACCCTGCGCGGCGAGCCGTACCGCCTCCCCGGGCACGCACGGCTGCGCGAGCTGTGGGAGCAGGAAGCCGCCTACCGGGAGTCGCCGCACCACGAGGCCGACCGCCGGTACTGGCACGGGCACTTCGCGGACCGCCCGGAACCCGCCACCGTGCCGGGGCACCGGTCGGCCGTCCGCGACGCCCATCCCCGTGCGTCCGGACACCTGTCGCCCGCGGGCCGGGAAGCGCTGCGCACGGCCGCGGACCGTACGGGCGCCGGCCGCGGCGCGCTGGTCGTCGCCGCGGTCGCCACCTTCGTGTGCCGCACGACGGGGGCGGACGAGGCGCTGCTGAGCTTCCCGGTCGACGGACGTACGGGCCCCGCGGCCCGGCGGACGCCCTGCGCGACGGCCAACGTACTGCCGCTGCGGCTGCCCGCTTCGCCCGGTGACAGCCTGTCCGGGCTGGCCCGCGCGGCGCAGCGGGAGATCGACGGGCTGCTGGAGCACCGGCGCTACCGTGGCGAGCGCCTGCACGCCGAACTGGGACGGCCCGGTGGCCGCCGCGACTTCGGGCCGTCGGTCGCCGTCCCGGCGAGCGGCATGGATCTGCGGTTCGGCGAGGTCCGGGGCGTCCTCCACGATCTGCCGGGCGGGCCCGTCGAGGCGTTCTCCGTGGTGGTGCGGGAGCTGCCGGACGACGCCGGGACGAGCGTCGTCCTGGAGGCCGACCCGGCGCTGTACGACCAGGAGTGGGCCGGGGCGGGCCACCGGGCCTTCGTCCGGCTCCTGGAACAGGCGGCGGCCGAACCGGAGGCGCCCGTCGGGCGGTTCGGTGTGCTGGGCGCACCGGAGCACGGGCTCGTCGTGGAGGGGTGGAACGCCACCGGCGCCGAGAAACCGGGCACCTCGGTGCCGGAGCTGATCGCCCGCCAGGCCGGCCGGCGGCCCGGTTCGGTCGCGGTGTCCGACGAGGAACGGTCGCTGACGTACGCGGAGCTGGACGCGGAGGCCGGCCGGCTGGCCGCGTACCTGGCCGGCCGGGGTGTGACACGCGGCAGCCGGGTCGCGGTGCTGATGGAGCGGTCGGCCGGGCTGCTGGTGGCGCTGCTCGGTGTCTGGAAGGCGGGCGCGGCGTACGTACCGGTGGACGCGGCGTACCCGGCGGAGCGGGTCGCGGTCATGCTGGCCGACTCCGCGCCGGCGGCCGTGCTGTGCGCCAAGAGCACCCGGGCCGCGGTGCCGCCGGGCGTGCCCGGCGGGCCGGTGGTGCTGGACGACCCGCGGGTACGGGCGGCCGTGGCCGGGTGCCCGGCGCGGGGCCCGGCGGTACGGGTGGGCCCCGAAGACCTGGCGTACGTGATGTACACCTCCGGCTCGACCGGGGTGCCGAAGGGCGTGTCGATGCCGCACGGGAGTGTCGCCGGGCTCGTCGGGCAGCGGGACTGGTCCGTCGGCGCGGACGACGCGGTGCTGATGCACGCGCCGCACGCCTTCGACGCCTCACTGTTCGAGGTGTGGGTGCCGCTGGTCTCCGGGGCGCGGGTGGTGGTGGACGGGCAGGGCGTGGTGGACGGGCCGCGGATCCGTGCGGCCGTGGCGGCGGGGGTCACGGCGGTACATCTGACGGCGGGGTCGTTCCGAGTGGTGGCGGAGGAGTCGCCGGAGTGCTTCGCGGGCCTGCGCGAGGTGCTGACCGGCGGTGACGTGGTGCCGCCGGCGGCCGTGGCGCGGGTGCGCGAGGCGTGCCCCGAGGTGGCCGTACGGCACCTGTACGGGCCGACCGAGGCCGCCCTGTGCGCGACCTGGCACCGGCTGCGGCCCGGCGACCCGGTGCCGTCCGTGCTGCCGGTCGGCCGCCCGCTGGACAACCGCCAGGTGTACGTGCTGGACGCGTTCCTCCAGCCCGTACCGCCCGGCGTGACCGGGGAACTGTGCATCGCCGGCACCGGCCTGGCGCGCGGCTACCTCTCCCGCCCCGGGCTGACGGCGGAGCGGTTCACCGCCAGCCCCTTCGTCCCCGGCGAGCGGATGTACCGCACCGGAGACATGGTGCGCTGGACCGACGACGGCGAACTGGTCTTCGTCGGGCGGGCGGACGCGCAGGTCAAGGTGCGGGGCTTCCGGATCGAGCCCGGGGAGGTCGAAGCGGCGCTGGCGGCCCACCCGGCGGTCGGCGAGGCGGTCGTGGTGGCCCGCGAGGACCGGCCGGGCGAACGCCGCCTGGTGGCGTACGTCGTCGCGCAGCCGCCGGAGCGGGTCCCCGGCGGGCCGCTCTCCGACGGCGGGCCGCTCCCGGAGGGCGGGCCGCGGGGCGGGCCGCCGCCGCGGGACGAGCAGCCGTTCCGTGCCGAGCCGGGCGGTGAGCGGGCCGCGGCGGGCCCGGGCAGCGCTCCGGAGGCCCTGCTCACCGGCGAGTCCGGCGGCAGCGCCGCGACGGGCCGGGACACCGGCGCGCTGCTCGCCGCGCTGCGGGAGTTCGTGGGCGGCCGACTGCCGGAGTACATGGTGCCGTCGGCGTTCGTACCGCTGGACGGCCTCCCGCTGACCGTGAACGGCAAGGTGGACCACCAGGCGCTGCCCGCCCCCGATTTCACCGGGAGCGGGTCGGCGCGGGAGCCGCGCGGACCCGCCGAGGAAGCCCTGTGCGCGCTGTTCGCGCAGGTGCTCGGCCGGGACCGGGTGGGGCCCGAGGACAGCTTCTTCGAGCTGGGCGGCGACTCGATCACGGCGGTGCAGCTCGCCGCGCGGGCGCGCCGCGCCGGACTGGTACTGACCACCCACCAGGTCTTCGCCGAGCGGACCCCGGAGCGGCTGGCGCGGGTGGCTCCCGCCCCGCCGGAGGAGCCGCCGGGCACGGACACGGAGACCGGCGAGGTGCCCTGGACGCCGTCCGCCGGGGCGCGGGTCGGGTCCTTCGCGCGCTGGGTGGTGCTGGCGGCCCCGGACGGCCTGCGGCCGGACACCCTGCCGGCCGCTGTCGCCGCCCTCCTGGACACCCACGCCGTGCTGCGCGCACGGACGGCGGCCGGGGACACCGGACCGCGCATGGTGGTGCCCGGCCGCGGCACGGTGGACGCGGCGGCACTGGTCACCCACGAGACCGTGGAGACGGCGGACCTCGGCCACGCCACGGAACGGGCGGCCCGGGAAGCGGTGGCGCGGCTCGACCCGCCGGCCGGGGTGAACCTCCAGGCGGTGTGGCTGGACGCGGGCGCCGCGCGGCCCGGCCGCCTGGTGCTCGCGGTCCACCACGCGGTGGCGGACGCGGCGTCCTGGCGCATTCTGGTCCCGGACTTCGCGGCCGCGTGCGGGGCCGCGGCCGCCGGCCGCACCCCGGAACCCGCCCCGGTGGGCACCTCGTTCCGGCGGTGGGCGGGCCTGCTGGCCGTACAGGCGGCCCAGGAGCACCGGATCGCGGAACTGGACGCCTGGCGCGCCGTACTGGACGGCGACGACGGGTCCGGCACCCTCCCGGACGGCTTCGGTCCCGCGAGCCGGGAGGCGGACGCGGAACCCGCCGGAACGGCACGCCGCATGGTCTGGACCGTGCCGCCGCAGCAAGCGGCGGCGCTGGTCGGCCGGGCGCCCGCCGCGTTCCACTGCACCGTTGACGACGTCCTGCTGACGGCGCTGGCCGGCGCCGTCGTCCACGGGCGCGAGGACGGCCGGACCGGCGTCCTGCTGGACATCGAGACGGACGGCCGCCGCGGGGGACCGGACGGGCTCGACCTGTCCCGTACGGTGGGCCGGTTCACCGGTGTGCGCCCCGTGCGGCTGGACCTGTCCGGCACCGCTCTGCGCGAGGTTCTCGCGGGCGGCCCGGCGGCCGGGGCGCTGCTCAAGTCGGTGAAGGAACAGGTGCGCACGGTCCCCGGCGACGGCCTCGGGCACGGTCTGCTGCGGCACCTCAACCCGGAGGCGGGACCGGCCCTGGCCGCTCTCCCGGCGCCCCGGATCGCGTTCAGCTCCTCGGGACGCCCGGAAGAAGACGGCCCACACCTCGCGTTCGGGGCAGCCGCGACCGGTCACGGCGAGCCGTCCCCGTACGCCCTGGAGGCCGCGGCGGTGATCGGCGGAACCGCCGACGGGCCCACGCTGACCCTCACGCTCACCTGGCGGCACCAGGACGAGCACGGGCGGACCGACGCGGCGGCGCAGCGGCTCGGCCGCCGCTGGGTGGAGCTGCTGGGCGGCCTGGCCGCCCACGTCACCCGGCCGGGAGCGGGCGGCCACACCCCCTCCGACTTCCCGCTGCTCGCCCTCACCCAGGACGGCGTGGCGGAACTGGAGGCGGCCGTGCCGCGGCCGGCGGACATCTGGCCGCTGTCGTCCCTCCAGGAAGGGCTGCTGTTCCAGTCCGCCTTCGAGGAGGAGGGCCCGGACGTCTACGAGACGCAGTGGATGCTGGAGCTGACCGGCCCGCTGGACGCCGCCCGGCTGCGCGCCGCGTGGGAGGCGCTGCTGGACCGGCACGCCGCGCTGCGGGCGAGCTTCCACCGGCGCGCGTCCGGTGCGGCCGTCCAGGTCGTGGCCCGTGACGTGCGCCTGCCCTGGCGGGAGATCGACCTGTCCGGCCTGCCGGAGGCCGACGCGCTCTTCGGCATCGGGGAACTGGCCACCCGGGAGCAGGAGCGCCGCTTCGACCCGGCGACGGCGCCACTGCTGCGGCTGCTGCTGATCCGCCTCGGCGCGGACCGGCACCGCCTCATCGTCATCAGCCACCACATCCTCATGGACGGCTGGTCCATGCCGGTCCTGCTGTCCGAACTGGCCGAGGTCTACGCGGCGGGCGGCGACGCCTCGGCCCTGGCCCCGGCCGCGTCCTACGCCGACTACCTCGCCTGGCGCGCCCGCCAGGACAAGGACGCCGCCCGGGCCGCCTGGGCCGCCGAGTTCACCGGCACCGACGAGCCGACACTCGTCGCCCCGGGCGCGGCCGACCGGGGCCCGGTCGACGCCGGTCACGTCATCACCGACCTCCCCGAGGAGACCACCCGCGGCCTCGCCGCACTGGCGCGCCGTCACGGCCTGACGGTGAACACGGTCGTGCAAGGCGCCTGGGCGCTGGTGCTGGCCCGCCTGGCAGGCCGTACGGACGTGGTGTTCGGCGCCACCGTCGCGGGCCGGCCGCCGGAACTGCCCGGCATGGAGTCCATGGTCGGGCTGCTCATCAACACCGTGCCGGTACGGGTACGCCTCGACGCCGCGCAGCCGGCGCTCACCCTGCTGCGCACGCTCCAGGAGCGCCAGTCCGCGCTGGTGGCCCACCAGCACCTGGGCCTGCCGGAGATCCAGCGCCTGGCCGGTCCCGGCGCCGTCTTCGACACGCTCGTCGTGCACGAGAACTACCCCCGCGCGGTGGCCGCGCCCGACTCCCCGGACGCCCTCACCTTCGCCGTTCTGGGCACCCGCGAGGCCACGCACTACCCGCTGACCCTGGGGATCATCCCGGGCGACCGGCTCCGCGTGCACGTGGCCCACCGCCGCGGCCAGGTCGCGGACGGCATCGCCGGGAAACTGGTCGAACGGCTGGTGCGGGTCTTCGGGCAGCTCATGGCGGACTGCTCGGTGCCGGTGGGCCGGGTCGGCGTCCTGGACGCGGACGAACACGCGCTGGTCGTGGCGGACTGGAACCGTACGGACGCGCCGGTGACCGCGGCGACGACGCCCGAGCTGTTCCGAGCCCAGGCCGGGCGGACGCCGGGCGCCGTCGCGGTGCAGGACGGCCGGGAGACGCTCACCTACGCCGAGCTGGAGCACCGGGCCGGGCAGCTCGCCCGGCATCTGACCGGCCACGGCGTGGGACCGGAGTGCCGGGTGGCGGTCGTCGTCGAGCGGTCGGTGGCGATGGCCGTCACCGTGCTGGCCGTGGCGATGGCGGGCGGGGTGTACGTACCGGTGGACCCCGAATACCCGGCCGAGCGCGTCGCGTTCGTGCTGCGGGACGCCGAGCCGGCGGTCGTGGTGTGCACGACGCGCACCCGGGCCGCGGTCCCGGCCGGGGCGCACGGCAGCACGGTCGTCCTGGACGACCCCGCGGTGGCCGGGGCGGTGGCGCGCCTGGCGGGCGGTTCGCTGTCCGACGCCGAGCGGCGCGCGCCGCTGCGCGCGGACCACCCGGCGTACGTGATCTACACCTCCGGTTCGACCGGCGTGCCCAAGGGCGTCCTGGTGCCGCACCGCGGGCTGGGCAACCTCGTCGCGGACCGCGTCCGGCGCTACCGCATCGGCGCGGACAGCCGCGTCGTCCAGCGCGTCTCGCCCAGCTTCGACGTGTCCATGGGGGACATCTGGCCGGTGCTGTGCGCGGGCGGGCGGCTCGTCCTGGCCCCGGCCGGACAGCAGTCCTTCGGCGAGGACCTGGCCGGCCTGCTGCGCGAGGAGAAGGCCACCCACGTCGTGCTGCCCGCCGCGTTCCTGCCCCAGCTCCCGTCCGACGGCCTGTCCCGCCTGCGGGTCCTGGTCACCGGCGGCGAGCCGATGACCGACGAGGTACGCCGCCGCTGGTCCGCCGGACGGGAGCTGTTCAACGAGTACGGCGTCACCGAGGCGACGGTCACCTCCACCGTCACCGCGCCGCTGGACGGCGACAGCGTCCCCGCGATCGGCCGCCCGATCACCAACTCCCGTACGTACGTCCTGGACGCCTTCCTCCAGCCGGTGCCGCCGGGGGTCCGCGGCGAGCTGTACGTGGCCGGGGTGAACCTGGCACGCGGTTACCTGGGGCGCGCGGGGCTGAGCGCGGCGCGGTTCGTGGCGAACCCGTTCGCGCCGGGCGAGCGGATGTACCGGACCGGGGACCTGGTCCGCTGGACCGACGACGGCCACCTGGTCTTCGCCGGGCGGGCGGACGCCCAGGTCAAGGTGCGCGGCTTCCGCGTCGAACTCGGCGAGGTGGAGACCGCGCTGGCCGCACACCCCGCGGTGACGGACGCGGTCGCGGTGGTCCGCGAGGACCGCCCCGGCGAACGCCGCCTGGTCGGCTACGCCGTGCCCGCCGGACCGGAGCTGGACGGACGGTCCGTCCGTGCGCACGTCGCCGGGACGCTGCCGGACTACATGGTCCCCGCGGCAGTGGTGGCCCTGGACGCGCTGCCGAGGACACCGAACGGGAAGCTGGACCGCGCGGCGCTGCCCGCGCCCGACTTCGCCGGGCAGGTCTCCGGACGGGAGCCGCGTACCCCCGCCGAGACGGTGCTCTGCGGCCTCTTCGCCGAACTCCTGGGCCTGGACCGGGCCGGCGCCGAGGACAGCTTCTTCGAACTGGGCGGCGACTCGATCACCTCGCTCCAGCTCGTGTCGCGGGCCCGCAGGGCCGGGCTGCTGCTCACCTCCCGCCAGGTCTTCGACGCCCGGACCCCGGAACGGCTGGCCGAGGTGGCGGAACCGGTGCCGTCCGGGCCCCGCGCGGACACCGCCGGCGCGGGCACCGGCGAGGTGCCGTGGACGCCCGTGATGCGGTTGCTGGGGGAGCGGATCACCGGCGGCCGGTTCGCGCAGTGGATGACCGTGGGCGCCCCGGCCGGGCTGGGCCGGGACGTCCTGGCCGCCGGGCTGGCCGCCGTCCTGGACACCCACGCCATGCTGCGGGCCCGGGTGGTGCCGCGGCCCGGCGGACCGGTGCTGGCCGTCGGCGGCCGGGGCTCGGTGGACGCCGGCGCGCTGGTCGCCCGGGTGGACGTGGCCCGGGCCCCGGACGCCGGCCTCGACGGCCTCGCGGAGCGGGCCGCCCAGGAAGCGGCCGGGCGGCTCGACCCGGCCGCGGGCGTCCTGATCCGGGCGGTCTGGCTGGACGCGGGACCGCGCCGCACCGGCCGGCTGGCCCTGGCCGTGCACCACCTCGCGGTCGACGGGGTGTCCTGGCGCATCCTGCTCCCGGACCTGCGGGCCGCCTGCGAAGCGGTGGCGGACGGACGCACACCGGAACCCGACCCCGTCGGCACCAGCTTCCGGCAGTGGGCCCTGCTGCTGGCCGACGAGGCGACGCGGCCGCCGCGGGTGGCGGAACTGCCGCACTGGACCGCCGTGCTCGACGGCCCCGCTCCCGTGCTCGGCACCCGCGCCCTCGACCCGGGTACGGACACCCAGGCGACCGTGCGCCACCGCACGTGGCGCGTCCCCCGGGAGCAGGCGGCGGTCCTGGCAGGCCGTACCCCAGCGGTCTTCCACTGCGGCGTGCACGAAGTGCTGCTCGCCGCGCTGGCCGGAGCGGTCGCGTGCGCGCGGCCGGACGTGGCGGCGGGGATCCTGGTGGACATCGAGGGGCACGGCCGGGAGCCGGTCGCCGGGGCGGATCTGTCCCGTACGGTGGGCTGGTTCACTAGCGTGCACCCCGTGCGGTTCGACCTGTCCGGCGTGGACCCGCACCAGGTCATGGCGGGCGGGCCGGCGGCCGGGGCGCTGCTCAAGGCGGTCAAGGAACGGACCCGCGAGGTGCCCGGCGACGGCCTCGGCCACGGACTGCTGCGCCACCTCAACCCGGAGACGGGCCCCGTGCTGGCCGCCCTCCCGGCCCCGCAGATCGGCTTCAACTACCTCGGCCGGTTCCCCGCGGGCGCCACACCGGGCACCGCCGGGCCGTGGGAAGCGGCGGGCAGCACCGCGCTGGGCGGCTCCGACGACCCGGACATGCCCGCCCCGCACGCCCTGGAGGCCGGCGCGGTCATCCGCGACACTCCCGAAGGGCCCGAACTGACACTCACGGTCGGCGGACCGGCCGGCGTCCTGGACGACGCGGCCGTCACCCGCCTGGGCCGCCTCTGGCAGGACCTGCTCGGCGGCCTGGCCGCCCACACGGCCGCGCCCGGGGCGGGCGGGCACACGCCCTCCGACTTCCCGCTCCTGGACCTCGGCCAGGACGAGGTGGAGGAGTTCGAAGCGATCGCGGCACGGCTCGAAGGGGGACTGTCGCTGTGAAGACCTCAACACCCGCCACGGGACCGGCAGCCGGCAAGGGCTCGGCGCTCGCCGAGGTGTGGCCGCTGTCCCCGTTGCAGGAGGGGATGCTCTTCCACGCCGGGTTCGGCGACCAGGGGCCGGACATCTACGTCATCCAGCGCACCCTGACGATCGACGGCCCGCTGGACCCGGCCCGCTGGCGCGCGTCCTGGCAGGCGCTGATCGGCCGGCACGCGGCGCTCCGCGCCAGCTTCCACCGCCGCAAGTCGGGCGAGGCGGTCCAGCTCGTCACCCGGGAGGCCGCACTGCCCTGGCGTGAGGTGGACCTGTCCGGCCTGCCCGAGGCGGACGCGCTCGCCGAGGTCGGCCGGCTGGCCGCGGGCGAGTGCGCGCAACGCTTCGACCTCGGGGTGGCGCCGCTGCTGCGCGTACTGCTCGGCCGCCTCGGCGCCGACCGGCACTGCATGGTGCTGACGGCCCATCACATCCTGCTGGACGGCTGGTCGATGCCGATCCTCTTCGACGAGGCGACCACCGTCTACGCGGCGGGCGGCGACCCCGCGGTGCTGCCGCGCACCGCCTCCTACCGCGACTACCTGGCGTGGCTGGGCCGGCAGGACAAGGGCGCCGCCCGGGCCGCGTGGCGCGCCGAACTGGCCGGCGACGGCGAGCCGACCCTCGTCGTCCCCGCGGACCCGGCGCGCACCCCCGTACTGCCCGAGCAGGCCAAGGCCGACCTGCCCGCCTCCCTCACCCGGGCGCTGACCGAACTGGCCCGGCGGCACGGCCTGACCGTCAACACCGTGGTGCAGGGCGCCTGGGCGATGCTCCTGGCCCGGCTGTCCGGCCGCGACGACGTGGTCTACGGCACGACCGTGGCCGGCCGGCCGCCGGAACTCCCCGGCGTCGAGTCGACGGTCGGCCTCTTCATCAACACGGTTCCGGTGCGGGTACGCCTCGACGCGGGGCAGCCCGTGGTGGAGCTGCTCAAGGACGTCCAGGCCCGCCAGTCCGCGCTGCTGCCGCACCAGCACCTGGGCCTGGCCGACATCCAGAAGCACGCCGGGCCCGGAGCGGGCTTCGACACCCTGGTGGTGTACGAGAACTACCCCCGCCCGGCCGCGGAGTCGGCCGCGCCCGGCACGCTCTCCTTCACCACGCTGGACCTGCGCCAGGCCACCCACTACCCGCTGACCCTCGGCATCCTCCCCGGCGACCGCCTGGAGATCGAGGTCTCCTACCGGCCCGACCTGGTCCCCGCGGAGCCGGCCCGCGCGCTGCCCGGGCGGCTGGTGCGGGTGCTGGAGCAGGTGGTGGCAAACCCGTCCGTTCCGGTGGGGCGCGTCGGCGTCCTGGATGCGGCGGAGCGGCACCGGGCCGTGGCGGAGGGGGTCCCGGCGACGGCCGGGCCGTCCGCCGCCTCGGTGCCGGAGCTGTTTGCGGCACGAGCGGCGTCCGCGCCGGATGCCGTGGCCGTGACGGACGGGCGGCGAACTGTCCGATATGGCGAGTTGGACACCGCGTCGGACCGTCTTGCCGTGTATCTGAGGGGCTCGGGTGTGGGGCGTGGTGACCGGGTCGCGGTGGTGATGGAGCGGTCGGCCGATCTGGTGGTGGCGCTGTTGGCGGTGTGGAGGGCGGGGGCGGCGTACGTGCCGGTGGACGCCGGGTATCCGGCGGAGCGGATCGCGTTCATGCTGGCGGACTCGCGTCCCGCGGTGGTGCTGTGCACGGAGGCCACACGGACGGCGGTCCCGGCGGACATGGCCGGGCAGACCGTCGTGCTCGACGACCCGAAGGCGCGGGCGGCGGTGGCGGAGGCTCCGCCCGCAGCCCCTCAAGCAGCTTTGAAAGCGCAGGATTTGGCGTACGTGATGTACACCTCCGGCTCGACCGGTGTGCCCAAGGGCGTGGGGGTGCCGCACGGCAGCGTGGCGGCGCTGGTGGCGGACCCCGGCTGGGCGCTCGGCCCGGACGACGCGGTGCTGATGCACGCCCCACACGCTTTCGACGCCTCCCTGTACGAGATCTGGGTGCCCTTGGTCTCCGGCGCCCGGGTGGCCGTGGCCCCGGCCGGTGCGGTGGACGCGCAGCGGGTGCGGGAAGCAGGGGCGGCGGGCGTCACGGCGGTGCACCTGACCGCCGGGTCCTTCCGGGTGGCCGCGCAGGAGGACCCGGAGTGCTTCGCGGGCCTGCGCGAGGTGCTGACCGGCGGCGACGTGGTGCCTCCCGCGGCGGTGGCGCGGGTCCGTGAGGCGTGCCCCGAGGTGGCCGTACGGCACCTGTACGGGCCCACCGAGACCACGCTGAGCGCCACCTGGCACCGGCTCCGGCCGGGCGGGCCCGCCGCGGACGTCCTGCCGATCGG
Organism: Streptomyces sp. NPDC018045; assembly: GCF_044327445.1. NCBI lineage: Bacteria > Bacillati > Actinomycetota > Actinomycetes > Kitasatosporales > Streptomycetaceae > Streptomyces > Streptomyces sp. NPDC018045. Next base: position 689,693 of record NZ_JBIRFL010000002.1, read on the forward strand.
CCGCCCGCTGGCCAACCGGCAGGCGTACGTGCTCGACCCGTTCCTCCAGCCCGTACCGCCCGGCGTGGACGGCGAGCTGTACCTGGCGGGCACGGGCCTGGCCCGCGGCTACCTCGACCGCCCCGGCGCGACCGCCGAACGGTTCGTCGCCTGCCCGTTCCCGCCCGGCGTGGGGGTCCCCCCGGCCGAAGGCTGGGGGAGGATGTACCGTACGGGCGACCGCGCGCACTGGACGTACGACGGTGAACTGGTCTTCGCCGGACGCGCCGACGCGCAGGTCAAGGTGCGCGGCTACCGGGTGGAACCGGGCGAGGTCGAGGCCGCGCTCGCCACGGCGCCCGGGGTGGCCCAGGCCACCGTCGTCGCCCGCGAGGACCGGCCCGGCGAACGCCGGCTGGTCGGCTACGTCGTGGCGGCCGAGGAGGGCACGGACGGCCGCGCGCCGGACGGCCAGGCCCTGCGCGAGCACCTCGCCCGCAGGCTGCCCGACCACATGGTGCCCGCCGCCGTCCTCGTCCTGGACGCCCTGCCGGTCACCGTCAACGGCAAGGTGGACCGCGCGGCCCTGCCCGCCCCCGGCTTCGCCGGGAAGGCGGCCGGACGCGCACCGCGTACGGCGGCCGAGGACATCCTGTGCGGGCTCTTCGCCGAACTGCTGGGCCTGGAACGGGTCGGCGCGGAGGACGGCTTCTTCCAGCTCGGCGGCGACTCGATCATGTCGATGCAGCTCGCCACCCGGGCCCGCCGCGAAGGGGTGCTCTTCAGCGCCCAGGACGTGTTCGAGCAGGAGACACCGGGCGCGCTGGCCGCCACCGCCCGGCTCGCCGACGAGGTACGCGCGGCCCCGGACGCGGGCGTGGGCGAGGTGGCCTGGACGCCGGGCATGGCGGCGCTCGGGGAGTACGCGCTGAGCGGCGGCTTCGCGCAGTGGATGGTCGTCACCACCCCGGCGGGCCTGCGGCCGGACGTGCTCACCGGCGGGCTGGCCGCCGTACTGGACACCCACGACATGCTGCGGGCCCGCGTGGCCCGTACGGAGGACGGACCGCACCTGGTGGTGCCGGCCCGCGGCACGGTCGACGCCGCCGCGCTGCTCACCCGTGTCGACGCGACGGACACACCGGCCGGCGACCTCGACGACACCGCCGAGCGCGCGGCCCGGGAGGCGACCGGGCGGCTGGACACCGCGGCGGGCGTGCTGGTGCAGGCCGTCTGGCTCGACGCCGGGCCCACGGAACCCGGCCGGCTGGCGCTGGTGGTGCACCACCTGGTGGTGGACGGCGTGTCCTGGCGCATCCTGCTCCCGGACCTGCGGGCCGCCTGCGAAGCGGTGGCGGACGGGCGCCCCCCGGAACTCGACCCCGTCACCACCTCCTTCCGGCAGTGGGCGGGCGCCCTCGCGGCCCAGGCCACCGAAGAGCGCCGGCTCGCCGAACTGCCGGGCTGGGCCGCCCTCTTCGACAACGTCGCGCCTCCCCTGGGCGGACGGGCGCTCGACCCGGCCGCGGACACACTGGCCGCGATGGTCCGGCGCACCTGGACCCTGCCGGGAACGGCGGCGGCCACCCTCGTCGGCACGGCACCCGGAGTGTTCCACTGCGGTGTCCACGAGGTGCTGCTCGCGACGCTGGCGGGCGCGGTCGCCCACGGGCGTCCGGACGCCGCGCTCGTCGTGGACATCGAAGGGCACGGGCGCGAACCGGTCGACGGGGCGGACCTGGCCCGGACGGTGGGCTGGTTCACCAGCGTCCACCCGGTACGCCTGGACGTGTCCGGCATCGACCTGGACGACGCGCCGCGCGGCGGACCGGCCGCCGGTGAGCTGCTCAAACGCGTCAAGGAACAGGCGCGGGCGGTGCCCGGCGACGGCCTCGGCCACGCCCTGCTGCGCCACCTGAACCCGCACACCCGGCCGGAGTTGGACACCCTGCCGGACGCCCACATCGGGTTCAATTACCTGGGCAGGTTCGCGGGTGCGGGCCGGGCCGGAGCGCCGGGGGACGCCTGGCAGCCGGCCGGCACCTCGGTGGTCGGCAGTTCGGCCGACCCCCGCACACCCGCCCCGCACGCCCTGGAGGCAGGGGCGTACGTCCAGGACACCCCGGACGGACCGGAACTGACCCTCACGCTCGGCTGGCCGGCCGGTCTGTGGCCGGACGCGGCCGCCGAGCGGCTGGGCCGGCGCTGGCTGGACCTGCTGGACGGCCTGGCGGCGCACACCGCCGACCCGTCCGCGGGCGGGCACACCGCCTCCGATTTTCCCCTGCTGGACCTCGGCCAGGACGAGGTCGAGGAGTTCGAAGCCGGCTTCGCGGACGGCGCACCGTAGCCCGCGCGCCGCCGGCCGCACCTCGTAGCCCGATGAACGCATGTCGTTTTGAGGAGTAAGCGATGACCCGATCTCTTGTCGAGGACGTGTGGCCGCTCTCGCCGTTGCAGGAAGGGCTGCTGTTCCACGCCGCCTTCGACGAGGAGGGCCCGGACGTCTACCAGGGCCAGCGGACGCTGGCCCTGGACGGCCCGCTGGACGCCGGCCGGCTGCGCGCCTCGTGGGAGGCGCTGGTCGCCCGGCACCCGGTGCTGCGGGCGGGCTTCCGGCGGCGCAGGTCGGGCGAGGCGGTGCAGGTCGTCGCGCGCGAGGTCGCGCTGCCGTGGCGGGAGGCCGACGTGTCGGACCTCGGCGGGGCGCGGGCCGCCACCGAGGCCGAACGGCTGGCCGCGGCGGAGCGGGCCGAGCGGTTCGACCCGGCGGTGCCGCCCCTGCTGCGCCTGCTGCTGATCCGCCTCGGCGACGAGCGGCACCGGCTGGTCATCACCTCCCACCACGTCCTGATGGACGGCTGGTCGATGCCGGTCCTGCTCAACGAGCTGACGACGGTGTACGCGGCCGGCGGCGACGCCCGCGGCCTGCCCCGGGCGGCCCGCTACCGCGACTACCTCGCCTGGCTGCACCGCCAGGACAAGGACGCCGCCCGGCAGGCGTGGCGGGCGGAGCTGGCCGGCAACGACGAGCCGACCCTGGTGGCACCGGCCGACCCGGCCCGGCTGCCCGTGGTCCCCGAGAGCCTGATCAGCGAGATACCCGAGGACCTGACGCGCGGTCTGGTGGGGCTGGCCCGGGCCCACGGGCTGACGGTGAACACCGTGGTGCAGGGCGCCTGGGCGCTGCTCCTGGCGCGGCTCGCCGGGCGCGACGACGTGGTGTTCGGCGCCACCGTGGCCGGCCGCCCCGACGCGCTGCCCGGTGTCGAGTCGATGGTGGGCCTGTTCATCAACACACTGCCGGTCCGCGTCCGGCTCGACGGCGGGCAGCCGCTCCACCGGCTCCTCGCCGGCATCCAGGAGCGGCAGACCGCGCTCATGTCCCACCAGCACCTGGGCCTGGGGGAGATCCAGAAGCTGGCCGGTCCCGGGGCGGTCTTCGACACGCTGGTGGTCTTCGAGAACTACCCGGCGGCGCCCGCCGGGGCCACCGGGCCGGACGCCTTCACCCTGCGCTTCCTCGAAGGGCGGGAGACCTCCCACTACCCCTTCACGCTGGTCGTGGTGCCGGGCGAGCGGATGCTCTGCAAGCTCGATTTCCGCCCGGACCTGTTCGACCGCCGTGCCGCCGAGGCGGTGTTCGCGCGGCTGGTGCGGGTGCTGGAGCAGGTGGTGGCGGACCCGGCCGCGCCGGTGGGCCGGATCGGTGTCCTGGGGGCGGACGAACGGCACCTGGTCGTGGACGGCTGGAACGCGACGGCGGCGGAGGCGCCCGGTCCGTCGGTGCCCGCGCTGTTCGCGCGGCGCGTGGCGGCGGCGCCGGATGCCGTGGCCGTCCGGGACGAGCGGCGGGCGCTGACATACGGCGAGCTGGACGCGGAGTCGGGGCGGGTCGCCGCGTACCTGACGGATGCGGGTGTGGGGCGTGGTGACCGGGTCGCGGTGGTGATGGAGCGGTCGGCCGATCTGGTGGTGGCGCTGTTGGCGGTGTGGAGGGCGGGGGCGGCGTACGTGCCGGTGGACGCCGGGTATCCGGCGGAGCGGATCGCGTTCATGCTGGCCGACGCGCGGCCGGCGGCCGTGGTGTGCACGGCGGCGACGTCCTCGGCGGTCCCGGTGGACGCGGCCGGCCGGCTGGTGGTGCTGGACACACCGGAGGTCACGGAGCACGGCGGCCCGCCGCCCCGGGTCCCGCTCACCGCGCACGACATGGCGTACGTGATGTACACCTCCGGCTCCACGGGCGTGCCCAAGGGCGTGTCCGTGCCGCACGGCAGTGTGGCGGCGCTGACGGGCGGCCACGGCTGGGCGCTCGGCCCGGACGACGCGGTGCTGATGCACGCCCCGCACGCCTTCGACGTGTCGCTGTTCGAGATCTGGGCGCCGCTGGTCTCCGGCGGCCGCGTCGAGGTGGCGCCGCCGGGCGCGGTGGACGCGCAGCGGATCCGTGCGGCCGTGGCGGACGGAGTGACGGCGGTGCACGTCACGGCCGGGCTGTTCCGGGTGGTCGCGGAGGACGCCCCGGAGTGCTTCGCGGGCCTGCGCGAGGTGCTGACCGGCGGCGACGTGGTGCCTCCCGCGGCGGTGGCGCGGGTCCGTGAGGCGTGCCCCGAGGTGGCCGTACGGCATCTGTACGGGCCCACCGAGGTCACGCTGTGCGCCACCTGGCACGTACTGCGGCCCGGCGCCGCCGCGGGCGGGGAACTGCCGGTGGGCCGCCCGCTGGACAACCGGAAGGTGTACGTCCTGGACGCGTTCCTGCGGCCCGTGCCGCCGGATGTGGTCGGCGAGCTGTACGTCGCGGGCGCCGGACTGGCGCACGGTTACTGGCAGCGCGCGGGGCTCAGCGCCGAGCGCTTCGTGGCGTGCCCGTTCGGCACCGGCGGGCGGATGTACCGCACCGGCGACCTGGTGCGCTGGACGGCCGAGGGCGAGCTGGTCTTCGTCGGGCGGGCGGACGCGCAGGTCAAGGTGCGCGGGTTCCGCGTCGAGCTGGGCGAGGTGGAAGCGGCGCTGGCCGCGCACCCGGCCGTCGGCCAGGCCGTGGCCGTGGCCCGGGCGGACGGCCCCGGCGAACGGCGCCTGGTGGGGTACGTGGTGCCCGACGGGCAGGAGGCGGACGCGGACCAGATCCGTGAGCACGTCGCCAAGGTGCTGCCCGATTACATGGTCCCGGCGGCCGTGCTGGTGCTGCCCTCGCTGCCGGTGACGGTCAACGGCAAGGTGGACCGGGTGGCGTTGCCCGCCCCCGACTTCGCCGGACGGGTGTCCGGCCGGGCTCCGCGCACCCCGGCCGAAGAGCTGTTGTGCGGCCTGTTCGCCGAGGTGCTCGGCCTGGAGCGGGTGGGGGCCGACGACGGCTTCTTCGCGCTGGGCGGCGACTCGATCGGCTCGATGCAACTGGTGTCGCGGGCCCGCCGCGCCGGACTGGTCCTGACGCCGCGTCAGGTCTTCGACCTCAAGACGCCCGGGCGGCTGGCGGCGGTGGCGGCCCCCGCCGACGCGGCGGCCCGCACCGGCTCCGACACGGGCGACGGCGAGATCCCGTGGACGCCCGTGATGCGGGCGCTGGGGGAGCGGGCCGCCCGTCCCGGCTTCGCCCAGTGGATGGTCATGGGCGCGCCGGCCGGGCTGGGACTGGACGCGCTGACCGCCGGACTCGCCGCCGTACTGGACACCCATGCCGTGCTGCGGGCCCGGGCCGAAACCGGCGAGCGGCCCGCGCTGCACGTGCCGGGCCGCGGCGCGGTGGACGCCGCCGCGCTGGTCACCCGTACCGACGCCACGGAAGCGCCGGACGACGCCCTGGACGGCATCGCCGAGGACGCGGCCCGCGAGGCCGCCGCCCGGCTGGATCCGGCCGCGGGCGTGATGGTCCGCGCGGTGTGGGTGGACGCCGGACCGCACCGGACCGGGCGGCTGGCCCTGGTCGCCCACCACCTGGTCGTGGACGGCGTGTCCTGGCGCATCCTCGCCCCCGACCTGCGAGCAGCCTGCGAAGCGGCGGCCGCGGGAGAGGTGCCCGAACTGGACCCCGTCGGCACGTCCTTCCGCCGCTGGGCCGAACTCCTCGCCGCCCAGGCGACCGACGCGGCCCGTACCGCCGAACTCGCCGACTGGACCGCCCTGCTCGACACCCCGGCCCCCCTGCTCGGCACCCGTACGCCCGACCCGGACACCGACACCGCGGCCACCCTGCGCCGCCGCTCCTGGACGCTGACCGGCGCGACGGCCGCGGCCGTGCTGAACCGCGCCCCGGCGGCGTTCCACTGCGGAGCGCACGACGTCCTGCTGGCCACGCTGGCCGGAGCGGTCGCCCACCGGCGGCCCGGCAACGGCACCGCGCTCCTGGTGGACGTCGAAGGGCACGGCCGGGAACCGCTCGACGGCACCGACCTGACCCGTACGGTGGGCTGGTTCACCAGCGTCCACCCGGTCCGCCTGGACCTCTCCGGCCTCGACCTGGCCCAGGCCCTGACGGGCGGGCCCGCGGCCGGGGCGCTGCTCAAGACCGTCAAGGAACAGGCGCGTGCCGTGCCCGGTGACGGGCTCGGTCACGAGCTGCTGCGCCACCTGAACCCGGAGACCGGCCCCGTGCTGGCCGCCCTTCCGGCCCCGCAGATCGGCTTCAACTACCTCGGCCGCTTCGCCGCGGGCGCGGACGGCGGCGCCGTCGGCCCGTGGCAGCCGGCCGGCGCCACCGCGATCGGCGGTACGGCCGCGCCGGACCTGCCCGTCCAGCACGCCCTGGAGGCGAGCGCCGTCGTCCGCGACACCCCGGACGGGCCGGCCCTGGACCTCGCGCTGAGCTGGCCCGCCGCCCTCCTCGACGAGACCGCCGTGGACGGACTCGGCCAGGCCTGGCTGGACCTCCTCGGCGGCCTGGCCGCCCACACCGACAGCCCCGGCGCGGGCGGGCACACCCCGGGCGACTTCCCGCTCCTGGACATCAGCCAGGAGACCGTGGCGGCGCTGGAGGCCGCCGTGCCGTCCCTGACGGACATCTGGCCGCTCTCTCCCCTCCAGGAAGGGCTGCTGTTCCACGCCGCCTTCGACGAGGAAGGCCCGGACGTCTACGAGACCCAGCGGCTGCTGGAACTGACCGGCCCCCTGGACGCGGCCCGGCTGCGCGCCTCCTGGCAGACGCTGCTCGCCCGCCACGACGCGCTGCGGGCGAGCTTCCACCAGCGGGAGTCCGGCGACACCGTGCAGGTCGTCGCCGGGGACGTCGAACTGCCCTGGGGCGAGGCGGACGTGTCGGCGCTGCCGGAACCCGAGCAGCAGGCCGCGCTGGACCGGCTCGCCGCCAACGAGCGGGCCCGCCGCTTCGACCTCGCGGTGGCCCCGCTGCTGCGGCTGCTCCTCGTACGCCTGACGGAGCACCGGCACTTCCTCGTGGTCACCAGCCATCACATCCTGCTGGACGGCTGGTCGATGCCGATCGTCCTCGACGAACTGGGCGCGGCCTACGCCGCGGGCGGTGACGGCGCGGGCCTGAAGCGGACCGCCTCCTACCGCGACTACCTGGCCTGGCTGGACGAGCAGGACAAGGACGCCGCGCGGGCCGCCTGGCAGGCGGAACTCGCCGGAGCCGAGGAATCCACCCTGGTGGCCCGCTCCGGCCAGGGCCGGGCCCCGGCGGAGCCCGAGACCGGCGCCGCCGAACTCTCCGAGGACGGCACCCGGGCCCTGACCCGGCTGGCCCGGCAGCACGGCCTGACCGTCAACACCGTGGTGCAAGGCGCCTGGGCGATGGTGCTGGCGCGCCTGGCCGGGCGGACCGACGTGGTGTTCGGCGGCACCGTCTCCGGCCGGCCGCCGGAGCTGCCCGACGTCGAGTCGATGGTCGGCCTGTTCATCAACACCCAGCCGGTACGGGTACGGCTCGACGGCGCCGAGCCGGTCCTGCGGATGCTCACCGGCCTCCAGGAGCGCCAGTCCGCGCTCCTGGCCCACCAGCACCTCGGCCTGCCGGAGGTGCAGGGCCTGGCCGGTCCCGGCGCGGTCTTCGACACCATGCTGATGTTCGAGAACTACCCGCGGACCACCGCCACCCTGTCCGCCTCCATGCGGGCGGGCGGCGAGGTGACGATCTCCCAGGCGAACCTGGTGGCGGGCACCCACTACCCGCTGGCCGTGGGCGTCGTCCCCGGCGACCGGCTGCGGATCCACGTGACCTACCGCCCGGACCTGTTCGACCGGCGCGAGGCCCGGCAACTGGGCGAGCGCGTCGTCCGCGTACTGGAACAGGTCGTGGCGGACCCGCAGGCGCCCGTCGGCCGGATCGGCGTCCTGGGCGCACCGGAGCACCACCGTGCCGTGGCGGAGTGGAACCCGGCTGCCGCCGTGGAGCCGTCCGCCGCCTCGGTGCCCGAGCTGTTCGCCCGCCAGGTGGCCCGTGCCCGCTCGGCGGTGGCCGTGGCGGACGGGGGTCGAACTGTTCACTATGGCGAGTTGGACACCGAGTCGGACCGTCTCGCCGCGTACTTGGGGGGCCTCGGTGTGGGCCGTGGCGACCGGGTCGCGGTGCTGATGGAGCGCTCGGCCCACCTGGTGGCGGTGCTGCTGGGCATCTGGAAGGCCGGTGCGGCGTACGTGCCGGTCGACGCCGGATACCCGGCGGAGCGGGTCGCGTTCATGCTGGCCGACTCGGGGCCGTCAGCCGTGCTGTGCACCGGGGCCACGCGGGCGGCGGTGCCGGCCGACGCGGCCGGGCAGGTGGTCGTGCTGGACACGCCGGAGGTACGGGCGGCCGTGGCGGCGTGCCCGGCCGGTGCCCCGCAACCGCCGCTCTCCGCACACGACTTGGCGTACGTGATGTACACCTCCGGCTCCACCGGTGTGCCCAAGGGCGTCGGCGTGCCGCACGGCAGTGTGGCGGGGCTGGCGGCGGACCGCGGCTGGGCGCTCGGCCCCGACGACGCGGTGCTGCTGCACGCCCCGCACGTCTTCGACGCCTCGCTGTACGAGATCTGGGCGCCGCTGGCCACCGGCGGCCGTGTGGTGGTGGCCGCCCCCGGCACGGTCGACGCCCGGCGCGTCCGCGAGGCGGTGGCGGCGGGCGTGACGGCGGTCCACCTCACGGCGGGCCTGTTCCGCGTGGTCGCCGAGGAGTCCCCGGACTGCTTCGCGGGCCTGCGTGAGGTGCTGACCGGTGGCGACGTGGTCCCGGCCGGGTCCGTCGCCCGCGTACGGGAAGCGTGCCCCGGCGTCGTGGTCCGGCACATGTACGGGCCGACCGAGACCACCCTGTGCGCCACCTGGCGGCCGCTGCGGCCGGGTGAGCCGGTGACGGACGACGTGCTGCCCATCGGGCGCCCGCTGGACGGCCGCCGGGCGTATGTGCTCGACGCCTTCCTGCGGCCCGTACCGCCGGGAGTGGACGGCGAGCTGTACCTGGCCGGTGCCGGTCTGGCCCGCGGCTACCTCGACCGCCCCGGCGCGACCGCCGAACGGTTCGTCGCCTGCCCGTTCCCGCCCGGCATGGGGGTCCCCCCGGCCGAAGGCTGGGGGAGGATGTACCGCACGGGCGACCTGGCGCACTGGACGTACGACGGCGAACTGGTCTTCGCCGGGCGGACGGACACCCAGGTCAAGGTGCGCGGCTACCGGGTGGAGCCCGGCGAGGTGGAAGCGGCGCTGGCCGGGCACCCCGCGGTCGCCCAGGCCGTGGTGGTGGCCCGCGAGGACCGGCCCGGCGAGCGGCGCCTGATCGGATACGTCGTCCCGGACGGGACCGCCGTGGCCGCCGAGGCGGTCCGCGAGCACGTCGCCGGACTGCTGCCCGACTACCTCGTCCCGGCCGCCGTGGTGGTGCTCGACGCGCTCCCGGTGACCGCGAACGGCAAGGTCGACCGGGCCGCACTGCCCGCACCCGACTTCGCCGCGCGCGCCGCGCGGCGGGCGCCGCGCACCGGGACCGAGGAGACGCTGTGCGCGCTGTTCGCCGAGGTGCTGGGCCTGGAACGGGTCGGCGTCGAGGACAGCTTCTTCGAGCTGGGCGGCGACTCGATCATGTCACTGCAACTGGTGGCCCGGGCCCGGCGCGCCGGGGTGGTTGTCACGCCCTGGCAGGTGTTCGAGGAGAAGACCCCGGAACGGCTGGCCGAGGTGGCCGAGACGGCCGGGGACGACACCGCGGCCGCGCCGGAACCGGCCGACGCCGGATCGGGCGAGGTCGCCTGGACCCCGGTCGTACGGGCCCTCGGCGTACCGGCCGCGACGCGCGGCGAGTTCGCGCAGTGGGCCGTCGTGGGTGCCCCCGCCGGGCTCGGCCAGGACGTGCTGGCCGCCGGGCTGGCCGCCGTACTGGACACCCACGCCATGCTGCGTGCCAAGGTGACCGACGGCCCCGAACCGGCGCTGCACGTCGCCCCGCGCGGCGCGGTGGACGCCGCCGCGCTGGTCAGCCGCGTCGACGCCACGCACGTGCCGGACGACGGCCTGGACGGGGCGGCGGACCGCGCCGCGCGGGAGGCGGTACGGCGCCTGGCGCCCGCCGACGGCGTCCTGGTGCGGGCGGTGTGGCTGGACGCCGGTCCCGCGCGGACCGGCCGGCTGGTGCTCGCCGTCCACCACCTGGTCGTCGACGGCGTCTCCTGGCGCATCCTCGTCCCGGACCTGCAAGCCGCCTGCGAAGCCGTCGCGGCGGACCGCGAGCCGGACCTCGACCCGGTCGGCACGACCTTCGCACAGTGGTCGGCCCTGCTCGCCGAACAGGCGGCGGACCCCGCACGCACTGCCGAACTGGAGCACTGGACCGCCCTCCTGGACGGCCCCGACCCGCTGGTGGGCGAGCGCGCACTCGACCCGGAGCGGGACACCGCGGCCACCGTCCGCCGCCTCACCTGGACCGTGCCCGCCACCGCGGCCGCCGTCCTCGCGGCCCGGACACCGGCCGCCTTCCACTGCGGCGTCCACGACGTGCTGCTGGCCACGCTGGCCGCCGCCGTCACCCGGCGGCAGCAGGAGCGCGGCCAGGACACCGGCGCCGGAGTCCTGGTGGACATCGAAGGACACGGGCGCGAGCCGGTCGCGGGAGCCGACCTCTCCCGTACGGTCGGCTGGTTCACCAGCACGCACCCGCTGCGGCTGCGCCTGACCGGCCTCGACCTGGCCCAGGCCCTGACGGGCGGGCCCGCGGCCGGGGCGCTGCTCAAGTCCGTCAAGGAACAGGCACGTGCCGTGCCCGGCGACGGGCTCGGTCACGAGCTGCTGCGCCACTTGAACCCGGAGACCGGCCCCGCCCTTGCCGCCCTCCCGGCCCCGCAGCTCGCGTTCAACTACCTCGGCCGGTTCACCGCCGGTGCCGCACCGGAGACGGTCGCGCCCTGGCAGATGGCGGGCGAGGCGGCGCTCGGCGGTTCCGTGGACGGGACCATGCCCGCCCGGCACGCCCTGGAAGCGGGGGCGGTGGTCCAGGACGGCCCCGACGGGCCCGCGCTGACCCTGACCCTGAGCTGGCCCGGCGGGCTCCTCGACGAGGACACCGTGCGGCGGCTCGGGCAGGACTGGCTCGCGGCGCTCGGCGGCCTGGCCGCGCACACCGAAGGGCCCGGCGCGGGCGGGCACACCCCGTCCGACTTCCCTCTCCTGGAGCTGACCCAGGACACCGTGGCGGAGCTGGAGGCCGCCGTGCCGTCCCTGGCCGACATCTGGCCGCTGTCGCCCCTTCAGGAAGGGCTGCTGTTCCACGCGGCCTTCGACGAGGACGGCCCGGACATCTACGAGGGCCAGCGGATGATGGAACTGTCCGGCCCGCTCGACGTCGCCCGGCTGCGCGCCACCTGGGAGACGCTGCTGATCCGCCACCCGTCCCTGCGGGCCAGCTTCCACCCGTGCGCGTCGGGCGAGACCGTGCAGGTCATCGCCCGGGACGTGCCGCTGCCGTGGCGCGAGGCGGACCTGTCGGGAGTGGCCGCCGAGGACGTACCGGCCGCGCTCCGGGAACTGGCCGACGGCGACCGCGAGCACCGGCTCGACCTGACGGTGGCGCCGCTGCTGCGGCTGCTGCTCGTCCGGCTCGCCGAGCGGCGGCACATGCTGGTGCTGACCAGCCACCACATCGTCAAGGACGGCTGGTCGCTGCCGGTGCTGATCAACGAGATGGCGGCGGTGTACGCGGCGGGCGGCCACGACCGCACGCTGCCGCCCGCCACCTCGTACCGCGAGTATCTGTCCTGGCTGGACCGCCAGGACAAGGCGGCCGCCCGGTCCGCGTGGCGGGCCGAACTCGCCGGGGTGGACGAGCCGACCAACGTGGTGCCGGCCGAACTGGTCCGGGCGCCCGCCGTGCCGGAACGCATCCGCTTCGAGCTGAGCGACGGCCTCACCCGGGGGCTGACGGAACTGACCCGCGGGCTCGGCCTGACGGCGAACACCGTGCTCCAGGGCCTGTGGGCCCTGCTGCTGGCCCGGCTGACCGGCCGCCACGACGTGGTCTTCGGGACCACCGTGGCCGGCCGCCCGCCGGAGCTGCCGGGCGTCGAGTCGATGGTCGGCCTGTTCATCAACACCCTGCCGGTACGGGTGCACCTGGACGGCGCGCAGCCGGTCGTCGAGCTGCTCACCGACCTCCAGCGGCGCCGCACCGCGCTGATGGCCCACCAGCACGTCGGACTGCCGGAGATCCAGCACCTCGCCGGTCCCGGCGCGACCTTCGACACGCTCGTGGTCTACGAGAACTACCCGCAGCCGCCCGAGCCGCCCGCCGACCCGGAGTCCCTCGCCGTACGCCCGGCCGGGATCCCCGAGGACCGGGGCCACTACCCCCTCACCTGGATCGTGGCGCCCGGGGAGCGCGCACAGGGCGACTTCATCTTCCGGCCCGACGTCTTCCCGCGCGCCCGCGCCGAGCGGATGCAGGCCGCGCTGGTCCGGGCCCTGGAACAGGTGGTGGCGGACCCGCGGACGCCCGTGGGCCGCGTCCGGCTGCTGGGCGAGGACGAACGCGAACTGGTCGAGCGGCGGTGGAACCGGACGGCGGCGCCGGCCCCGGCCGCCACCCTGCCGGAGCTGTTCGCGAGCCGGGCCGCCCGCGCCCGGGACGCGACGGCGCTGGTGTCGGACGACCGCACGCTGACCTACGGCGAACTGGCCCAAGAGGTGAACAGCCTGGCCCGCTACCTGACCGGGCTCGGCGTCGGGCCGGAGCGGCGGGTCGCGGTGGCCGTGCAGCGGTCGGCGGCCATGGTGACCGCCGTGCTGGCCGTGTCGGCGGCGGGCGGCGCCTTCGTACCGGTGGACCCGGCCCACCCGGCGGAGCGGGTGGCGTATGTCCTCGCCGACGCCGCGCCCTCCGTGGTGCTGTGCACCACACGCACCCGGCACGTCGTACCGGACGGGTACGCCGGACGCGTCGTGGTCCTGGACGACGCGGCGGTGGCAGCCGGCGTCGCCGCCCTGCCGGGCGGCCCCCTGACCGACGACGAACGGACCGCGCCGCTGCGCCCGGCCCACGCCGCGTACGTCATCTACACGTCCGGCTCCACCGGACGGCCCAAGGGCGTCGTCGTCCCGCACGCGGGGGTGGGGAACCTCGCGCGCGCCCAGATCGAACGGTTCGCGGTGACACCGGACTCCCGCGTCCTGCAGATGGCGTCGCTGAGCTTCGACGCCGCGGTCTCCGAACTGTGCATGGCCCTGCTGTCCGGCGCGGCCTCGGTCGTCCCCGGCCCGGAGGGACTGCCGCCGCACGTCGCGCTGGGCGCCGCGCTGCGCCGCTGGGACATCACCCACGCCACGGTCCCGCCGAGCGTGCTGGCGGTGGCCGAGGAGCTGCCCGCGGCGCTGGAGACGCTGACCGTGGCGGGCGAGGCGTGCCCGCCGGGCCTGCCCGCCCGCTGGGCCGGGACCCGGCGGATGATCAACGCCTACGGGCCGACCGAGACGACGGTGTGCGCGGCGATGAGCGCGCCGCTGACGCCCGGCACCGGCGCGGTACCGATCGGCCGGCCGATCGCCGACTCCCGTACGTACGTGCTCGACGCCTTCCTCCAGCCGGTCCCGCCGGACGTCGCCGGCGAGCTGTACGTCACCGGCGTCAACCTCGCCCGCGGCTACCTCGACCGCCCCGGCCCGACCGGGGAACGCTTCGTGGCGTGCCCCTTCGCGCCCGGGGAGCGGATGTACCGCACCGGCGACGTGGCGCGCTGGACCGAGGACGGCGACCTGGTCTTCGTCGGCCGCGCCGACGCCCAGGTCAAGGTCCGGGGCCACCGCGTCGAGCCGGGCGAGGTCGAGGCCGCGCTGGCCACCCACCCGGCCGTGGCCCAGGCCGTCGTGGTGGCCCGCGAGGACCGGCCCGGTGAGCGCCGCCTGGTCGGCTACGTGGTCGCCGACACGGCCACCGGGGACCGGGACGAGCAGCTCGAACAGGAACAGGTCGGCGAGTGGCAGGACCTGTACGACACCCTGCACGCCAACCCGGAGTCCGACGTTCTCGGCGAGAACTTCGCCGGCTGGAACAGCAGTTACGACGGACAGCCCATCCCGCTGGAGCAGATGCGCGAATGGCGGGCACGCACCGTCGAACGCATCCGCGCCCTGCGGCCCCGCCGGGTGCTGGAGATCGGCGTCGGCACCGGTCTGCTCCTGTCGCAGCTCGCTCCCGACTGCGAGACGTACTGGGGCACCGACTTCTCCGCCTCGGCCATCGAGGAGCTGCGACGGCACGTGGCCGGCGACCCCGGGCTGGCCGGGCGGGTCGAGCTGCGCACCCAGGCGGCACACGAGGACGACGGCCTGCCCGCCGGGTACTTCGACACGATCGTGCTCAACTCGGTCGCGCAGTACTTCCCCAACGCCGGCTACCTCCAGGAGGTCGTGGAGCTGGCCGTACGGCTGCTGGCGCCGGGCGGTGCGCTGTTCGTCGGCGACGTACGCAACGTCCGTCTCCTGCGGGCCCTGGCGACCGCCGTGCACACGGGCCGCGCGGCACACGACGGAGACGTGGCGGCACTGCGGCGGGCCGTGGAGCGCAGCGTCGTACTGGAGAAGGAACTCCTCGTCGACCCGGAGTTCTTCACGGCCCTGCGGGACCGGCTGCCGGACACCGCGGGCGTGGACATCCGCCTCAAGCGCGGCCACCACCACAACGAGCTGACCCGCTACCGCTACGACGTGACGCTGCACAAGCGGGGAGCCGCCGTGCTCTCCCTCGACGGCGCGCCCGAGCGGGACTGGGCAGGCCACGACGGCGGGCTCGCCGCGCTGCGGCGCCACCTGGACGGCGAGCGGCCGGACCGGCTGCGCGTCACCGGCGTGCCCAACACCCGGGTCCTGCACGAGGCGGCACTCGCCCGTACCGTCCAGGACGGCGGGGACCCGGCGCCGCTGACGGCCGGCGCGGGGCATGCCCGCCTGCCGGGCGCCGGCACCCCCGACGTCGAGGCGTTCCACGAGCTGGGGGAGAGCCTGGGCTACTGGGTGGGCGCCACCTGGTCCACCGGCACACCGGAGACGCTGGACCTGGTGTTCGTCCGCTCCGGCCTGGCCGCCGGCCGCGCGCCGGTGGACACCTACGTGCCGGCCGGCGGCCCGGCGGACCCGGCGGCCCCGCTGACGGCGTGGACCAACGCGCCGGCCGCGGGCCGCGACACCGGGGCGCTGCTGGCCGCCCTGCGCGCACACGTCGCCGAGCGGCTGCCCGAGTACATGGTTCCGGCGGCCCTGGTGCCGCTGGACCGGCTGCCGCTCACCCCGAACGGCAAGATCGACCGCGGGGCGCTGCCCGCGCCGGACTTCGCCGGGCAGGTCTCCGGACGGGCCCCACGCACCCCGGTGGAGGAGACCCTGTGCACCCTGTTCGCCGAGGTGCTCGGGCTCGAACGGGTGGGCATCGACGACAACTTCTTCCACGTGGGCGGCGACTCCGTCATGTCGATGCAGCTCGCCTCCCGGGCGCGCCGCGCCGGACTGGCCCTGACACCGCGTCAGGTCTTCGAGCAGCCGACCCCCGAACGCCTCGCGGAGGCCGTGGAGGCGGCCCAGGCGGCGGAACGCGCCCGGGCGGCCGGGAACGTGGGCACGGGCGCGATCGCCCCGACCCCCGCCCAGCGGGCGCTCGGCGGCCACGCCTTCGACCGGGGTCTCGCCGAGTGGATCGTCGTGACTGCGCCGGCCGGCCTGGACACCCACACGCTGACCGCGGGACTCGCCGCCGTACTGGACACGCACGACATGCTGCGGGCCCGCGTACTGCCGGACGACGACGGGCAACCGGCGCTGGTGGCCGGCGACCGCGGCACGGTGGACGCCGCCTCGGCCGTCCTGCGGATCGACGGCACCCGCATCCCCGACGGCGACCTGGACGCCGTCGCGGACCGGGCCGGCCACGAGGCGGCACAGCAGCTCGACCCCGCCACGGGCCCCGCGCTCCGCGCCGTGTGGCTCGACGCCGGACCCGGGCGGGCCGGACGGCTGGCCCTCGCGGCACACCACCTCGTCGTGGACGAGCCGTCCTGGCGCACCCTGGTCGCCGACCTCGCGGCGGCCTGCGCCGCCGTGGCGGCCGGTGCCGTACCGGACCTCGCCCCCGTCGGCACGTCCTTCCGGCGCTGGGCCGCGGACCTGGACGGACAGTCGGACGGAGAGAGCCGGACCGCCGCCGGGCCGCTCACCGAACAGCGCCCGCACACCGCGGCCCCGCACCGCCGGTCGTGGACGGTACCGCGCGACACCGCGGCCACCCTGCTGCACCGCACCCTGCCCCTCTACCACTGCGACATCCGGGAAGTGCTGCTCGCGGCCCTGGCGGGCGCCGTCGCACGCCAGGGGGCCGGCGGACCCTTCCTGGTGGACGTCGAGGCGGACGGCAGGCAGTCGGTGCCGGACGCCGAAGGCGGCGAACCGGCCCGTACGGTCGGCAGGTTCACCCTCACCCGCCCGGTACCGCTGGACCTGTCCGGCACCGATTTGGACGGGGCTTGGGCAGGCGGGCCGGCGGCCGGTACGTTGTTGAAGGCCGTCAAGGAACACCTGCGTGCCGACCCCGGGGCCGGCGCGGTCCCGGACGCCCTGCCGGGACCCCGCCTCTCCTTCACCCACCGGGACCGGACCCGCACCGGTCCGGCGGACACCCCCTGGGAGCCCGCCGGACCCGCGGCGGCCGGCGGCACCACCCGGCCGGACCTGCCCACCCCGTACGACCTGGAGGCGAGCGCGGTCCTCCGGGGCACTCCGGACGAGCCGGAACTGACCCTCACGCTCGTCCGGACCGCCCCCACCGCGGACGCGGCCGAACGCGTCGGCCGGGCCTGGCTGGACCTGCTGGCCGGCCTGGCCGCGCACACCACCGACCCGGCGGCGGGCGGCCACACCCCCTCCGACTTCGGCCTCCTCGATCTCGCCCAGCAGCAGATCGACGAGCTGGAAGCCGGATTCACCGATGACGAGCGTTAGCGACCGAGCACGACGAGGCGTTGTGAGGAGAAAGCGATGACCCGATCCATGGTCGAGGACGTGTGGCCGCTGTCACCACTGCAAGAGGGGCTGCTCTTCCACGCCACCTTTGACGAGGAGGGGCCGGACGTCTACACGGTGCAGTCCGCACACGCCGTCGACGGACCCTTGGAAGCGGGCCGGCTGCGCGCGGCATGGCAGACCCTGGTCGCCCGCCACGCGGCACTGCGCGCCTGCTTCCGCCGGGTCAGCGGGGCCCGCATGGTGCAGGTCATCGCCCGCGAGGTGGAACTGCCCTGGCGGGAGGCCGATCTGTCCGGCCTCGCGCCGGACGACGCCGAGGCGCGGGCCGAGCGGCTGGCCGACGCCGAGCGCGCCCGCCGCTTCGACCTGGCCACGGCGCCCCTGCTGCGTGTCCTGCTGATCCGCCTCGGCGCCGGCCGGCACCGGATGGTCGTCACCAGCCACCACATCCTCATGGATGGCTGGTCGATGCCGATCGTCCTCACCGAACTGTCCGCGGCGTACGCGGCCGGTGGCGACGGCACCGCCCTCCCCCCGACCGCCTCCTACCGCGACCACCTGGCCTGGCTGAACCGGCAGGACAAGGAGGCCGCCCGCGAGGCGTGGCGCGCCGAGCTGGCCGGCGCCGACGAGCCGACGCTGGTGGTCCCGGCGGACCGGACCCGGGCCGGCGTGGTGCCCGAGGACGTCCTGATCGACATCCCCGAAGGGCCCTCCAGGGACCTCACCGAGCTGGCCCGCCGGCACGGGCTGACCCTCAACACCCTGTTCCAGGGCGCCTGGGCGCTGGTGCTCGCCCGGCTGGCCGGCCGCACCGACGTGGTCTTCGGCGCCACCGTCGCGGGCCGCCCGCACGACCTGCCGCACGTCGAGTCCATGGTCGGCCTGTTCATCAACACCCTGCCGGTCCGGGTACGGCTCGACGGCGCACAGCCCGCCGTCGAGATGCTCACCGCGCTCCAGGAACGCCAGTCGGCGCTCCTCCCGCACCAGCACCTGGGCCTGTCGGAGGTGCAGCGGCTCGCCGGGCCCGGCGCGACCTTCGACACCCTCGTGGTCTACGAGAGCTTCCCGCGCCCGCCCGCCGGACCGCCCGACCCGCGGGGCCTGACCCTGGAGCCCGCCGGACTCTCCCGCAACGCGGCGCACTACCCGATCACCCTCGGCGTGTTCCCCGGCGACCGCATCAGCCTGCGACTGTCCTCCCGTCCCGACCTGTTCGGCGCGGAGGCCACCCGGCTGATCGGCCGGCGCGTGGTCCGGGTGCTCACCCAGCTCGCCGCCGACCCCACCGTGCCGGTGGGCCGCGTCGGCGTCCTGGACGATGCGGAGCGCGACCTGGTGCTGGCGGGCTGGAACGCCACCGCCGCCAGGACGCCCGGCACCTCGGTGCCGGAAATGATCGCCGGCCAGGCCGCCCGGACGCCGGGCGCGGTCGCGGTGAGCGACCCGCGGCGCTCCCTGTCGTACGCCGAGCTGGCCCGCGAGTCCGACCGGCTCGCGGCCTACCTCGTGGACCGCGGCGTGGCGCGCGGCGACCGGGTCGCGGTGCTGATGGAACGCTCCGCCGACCTGCTCGTGACGCTGCTCGCGGTGTGGAAGACCGGCGCCGCGTACGTCCCGGTGGACCCCGGATACCCGGCGGAGCGGGTCGCGTTCCTGCTCGCGGACTCCGGCCCGTCGGCGGTCGTGTGCACCCGGGCCACCCGCGACGCGGTCCCGGTGGACGCCGCGGCGGAGCTGATCGTGCTCGACGACGACCGGGTACGGGCCGCCGTCACGGTGAGCCCGGCCGATGCCCTGGTGCCCGTACGCGTGGCAGCGGAGGACCTCGCGTACGTGATGTACACCTCGGGCTCGACCGGCGTCCCCAAGGGCGTGGCCGTACCGCACGGCAGCGTGGCCGGTCTGGTCGGCGACCCGGGCTGGGCGAGCGGCCCGCGCGACGCGGTGCTCATGCACGCGCCGCACGCCTTCGACGCCGCGCTGTTCGAGATCTGGGTGCCGCTGGCCGCCGGCGGCCGCGTGGTGGTCGCGGCGCCGGGCGCGGTGGACTCCCAGGACATCCGCGCCGCGGTGGCCGCCGGAGTGCGCGCGGTGCACCTGACGGCCGGCACGTTCCGCGTCGTGGCGGAGGAGTCGCCGGAGTGCCTGCACGGCCTGCGCGAGGTGCTGACCGGCGGTGACGTGGTGCCCGCCGCGGCCGTCGCCCGGGTGCGCGCGGCCTGCCCGGACACCGCCGTACGCCACCTGTACGGCCCGACCGAGGCCACGCTGTGCGCGACCTGGCACCTGATCCGGCCGGGCGACGAACCGGCCGCGGCGCTGCCGATCGGCCGCCCGCTGGGCAACCGGCGGGTCTACGTCCTGGACGCGTTCCTCCAGCCGGTGCCGGTGGGCACGCCGGGCGAACTGTACGTGGCGGGCACCGGCCTGGCCCGCGGCTACCTCGGCCGCGCCGGACTGACCGCGGAACGCTTCGTGGCGTGCCCGTTCGCCCCCGGCGAGCGGATGTACCGCACCGGAGACCTGGTGCGCTGGACGGAGGCGGGCGAGCTGCTGTTCGCCGGCCGGGCCGACGACCAGGTCAAGATCCGCGGCTTCCGGGTGGAGCTGGGTGAGGTCGAGGCGGCCCTGGCCGGGCACCCGGCGGTCGGCCAGGCCGTGGTCGCGGCCCGCGAGGACCGGCCCGGCGAACGGCTGCTGGTCGGCTACGTCGTCCCCGACGGCCAGGAGGTCGACTCCGACGAGGTCCGCGAACACGCCGCCAAGGTCCTGCCCGGCTACATGGTCCCGGCAGCGGTGATCGTGCTGGGCTCGCTGCCCGTCACCGACAACGGCAAGGTCGACCAGAAGGCCCTGCCCGCCCCCGACTTCGCCGAACGGGTCGCCCGGCGGGCGCCGCAGAACGAGACCGAGGAAATCCTCTGCGGCCTCTTCGCCGACGTGCTCAAACTCGAACAGGTCGGCGCCGACGACGACTTCTTCGAGCTGGGCGGCGAGTCGGGCCTGGCGATGCGCCTGATCGGACGGATCCGCGAGGAGTTCGACGCGGCACTGAACCTGCGGCAGTTCTTCGGCGCGCCCACCGCGGCGGGCGTGGCCCGCACCCTGGCGACGAAGGCCCGCCCGGTGCTGACCCCGGCCGGCCACGACGGCGAGGCGCCCGCCACCGTCGCGCAGTTGCGGACATGGCTGCTGACCCGGCTGCACGACAGCGGCCCGGCCCACCAGTTCTCCGCCGCGCTGCGCCTGACGGGAGCGCTGGACCGTACGGCGCTGGAAGCCGCGCTCGGCGACGTGGCGGCCCGGCACGAGATCCTGCGGACCACCTTCTCCGGCGCCCGCAACGAGCTGCGCCAGCACATCGTGCCGGCCACCGACGCCGCCGCCCGCCCGCGCCTGCCGGTGACCGGGGCGACCGAGGAGGACCTGCCGGACCTGCTGGCCGCGCGCGCCGCCCGCACCTTCGACCTGACCCGGGAAGCGCCCTGGGCACCGCACCTGTTCACGCTCTCGGACACCGAACACGTCCTGCTGGTCACCGTCCACCGGATCGCCGCGGACGAGCAGTCCCTCGACCCGCTCTTCCGCGACCTGTCGGCGGCGTACGGCGCGCGCTGCGAAGGCCGGGCGCCCGAACGGGCCCCGCTGCCGCTCCAGTTCGCCGACTACGCCCGGTGGGAGCAGGAGCTGCTGCGCGGCGCCGACGAGCCGGAGAGCCTGGTCAGCGACCAGCTCACCTACTGGCAGGACGCCCTGGCCGGGCTGGCCGGCGAACTGGAGCTGCCCACCGACCGGCCGCGGCCCGCCCTGCCCTCGCGGCGCGTCGAGCGGGTACCGCTGCGCCTGGCCGCGGCGGCGCACGCCCGGCTGACGGAGGCGGCCGAACCCCGCGAGGCCACCGGCTTCATGGTCGTGCAGGCCGCCCTGGCCCTGCTGCTCACCCGGCTCGGCGCGGGCACCGACATCACCCTCGGCACCACCCGGGCACGCCGGGACGAGGACGGCCTGGAAGGGCTGGTGGGTCCCTTCGACGGCCCGCTGGCCCTGCGTACGGACACCTCCGGCGACCCCGGCTTCCTCGAACTCCTGCGCAGGGTCCAGCAGACCCACCGCGAGGCCGTCAACAACCAGGACGTCCCCTTCGAGCGCCTGGTGGACGCCCTGCCGCTGCCGCCCTCCGTGGACCGGCACCCCGTCTTCCAGGTCGGCCTGAACCTCCACGAGGGCAAGACAGAGGTGTGGGACCCGTGGGAGCTGCCCGGGCTGCGCACCGGCCGCCTCGCCGTGGGAGGCGCGACCGGCGAGCTGGACCTGTCGCTCGACCTGACCGAGCGGCAGCGCGCCGACGGCGGCCCGGACGGCATGGACGGCCACCTCACGTACGCCACCGACCTGTTCGACCAGGACACCGCGCAGGCGTTCGCCGACCGGCTGGTGCGCGTACTGGAACAGCTCGCGGCCGACCCAGAACTCCGCCTGAGCCAGGTGGACGTCCTGCTGGGCGAGGACGAGTTCCGCCGGCTGGTGGCGGACGGGAACGGCACGGCGGCCGAGGTCCCGGACCGTACCGTCGTCGAGCTGCTGGCCGCGCAGACGGCCCGCACCCCCGACGCGGTGGCCGCCATGGACCACGGCGGCGTGCTCACCTACGGCGCGCTGGACACCGCGAGCAGCCTGCTGGCCCGCCGGCTCACGGCGCTGGGCACCGGCCCCGGGGACGTCGTGGCTGTGGCGGAACCGGCCACCGCCGCGTTCCTGGTCGCCCTGACCGGCGTACTGAAGACCGGCGCCGCCTGCCGTCCCCTGGACTCCTACCGGCCGTTCGAGCAGATCGAGACCGTCCTGCGCGCGAGCCGGCCCGCCGCCCTGGTCTGCACCACGGCCATGGCCGGGCGGCTGCCCGCCGACGGTCCGGTCCCGGCCGTCGTCCTGGACGACCCGGCGACGGCCGTGCCCGACGGAGCCGTCGCCACGGCGGGGTCGCGGTTCCGGCCGCCGCTGCCCGCCGGGACCGCGCTGGTGCTCGACGGCACGGCACCGGACGGTGCCGCGGCGGTCGTCGACCACCGCACGCTGGCCCACCAGACGGCGTACCGCGCGCACGCCACCCCGGCGGTCCGCGGCACGGCCCTGCTCGACACCCGGGCCCCCGTCGCGGCGCTCGTCGTCCCGCTGCTCGCGGCCCTGTGCGGCGGCGGCAGTGTCCGGCTCGGCGCCGTGGAGGACGTACCCGCACCCACCGGACCCGGCACCACCACCCGGCTGCTGGTGACCACCCGGGACCTGCTGCCGACGCTCACCGAACTGCCGGACGGGCAGCGGCCCACGGAGGTCCTCGCGCTCTCGGCGGGCACCCCGGAGGCCGACGACGGCCTGCTGAAGTGGCGCGCGCTGCACCCGGACATCACCGTGGTCACCGGCCACGCCGCCGCCGGGACGGCGGGCCCCTGGCTCGAACACCGCGCCGCGCCGGGCGAGCCCGTACCGTCGGCGCTGCCCACGGGCCGGCCGGTGTGGAACACCCGCGCCCATGTCCTCGACGACCTGCTGCGGCCGGTCCCGCCCGGCGTGCCGGGCGACCTGTACGTGGCGGGCGCGGCGGCGGCACGCGGCTACGACGGCAGTCCCGGGCGGACCGGCGAGCGCTTCGTCGCGAGCCCCTTCGGCCCGCCGGGAGAGCGGATGCTGCACACCGGCGACCGGGCCCGGCGCACCACGGCCGGCCTGATCACCGTGGCGGACGCGCGCAGCGCCCGCCCGGAGGCCGGCGCGGCCCGCGGCACCAGCCGGGGCGACCTGGGCGTGCTGCTGCCGCTGCGGTCGCAGGGCAGCCTCCCGCCGCTGTTCTGCGTCCACCCCAGCCTCGGGCTGAGCTGGGGTTACCGGGGCCTGCTGCCGCACCTGCCCGCCGACCGGCCGGTCTACGGCCTCCAGGCGCGCGGCCTGGCCGGGCCGGAGCCGCTGCCGCTGACCATGGAGGAGATGGCCGCCGACTATGCCGACCAGATCCGCACCGTCCAGCCCGCCGGCCCGTACCACCTGCTCGGCTGGTCCTTCGGCGGTACGGTCGCCTACGCGGTCGCCACCGCCCTGGAGGCCCAGGGTGAGACGGTCGCGCTGCTCGCGCTGCTCGACACCTACCACGGCGGTGACACCGGCGAGTTCTTCGACGAGACACCCGCCGCCCGCGAGGGCGAGGACGTGACCATGCGCCGCGAACTGGGCGAACCCGGCCCGCCGGACGGCGCGGGCGGCGACGGCCGGGGCGCCGGACCGGGCCTGGACGAACAGCTCCTGGCCAACATCAGGGAAGTGACCGTCAACTCGGGACGGCTCTCCTACGGCTACCACCCGCAGCGGTTCGGCGGTGACCTGGTCGTCTTCGTCGCGACCGTCGACCGGCCCGCGAACTCCCAGGCCTGGGACGCCGTCGGGAGCTGGCGGCCCTTCGTCGCGGGAGACGTCGAGGCCCATGACATCGCCGTCGACCACAACAACATGCTCCAGCCCGCGCCCTTGGCACAGATCGGGCGCATCGTCGCAGAAAAGCTCCAGGCCGTGCGGCCGACAGGGGAAAGGAACCCGTCATGACCAATCCTTTCGACAACGAGAACGGCACCTTTCTGGTGCTCGTCAACGACGAGGGTCAGCATTCGCTCTGGCCCGCCTTCGCGGAAATTCCCGAGGGCTGGACCTCCGTACACGGAGAGGCCGGCCGCCAGGAATGCCTCGACTACATCGACGAGCACTGGACCGACATGCGCCCGAAGAGCCTCATCGCCGAAATGAGCGGGGGCGGCAACGCGTCCTAGGCGCCGGGGCGAAACGGCCATGGAGGGGCGGCCTGGCTACAGGCCGCCCCTGCGGGGGAGGCTTTCGCAGTGAATACAGAGACCGTCGTCACCGTGGTCATCGGAGACGTCGCGCTGATCGTCGTCGTCTCCTGGCTGCTGGGAGCGGCGGCCCGCCGGATCGGCCAGCCTGCCGTCATCGGCCAGATCGTGGCGGGCATCGCCCTGGGGCCGACCCTGCTGGGCCGGCTCCCCGGAAACCTGACGGAACACCTCTTCCCGCAGGAGGTGCTGCCGTTTCTGACCGTGCTGTCGCAGGTCGCCATCGTGCTCTTCATGTTCGTGGCGGGCTACGAGATCGACCCGCGGCAGTTGCGCCACGGCGGCCGAGCGGCCGCGACGGTGGCGCTGTTCGCGCTGCTGGTGCCCGCGGGGCTGGGCGCCGGAACGGTCCACCTGCTGCCCGGCGTCTTCGCGACCGTCGACCCGCACCACGCGGGCGGCCGGTCCTTCCTGCTCTTCATGGCGGTGGCGGTCTCCATCACCGCCCTGCCGGTCCTGGTCGCCATCGTCCGCGAGCGCGGTCTGGCGGGCACCCCGGCCGGTACGGTGGCGACCACCGCCGCCGGACTCATGGACGTGGCGGCGTGGCTGGTGCTGGCCGCCGCCCTCGTCGGCACCGGCCACGCGTCGGGCCCGTCGTGGGGCCTGACCCTGCTGCTGCTCGTGGTGTTCGTGGCCGGCATGTTCCTGGTGGTGCGCCCGGTGCTCGGCCGGTGGCTGCGGCGCTCCAGGGCGCTGATGGCCAACCAGGTCACCCTCGCGCTGGCGCTGGCACTGGGCAGCGCCTGGGTCACCGCGTCGCTGGGCCTGCACCCCGTCTTCGGCGGGCTGCTCGCCGGCCTGGCCATGCCCCGCCGCGACGGCGTACCGGACGCCGATGTGCTGCGCCCGATGGAACAGAGCGCCGGCCTGTTGCTGCCGCTTTTCTTCGTCACCACCGGCCTGTCGTTCAACATCGGCTCGCTGGACGGGGACGCCGGGCTCCTGCTGCTGTTGATCGTGGCCGTCGCCACCGTCGGCAAGCTCGTCCCGGCCTATGCGGCGGCCCGGCTCAGCCGGCTCGATCCGCACCGCTCGGCACTGGTGTCGGCGCTGGTCAACACCCGGGGCCTCACCGAATTGATCGTCTTGAACGTGGGCCTGGAATCCGGCGTCATCGGCCCCGGACTCTTCACCGTGCTGGTGCTCATGGCGCTGATCACCACCTTCATGACCGGACCGCTGCTGTCCCTGATCGGGCGGCACGGCGCACCTGGACAAACTGTCAAATCACCTTCCTTGACGGCTTCTCAGCGAAAATTAACAATCGAATAGCAGGCGGACAGGAATCTGCGCGCACACGCACAGATATATTCCGCCGAGAATGGGGGAGAGGGTCGTGGCGAATTCGGTGAACGCAGGAAACTCCGCTCGCTCACAGACGTTCGACGTGGTGATCGTCGGCGGCGGGCCCGCGGGCTCGACGCTGGCCGCGCTGGTGGCGCAGCAGGGGCACCGGGTGCTGGTGCTGGAGAAGGAGTTCTTCCCCCGCTACCAGATAGGCGAGTCGCTGCTGCCGTCGACGGTGCACGGGGTGTGCCGGCTGACGGGGGTCGCGGACGACCTGGCGGCGGCGGGCTTCACCCGCAAGCGGGGCGGCACCTTCCGCTGGGGCGCGACCCCCGAGCCGTGGACGTTCTCCTTCTCCGTCTCGGAGCGGCTGTCGGGGCCCACGTCCTACGCGTACCAGGTGGAGCGCTCCAAGTTCGACGAGATCCTGCTGCGGCACGCGGGGCGGTCGGGCGCGCAGGTCCGCGAAGGGTGCGCCGTCGCCGACGTCATCGCGGACGCCGAGCGGGTACGGGGCGTGCGCTACACCGACGCGGACGGGGTGGAGCGCGAGGCGTACGGGACGTACGTGGTGGACGCCTCGGGCAACAGGAGCCGGCTGTTCCAGCGGGTGGGCGGCGAGCGGAAGTACTCGGAGTTCTTCCGCAGCCTCGCGCTGTTCGGCTACTTCGAGGGCGGCAAGCGGCTGCCCGAACCGAACTCCGGCAACATCCTCTCGGTCGCCTTCGACAGCGGCTGGTTCTGGTACATCCCGCTCAGCCCCACCCTGACCAGCGTGGGAGCGGTGGTACGGCGCGAGATGGCGGACAAGATCCAGGGCGACCGCGAGCGCGCGCTGCTGGCGCTGGTGGCCGAGTGCCCGCTGATCGCGGAGTACCTGTCCGGCGCCAGGCGGATCACCAGCGGCCCGTACGGCGAACTGCGGGTCCGCAAGGACTACTCCTACCACCAGACGACGTTCACCCGCCCCGGGATGATGCTGATCGGCGACGCGGCCTGCTTCGTCGACCCGGTGTTCTCCTCCGGCGTGCACCTGGCGACCTACAGCGCCCTGCTGGCGGCGCGCAGCATCAACAGCGCGCTGGCGGGACTGGTCGACGAGACGGCGGCGCTGCGGGAGTTCGAGGCCCGCTACCGGCGGGAGTACGGCGTCTTCTACGAGTTCCTGCTCTCGTTCTACGAGATGCACCACAGCGAGCAGTCCTACTTCTGGCAGGCGAAAAAGGTCACCCACCACAAACGGTCCGAGATCGAGGCGTTCGTCGACCTGGTCGGCGGCGTCTCGTCGGGGGAGGCGGCGCTCTCCGAAGCCGACGCGATGACGGACCGGCTGCGGGCCGGCTCCGCGGAGTTCGCGGGCGCGGTGGACCAACTGGCCCACAGCGAGGACGGCAGCATGCTGCCGCTGTTCAAGTCCGCCGTGGTCGGCCAGGTGACCCGGGAGGGCTCACAGGTGCAGATGCGGGCCCTGCTCGGCGCGGACGCCGAACCGGAGACCCCCCTCGTCCCCGGCGGACTCGTCTCGTCCCCCGACGGCATGTTCTGGCTCCCCGCCGGCAGCGGCTGACCACGACGAAGGAAAGGATCCGCGGATGCCCGACACACCCGAGATTCCCGCCCACTACCGCAGGGACCGCTTCGACCCGGTGCCCGAACTCGTCCGGATGGCCAGGGAGACGCCCCTGGTCGAGACCGATGTGACCATCGGCCCCTCCCGGCAGCTCGGCTGGGTGGCCACCGGACACGCCGAGGTACGGGCGGTGCTCTCCGACGCCGAGCGGTTCAGCACCCGGCCGCCCGCCGACAGCGAGGAGGACGCGCAGAACCTGGTGCAGGCGGGCAACCTCCTCCAGTACGACCCGCCCGACCACACCCGGCTGCGCAAACTGCTCACGGCCGAGTACACGGTGCGGCGGATGCGCAGGCTGGAGCCCCGTGTCGAGGAGGTCGTCACCGACTGCCTCGACACGATGGAGCGCGTCGGGCGGCCGGCGGATCTCGTACGGTACTTCGCCTGGCCGATCCCGGGGCTGGTGAGCTGCGAACTGCTCGGCGTGCCCCGGGACGACCAGACGGAGCTGGCGCGCTACCTCGACATCACCCGGGACGTCGGCCGCACCCAGGAACAGCAGTTGGCCGCCGGCAAGGCGTACTGGGCGTACATGGGGCAGCTCGCGGAGCGCCGCCGCCGCAACCCCGGCGAGGACATGATCGGGAACCTCGTACGCGAACAGGGCACCGCCGTCTCCGACGCGGAACTGGCCGGCATCGGCGCGACCGTGATGGCCGCCGGCTTCGAACAGGTCGCCAGCATCATCGGCCTGGGCGTCCTGTTACTGCTGGAACACCCGGACCAGCTCGCCCTGTGGCGCGAGAACCCCGAACTGACCGACCGGGCCGTGGAGGAGGTGCTCCGCTACCTCACGGTCATCCACACCGCGTCGCCCCGCACCGCCCTCGAAGACGTCACCATCGGCGGCCAGCAGATCAAGGCGGGGGAGAGCGTGGCCTGTTCACTGCTGGCCGCCAACCGCGTACCGGCCGCCGGCGAGCCCGCGGACCGCTTCGACATCACCCGCGAGCCGGCCCCGCACATGGCCTTCGGGCACGGCATCCACCACTGCCTCGGCGCGCCGCTGGCCAGGATGGAACTGCGCATCGCCTTCCCGGCGCTGCTGCGCCGCTTCCCCGGCCTCCGGCTGGCCGTACCGCCGGAGAAGGTCCGCTTCCGGCCCGCCCGGTCCCGTCAGTACGCCCTGGAATCCTTGCCCGTCGAATGGTAGGAGACGCAATGCCGGAGGAGACCCAGCATCAGTTCGACCACGCCCGCCGGGCGGGCTTCGGCCCGTCGGACGACATACGTCGGCAGCGCGCCCAGGGCGCGATCATCAAGGAGGAGGTGGCCCCGGCGCCCGGAGCCGCGACCGAACCCATCTGGATGGCCCTGGGCTACGAAGCGGTCCGGCAGGTGATGGGTGACCACGTCCGCTTCAGCAACCAGCGCCGGTTCCGCGCGCAGGTCACCCGCGGCGGGAGCAAGCACCGTCCGCAGGAGATGTCCGGCCACCTCATGGACTACGACCAGCCCGAGCACACCCGGCTCCGCAAGATGCTCACACCGGAGTTCACCGTCCGTCGCATCCAGCGGCTGAAGCCGGTGACCGAGGCGATCGCGGAACGCTGCCTGGACACCATGGAGCGGCACGGGCCGCCCACCGACCTCGTCGAGCTGTACGCGAGCCCGATCTCCGGCGCGGTCCTGTGCGAACTGCTCGGCGTGCCCCGCGACGACCGGCGCGAGTTCCTGGTCAAGCACCAGTGGCAACTGGAGCAGGACCGCCCCCGCAAGGACCGGGCCGCCGCCCAGGCCTACACCTCCAACTACCTGCGCGCCCTGGTCAAACGGCAGCGCAAGGACCCCGACGAGGGATTCATCGGCCAGCTCATCCGCGACCACGGCGACCGCTTCGACGACGAGGAACTGCTCGGCATCTGCGGCCTGATGGTGCTCGCCGGCCTCGACAACGTCACCGGCATGATCAGCCTCGGGGTGCTGGCCCTCCTGGAACACCCGGACCAGCTCGCCGTGCTGCTGGCGGACCCCGAGAAGAACGTCGACCGCGTGGTCGACGAGCTGCTGCGCTTCCTGTCCGTCGCCCACGCGCCGACCCCGCGCACCGCGGTCGAGGACGTGGTCGTGGCCGGGCAGCTCATCAAGGCGGGGGAGGAGGTCGTCTGCTCGATCCCGATGGCCAACCGCGATCCGGTGCTCGCCCCCGACGTCGACCGGTTCGACGTCGACCGCGACCCGCTGCCGCACATCGCCTTCGGGCACGGCATCCACCACTGCATCGGCGCCGCACTCGGCAGGATGGAACTGCGCACCGCCTACCTGGCCCTCTGGCGCCGGTTCCCCGGCCTGCGGCTGGCCGTCCCCGCCGAGGACGTGCCGCACAAGACGAACTCCATCGCCTACGGCCTGGAGCGCCTCCCGGTCGCCTGGTGACGGCCGGGACCGACCAGGGCGCGCGGCGCCCGGACACCCCGGACGCCCCGGACGCCCCGGACGCCCCGGACACCCCGGACACCCCGGACACCCCGGAAACAAGGAGAGGACGATGGTCGAGGTACGGGTGGACCCGGAGATCTGCGCCGCATCCGGCATGTGCAAGCTGCTGGTGCCGGCGGTCTTCGACCAGTCGGAGGAGGACGGCACGGTGCTGCTCACCGACCCGGCGCCCGCCGCGGACCTGGCGGCGAAGGTGCGTACGGCGGCCCTGCGGTGCCCGGCCGGCGCCATCGCGGTGTACGAGAGGGAGACGGACACCCCGTAGAGCCACCGGACCCGGCACCGCGCCGGGCCACCGAAGAACACCACGGAAAAGCTCCTGGTGGTCCGGGAAGCCCCGGCCACCAGGAGCTTTCGCGTTGTCACAGACCTCCGGGCGCTACGGCCCGCCGGCCTCCACCCGGACGGCACCGGCCGGGCCCCCGGCGGCCTCCCGCCCGCTCGGCCCGGGCGCGGCCCAGCTCCGTACCGTGCGCAGCCGCATCGCGTCGGCGACCGTCGCACAGCCCGCCAGCCCCAGCGCGTCGGCCAGTTCGGCCGCCAGCACATCCAGCACCCGGCGCACGCCCGGCTCGCCGGCCACGGCCAGGCCCCACACCGGCGGGCGCCCGACCAGCACCCCGGACGCGCCCAGCGCCAGCGCCTTGAGCACATCGGTACCCGAGCGGACGCCGCTGTCCAGCAGCACCCGGCAGCTCCCGCCGACCGCCTCGGCGATCTCGGGCAGCGCCTCGATGCTCGGCAGGGCACTGTCCAACTGACGACCTCCATGGTTGGACACCACGACGGCATCGACGCCGAACTCCGCGGCACGCACCGCGTCCTCGGCCGCCAGCACCCCCTTGAGCAGCAGTGGAAGCCGGGTCCGCGCCCGCAGCTCCGCCACCTGCGACCAGGACAGCGCCGAGGAGAACTCCTGGCCGGTGTGGACGGCCACCGCCGAGGCGCCGGCGGCGCGCCGGTGGGCGGCCGAGGCGCCGCCACCGTCGAGGTGGGCCGCCCGCACCCCGTCCGGCAGTGCGAACTCGTTGCGTACGTCGCGCAGCCGCCGCCCCATCCAGGGCACGTCCACGGTCAGCATCAGCGCCTCACAGCCGGCGTCCTCCGCGCGCCGCGCCAGTTCCAGGGCTCGGCCGGGCTCGCGCAGCCAGTAGAGCTGGAACCAGACGCGGCCGCCGAGCGCGGTGATTTCTTCCACCGGCACGGTGCTCAGCGTGCTCACCGTGAACGGCACACCCGCGGCCCGCGCCGCCCGCGCCGCGGCCAGTTCACCGTCCGGATGCACCAGGGCCTGGTACGCGACCGGGGCGAGCGCCACCGGCATCCGCGCCGGGCGGCCCAGCAGCTCGGCGCCGGTCGCGCACCGCGACACGTCCCGCAGCACCCGCGGCCGGACGAAGACCCGGTCGAACGCCGCGCGGTTGGCGGCGAGGGTACGTTCGCTGCCGCTGCCGCCCGCGACGAAGTCCCGTACCCCGGCGGGCAGCACCGCGGCGGCGGCACGCTCGATGTCCTCCAGGGTCAGGAGCGGGTCCGCCGCCGCGCCGCCGGGCGCCGGGTCCTCACCGGACACGCTGGCCCTTCTTCTCCAGCTCCACGGCCTCGTACAGTGCCTTGATGTTGGAGCTGCCGAACGTCTGCGCCCCCTGCCGCTCGATGACCTCGTAGAAGATCGTGCGGCGCGGGTGGGTGGAGGCGGTGAAGATCTGGAAGAGCTGCCCGCCGTGGTCCTGGTCCGCCAGCAGACCGGTCGAGCGCAGATCGTCCAGGCTGTGGTCGCTGAGCGCGATCCGCTCGCCCAGCAGGTCGTAGTACGCGGCGGGGGAGCTGAGGAACTCCACGCCCCGGCCGCCGAGGGTACGGACCGCGTGCACGGCGTCGTCACAGGAGAACGCGAGATGCTGGACCCCCGCCCCGTGGTGGCTCTTGAGGAAGTCGTCGATCTGCCCCGGGTCGGCCGTGGTGTCCGGCTCGATGAGGGTCAGGGTGACCCGGCCGGTGGGGCTCTGGACGACCTTGGAGTCCATCGCCTGCGCGCCCACGACGATGTGCTCCTCGAAGATCTCCCGGAAGCCGAGCGCCCGCTGGTAGTACGCGACGGTTGCGTCCAGGTCCCCGTTGTTCAGGCACACCGCGATGTGATCCAGTTCGAGCAGCCCCACCTCGCTGGGGACCGGCCGCCGGGAGTGGAGCGTCGGCACGAAGCCGACCGGCAGCCCGGGCCCTTCCTCCGGGGCGCGCTGCACCAGCGTGTGCACCACGTCGCCGAAGCCGCTGACGGTGGCCGTGACGCCGCCCCCGGGCTCGTGCCGGGCGGGCTCGCGCAACGGCCGGGCACCGTTGGCCACCGCGTGCGCGAACGCCCCCTCGACGTCGGCGGTGCGCAGCGCGATGTCCGCGACGCCGTCGCCGTGCGCCAGGACGTACACCGACGCCGGGTGCCGGTCGGAGGTCGCCATGGTGAGCACCAGGGTGATCGTGCCGTGCCGCAGGGCGATGCTGCGGTGCTCGGCGGAGCCGCCGGTGCCGACGACGGTGAACGCGTACCGGTCGACCCAGGCGAACGCCGCCGCGTCCAGGTCGTCCACGTACATCTCGACGTAGTCGATCGCGAGGTCGCTGCCAGCAGCAGTTGCCGCTGTGGCTTTCGAAACTGTCATGAGAGTCCCCGTTTGAAGGAATGGTCTGGGCGCGGCTCGTCGAGCCGGATCGCCTGCCGGAGTGGACGGATTACCTGCCGCACGACCGGCGCCGGTGACCGGCCCGGCCTAATCCGTGGACCTCTTCGTGGGTTCGCCACTGCCGCCGGACAGCGGAAGGCGAACAATTTCGGTGGTCCCCGACATTACACCGGCACTACCGCTGTCGCACCTGTCAAGAAAGGCGCCACGGCCACCCGGCGGGGATCACCTTGACCCCGTACGCGCCCCGGAGAACCATTGCCGTTCACCCGGCCCTGGGGGATGCTGA
Organism: Streptomyces sp. NPDC018045; assembly: GCF_044327445.1. Taxonomy (NCBI): domain Bacteria; kingdom Bacillati; phylum Actinomycetota; class Actinomycetes; order Kitasatosporales; family Streptomycetaceae; genus Streptomyces; species Streptomyces sp. NPDC018045. The sequence continues at coordinate 722,327 of NZ_JBIRFL010000002.1, forward strand.
GGGCGCGGCGCGGCCACGGACGCGCGTGCCGTACCCCTTCCTGACTGACAGAAGGCAGCCATGGAAATTATGCAACCGGAATTCGCCGCAGCCGAGTTGAATAGCGCGACGCTGCATGCGTCGCTGGCCGACGCCTCGATGGAGTCCATGAATCTTCTGAATCAGATCGCCGACGAGTATCCGGAAGCGATCTCTTTCGCGGCGGGACGGCCGTACGAAGGATTTTATGACGCATCCCAGGTGCATGAATACCTTGAGATCTTCTGCGATCACCTGCGTACCGAGCGCCGGATGACGGAAGCGGAAATCGCGCGGACCCTGTACCAGTACGGCGAGACGAAAGGGATCATCGCCGGTCTGATCGCGCGGGGCCTGGCCGTGGACGAGGGCATCGAGGCCGTGGCCGGGTCCGTGGTCGTCACGGTCGGCTGCCAGGAGGCGATGTTCCTCGTCCTGCGCGCGCTGCGAGCCGACAGCCGCGACGCCCTCCTCGCGCCCCGGCCCGCCTACGTCGGCCTGACCGGCGCCGCGCTCCTCGCCGACCTGCCCGTGCTGCCGGTGCGCACCGGGGAGCACGGCATCGACCTGGACGACCTGCTCACGCAGTTGCGCCGGGCGCGGGCCGTGGGCCGGCGGGTGCGTGCCTGTTACGTGACGCCCGACTTCGCCAACCCGGTGGGCGCCAGCATGGAACCGGCCGAACGGCACCGGCTGCTGGAGATCGCCGAGCGCGAGGACCTCCTCCTGCTGGAGGACAACGCCTACGGCGTCTTCCACACGTCCGCCGAACGGCCGCCGACACTGAAGTCCCTGGACCGCAACCGCCGGGTCGTCTACCTGGGCTCGTTCGCCAAGACCGGGGTTCCCGGGGCACGGGTCGGATACGTGGTCGCCGACCAGCGGGTGACCGGCGACGGCGGTGAACGCCTCCTCGCCGATGAACTGTCGAAGATCAAGAGCATGCTCACCGTCAACACCTCGCCCATCGCCCAGGCCGTCATCGGCGGCAAGCTGCTGCGCCACGGATGCAGCATGGTCGAGGCCAACCGCCGCGAGACGGACGTCTACCGGCGCAACCTCGGCCAGGTGCTGGACGGCCTGGCCCGGCGCTTCGCCGACTGCCCCGGCGTCACGTGGAACGAGCCGAGCGGCGGCTTCTTCGTCGTCGTCAGCGTGCCGTTCACCGTCACCGACGCCTTCCTGGAGCACGCGGCCCGCCGGCACGGCGTGCTGTTCACGCCCATGCACCACTTCTACGGCGCGTCCGCGCAGAGCCGCCAGCTCCGGCTGTCCATCAGCACCCTCACCCCCGAACGCATCGAGCAGGGCCTCGACCGGCTCGCCGCGCTCATCACCGAACGGCTCCGCGCCAACGGCGGTGCGGCGGCCCACGCAGCAGGTGCGGCGGACGGGGCCGCCACCCCGCCCGCCGCACCCCTCGGCCCGCGCCCGGGCGGTGCCCGGTGATCCGCACCCTTGCCGTCGTCGGCACCGGACTGATCGGCACCTCCCTGGCCCTCGCGGCGGCCCGCCAGGGTGTCACGGTGTACCTCCAGGACAGCGACGCGGCCGCCGTACGGACCGCAGCCGCACTGGGCGCCGGCACCCCGGGGCCGCCGCCCGAACCGGTCGACCTCGCCGTGATCGCCGTCCCGCCCAGCCTCGTCGCCACCGTCCTCGCCCAACAGCAGGCACGCGGGCTGGCCAGTACGTACACCGACGTCGCCAGCGTGAAGTACGAGCCGGAACGGGCGGTCCTGGCCGGAGCGCCCGACCCCACCCGCTACATCGGCGGCCACCCGCTGGCCGGCCGCGAACGCTCCGGCCCCCTCGCGGCCCGCGTCGACCTCTTCCAGGACCGCGTCTGGGTGCTCACCCCGTCCCGGCTCACCTCCCGCACGGCCCTCGACCGCGCGCTCTCCCTGATCGGGCTCTGCGGAGCCGTCCCGCTGGTCATGCAGAGCAAGGCGCACGACGACGCGGTGGCCCTCACCTCCCACGTGCCGCACGTGATGGCCAGTCTGATGGCGGCCCGGCTCCGTGAGGGGCCGCCCCAGGCGACCCGGCTCGCGGGCCAAGGACTGCGCGACGTCACCCGGATCGCCGGCGGCGACTCCCGGCTCTGGAGCGACATACTCCAGGCCAACGCCGGTGCCGTCGCCGGTGTCCTCACCGACCTTCAGACCGACCTCGCCGAACTTCTCACCGCCCTGCGCGACCTGGCCCACCCGGCCGACCGGCGCAGTGCCCGGAGCCTCGGCACCCTCGTGGGCCTCCTCGACCGGGGCATCGCCGGCCTGGACGAGATCGCCGTGGGACACCCGGGCCACCCGCCCCGCTCCGCGTCCGTACGCGTCCGCATCGCCGACCGCCCCGGCGAACTCTCCCGGCTCCTGACCACCACCGCCGAACTGGGCGTCGGCCCCGAGGACGCCGAAGTACGCCCCGCCGGCGGCGCGCACGGCGACCTGACGGTCCGGCTCGCCGTACCCGCCGCCGTGAGCGTCCCCCTGCTCGCCCGCGTCACCGCCGAAGGCTGGGACGCCGACACCGACAACCACCCGGCGCCCACCACGACCGCCGGCCGGTGACCACTGCCTACCCCACCCGCACCCGAGGCTCGTACACGAACGGCTGAGTGGTCGTCACCGTTACGAACCCCCGCTTGACCAGCGTGGGCTCGGACGTGGGAAGCGCGTCGACGAACGCATGGGTACGCCCGCGGGCACACGCCTCCCGCAGCCGGGCGGCGACCAGCGCGGTGAACAGCCCCCGCCTGCGGTACACAGGCCGGGTCCGCCCACCGGCCAGCTCGGCGAAGGCACCGCCCGGCCGATAGTGCACCCGCCCGCACGCCGCCGGCACACCGTCCACGTAAGCGACGTGGACACTCATCTCCCCGGGCGCGTCCCGCAGCCGCATCCCCAACTGCCGCCGCTCCTCCGCCACCTCGCGGCGCCCCAAGTCCCGTGAAATGTCGGCGACATCGTCGAGCCCCCGTCCGTCCGTCACTCGACGGACCTCGTACGCCGGAGCCTCGAACGCCGCCGCCGTCTCCGCGTTCACCGGCAGCACCAGCACCTTCTCCACGTCCTCCGGCGTGAACCCGGCAGCACACAGCCGACGCCCCATCCCGGCCGGGACGTCATGGCCGTACAGCTTCCACTCCAACGCATACCCGACCGAGTCGGCACGCGCGATTTCCGCACGTACCACGGATCCGGCGTCCTCCTCCGTACAACGCGCATACACGATCCGGCACTCCGCCCCGCCCGGAGCCACTTCCCGGACGACAGCACCGTCCGCCGCCCCGGAAGCCCGGCGCTCCTCATCGAGACGCGCGAGCAGACCAGCGATCTCATCACCGTTCACATGTCCTCACCGAAGGTAGCCCGACGGCAGGAAACACGCCGGGGGAAAAGGCAATGATCTCCGCAATCCGGTCACCCTCGACGCGGAGCACTTCGAGGCCGTGAGCACGGTAAGCACACTCGCCCGGCTCCCGGACATAGAGCGCGACAGCAGGCTGCCGATTCATCCGGACAGCCACACAGCGAACGCCAGGAGGAGGACGCCGGGCAGGCCCCACCTCCGCGCCCAACACAGCGGCAAGCGCCTCGTCATCCCCCACCTCCAACGCCTCCACATACCGCCGAAGCACCCCACCCGAAGCCCCCGCGGCAGAGGCTCGCACCACCCCCCGGCCCCGCACCTTCGTCCGGGCCCGCTGAAGCGAACTGTTCACCGCCGCCACGCTGCCCCCCAACGCCGCGGCCGTCTCCCGCGCCGACCACCCCAGCACATCCCGCAGCACGAACACGGCCCGCTGCCGCGGCGGCAACGACTGGAGCGCCACCACGAACCCCAGCCCAATCGTTTCCTCGCTCACCAGCTCCCCGGCCACCTGTTCCAGCAACGTATCGGGACACGGCTGGAGCCACGGCAACTCGCCGGGCGGATGACGCGGCCGAGAGGCCAGGTGATCCAGGCACGAGTGGGTGGCGACGCGATACAGCCACGTACGGAACGTCGCATGCCCGACGAAGGACTCCCGCTCACGCCAGGCCCGTACCAACGTCTCCGCCACCAGCTCACCGGACTCCTCGAACGACCCCAGCATCCGGTAACAGTGCACATGCAACTCCGCCCGATACCGTGCCCCCAGCCGGGAGAACGCCGCCGCGTCCTCACCCATCGAACCTCCCGAACCCCAACCGAACCGCACGTCATCACCTGTCCCCAGCGAGAGTACTGACGTTCGGAACGAAGGCTCGACCAGCAAGGAGCCGCACAGCGGAATACGACCTCCGAAAACCCCAACCCCGACGCCGAGAGAGCCCCCACCGGTCAGGGCTCGGGGCCACGTAGGAGCCTCCCCACAGGCAGCCCGGTGCCAGGGTTCACGAATGCCATCGCGTTGCCTCAAGGGTGCCGTGGGGGTACCCCCGGCCGGAGGCTGGGGGGAGAGTGACCCCTACGGGGCCCGAGCCCCCACCCACCGGACAGAAGGCGCAGAGCGCGTGCCCCCACCAGGCACACAGCCACCCCTCACCCCAACTCCAAACTCGTCACCGCATACCCCCACTCCCACCGAACCGAAGGAACCACCCCCGTATACATCCGCATCGTGTGAGAGTCCGCAACCATCCCCCGACCCAGCACCATCGAACGCGCACTGTGATGCGGATCAGGAACATCGACATACACCACGTCATCCGGCCCCGGATGCGCGACCAGCGCATCAAAGAGCGCCGCAGCCCCCCGAGACGTATCCGCGAACAACGGCCCGACCCGCCACCCCTCACGCCCCGGCCGAATCACGCCGTACCCCGCCACCCGCCCATCCCGCACCTGCACATACGCGTGATGCCCCGCAGCCGTGAGCCACCGGGACAGGAACCCCCGCCGGTCGGCCGGAAAACACTGCCGGTCGAACGCGGCGACCTCATCGAGGTGACCGGCCCCCATGGGCACGACCGGCACCGAGGCCGTCCCGGACCGCACGGGACGCCCGCGGTAGCGCGTGGTCCGGTACGCGGTACGGAACCCGGAGCGCCGGTACGTGGCCTCCTGCGCCGGTACCGCGTCCAGCCCGACGGTCCGCCCCCCGGCGTGCGGCATCGCGGCACGCCACGTGGCCAGCCCCAGCCCGCGGCCGCGGAAGTCCGGGTGTACCAGGTAGTAGCCGAGGAACGCGTACGCGGCGGAGTAGTTGACGACGGACACCGACGAGACGAGCCGCCCGTCGAGCAGGCCGACGAAGAAGCCGTCCGGATCGGTGGCATGGAAGCAGTCGGTGTCGACGAGGCCCGGATTCCAGCTCTCGTCGGCGGCCCACTGCGCCACCTCGCGCCACTCCTCCAGGGTGGCGGGCCGCACAACGAACTCATCACCCGCAGCGGCACCAACACCTACACCGGCATCAACACCTACACCGGCACCAACACCAGCACTGATACCAGCATCGGCACCAGTACCGCCGGTGCCGGCACCAGCATCGGCCCCGGCATCCTGAACCGGCATCTCACCGGCAGAGGTCGGAGAGGTCATACCTGATATACGTCCTTAACAGCTCGGGCCCCACCGCCGTACAGGACAGCGGGGCGACAGGCGCGAAGCCCGGCCCGCCCTTCGAGAGCGGCCCGCCCCGGTCAGGGACGGCCCGCCCCGGTGGGAAACGGCCCGGCCGACCGGACGAGCCGGTCGTGGAACAACGGCGTGGCGGCCCGTCAGATCAGGTCCATGGCCGCCACTTCGTCGGGCCGACCGTAACTGACCGGCCCCTGGAAGCGCCGCCGGGCGGTGGCGAACCACCACACCGTGGCGATGACGAGGACCACGCCCAGCGCGATCGGCGCGTAGTTGAACGACTCGGCAGTGATCGGCGAGGCCTGCGGCAGCATGAACAGCACACTGCTGATCACGATCCACGTCACCGCGACCGCCGCGACCAGCTTGCCGTACCGCCCCAGGTTCCACGGCCCCGGCTGGAACGTGTCCAGCCGCAGCCGCAGGAAGATCGGCACCGCGTAGGCGAGGAAGAGTCCGACGACGTTGATGCTGACGACGGCGGTGAACGCGGTGTGCGACCACCAGCCCGGCACGACCAGCAGCAGGGAGCAGGCCGCGGCCAGCCAGACCGCCTTGACGGGGGTACGGGTGCGCGAGGAGACCGAGTGCCACCACCGGGAGCCGGGCATCGCGCCGTCCCGCGAGAAGGCGAAGATCTGCCGGGTGTTGCTGGTCATGTTGGCCAGGCCGCAGAAGAGCATCGCGCCGATCACGATCAGCAGCAGGAACTTGGCGGTGCCCGCGCCGAGCGCGTCGATGAGGATCTGCACCGGCGGCGCCTCGGCGCCCGCCGCGCCCGCGTAGTCGCGGATCGCGAAGACCAGGGCGAGCATCAGGACCAGGCCGGCGACCGCGGAGTAGCCGATGGCCCGCATGATGCCCTTGGGCGCGTTCACGGTGGCCTGGACCGTCTCCTCGGACATGTGGAAGCTGCCGTCGAAGCCGGTGAACGTCCAGCTCGTGACGAGCAGGCCGAGCATCGCGCCGTACAGGCCGTTGGTGAACCCGGTGTTGTTGACGAAGTGGGTCACGAACGACGGGGACTGGTGGTGCGCGGGCAGCGCGATCAGCGCGGTGACGATGACGACCAGGCCGATCAGCAGCCACCACACGGAGATACGATTCAGCACCGCCACGAGCTGCACCGTGAAGGTGTTGGCGAGCGCCTGGACGAACAGGATCGCCGCGGTGATCAGGACCGCCCGCTGCGGCGTGGCCTCGTAGGACGGCCACTGCATGGCGACGAAGGCCTGGATGAAGGTGGCCGCCGCGTAACCGGTGGCGGCCGTGCCACCCACCTGGCCGGCGAAGTTCAGCCAGCCCGTGTACCAGGACCAGGCGCCGCGGTGCCGCTTGGCCAGTTTCCCGGCCGAGAAGTACAGCGCGCCACTGGTCGGGTAGGCGGAGGCGATCTCCGCCATCGAGGCGCCGACGAACAGCACCATGGCGGCGACGGCTACCCAGCCGAAGACCAGGATCACCGGCCCGCCGGCGTTCATTCCGAACCCGAAGGAGGAGAAGATGCCGGAAATGATGTTGATGATGGTGAAAGAGATGGCGAAATTGTCGAACGCGCGGAACCGCCGGGTCAGTTTCCGCGGATAACCCATGGCGTGCAGCGTCGCGTCGTCGTCGAGGGTGACGGGATCCGCGGCGCGGTGGCTTCTCGTTCGGGCGGGGGACACGGGATCGGGCACAGCCGCAACCTTTCTTCTGGTGGGGGACAGGAAGACATCGGCGCGGAGCGTCGGTACGCGGTGTCGGCACCTGTCTTCGGGGCGCGCCGGAGCGCGGGGAGGCAACGCCCTACGGACGTGGCACAGCGGCACGCGGAACCGGCAGGCGGACACCGGCCCGCCGGCCCGCGGTGCCACGAACCGGGCCCGGGGAGCCGGCATGCGCCACCACCCCCGAAACCACCGGCCGGCAGATCATGGAGCATCGGGCACCGGGAGACCGCACGCGCGTCTCGCCTTGTTGAGCTGCTCCTCGGGGTCGCCGAAGACACTCCACGGCATGCGGGAGGCGTACGGGCCCATGGCCGTGAAGACCGCCCGCGCCTCGAAGGAGCACTGCGCCATGTGCAGCGCGTGGGCCAGGTAGGCCAGGTCCAGCACCGGTGTGAAGCGGTAACCGGCGACGTGCGGCAGCCAGTTGCGGTAGACGCTCAGGGCCGTGGCCTTCCACTGCGGCTGTTCCCAGGTGCGTTCGGCGAGGAGCGAGTCCGGGTTGTAGCCGTCGACCAGGGCCACCAGCGGGAGCAGCCGCAGCGGTGAGGAGGCCGGTGCGCGCTGGCTGAGGAAGGCGGCGACATCCCAGGAAGCGTTCGCCTCGCCGCCGTACCGGGGGAAGAAGAACGACAGGAAGCGGTGGTGGCCCTCGCGGTTCCAGGGGTCGAGCCGCAGGATGTGGGAGAAGAGCGTCCAGGGGCCGGGCGGCGCGGTGAGCAGGCCTTGCGGGGCGGGGTCGCGGGGCTGCTGGAGGCGCGCCAGGGTCAGTTTGGCCGACCAGGGAGTGGGATCGTCGGGCGCCGCCTCGGCGGCGCGGTCGCAGGCGGCCACCGCGATACGGCCGAGGGCCTCGGCCCGCCGGTCGCCGCCGTCGGCCGCGCGGGCCGCCCGCAGCACCGCGACCCGCGCCCACAGCAGGGCCGCTTCCCGGCCGGGTTCCTCGGCCAGCCAGCGTTCCGCCAGGTCCGAGTCGGCGGCTTCCGAGGCCAGCACGAGGGAGCGGTGCGCGCGTACGCCGTAGTCCTCGCGCGCCTCCCGAAGGATTTCGCGCGCGCCGAAGTAGCGGCCTGCCCGTATGTCCACGCAGGCGCGGGCGAGCTGGAGGTCATCGGCTGCCGGATGCCACACGTACTGCCCCTCGAATAACCCAGCGGTCATGTACCCTGCCGCTCCTGCCGTCCTGCCGGTGAGGTCGGCCACCAGCACATTTTCAGCCATGCCGAAATCAACCGGTACGCACTGTTCCCCCAGTTCCACCGGCAGTGCCACACCCTACTCAGCAGCAACTCGGTTCGAAACTGGTGATCGGAATTACCTGATTCCCCCTCGACGGCGTGCACGACATTGGCGGCGAAATCGGTCGATCGCGCGGCGGCAGAAAGTGAGCGGTATGCAATTGGCATATGCCCGCCCGGTGGAAGGGTGCCGTCCGGCCCGGTTTCGGCCCGACACGTCGCCAACTGTCCGCCTCGAACGGGCCGGACCGTTATGGACGGCGAGGCACGGTATGCCCGGCGCGGCGGCGTCAGCGGGCGGTCGGCGGGCTGTTCACGTCTCATCCCGCGACTTTTCACCCGCGCGTCATGGCGTCTTCCCACGGCCTCGTTCCTCTTGGAACACTCCAGTCGCGCCCGTACCCTCCCATCCCAAGGGGTCATTTCAGCCATGGCAGAACTCAACCGGCGGCGGTTCCTGCAACTCACCGGCGCGGCCACCGCGTTCTCCGCGCTCTCGCAGAGCATCGCCCGCGCCGCCGCGATCCCCGCCGACCGCCGCACCGGCAGCATCGAGGACGTCGAGCACATCGTCGTACTGATGCAGGAGAACCGTTCCTTCGACCACTATTTCGGCACTCTGCGCGGCGTACGGGGCTTCGGCGACCCGCGGCCGGTGACGCTGCCGAGCGGCAAGCCGGTCTGGCACCAGACCGACGGCAAGGGCAAGGAGGTACTGCCGTTCCGGCCGCAGGTCAAGGACGACAACCTCGGGCTGACCTTCATCGAGGACCTCAACCACGACTGGAACGGCAGCCACCGGGCGTTCAACAAGGGACGCTACGACCAGTGGATCCCGGCCAAGACGGCCACGACGATGGCGCACCTCGCCCGCAAGGACATCCCCTTCCACTTCGCGCTCGCCGACACCTTCACCGTCTGCGACGCCTACCACTGCTCGTTCATCGGCTCCACCGACCCGAACCGCTACTACCTGTGGACCGGATACACGGGCAACGACGGCAAGGGCGGCGACGACCCCAGCGGCCCCGTCCTGGGCAACGACGAGCTGGGATACGACTGGACGACCTACCCCGAGCGGCTGGAGGCGAAGGGGGTGTCCTGGAAGGTCTACCAGGACACCGGCGACGGCCTGGACCAGGCCGGCCACTGGGGCTGGATCGACGACCACTACCGCGGCAACTACGGCGACAACTCCCTGCTGTACTTCAACACCTTCCGCAACGCCGAGCCCGGCGACCCGCTCTACGAGAAGGCCCGGCGGGGCTCCGACGTCAAGGGCGGCGGGCAGCTCCTCGACGACCTCCGGGCGGATGTCGGGAACGGCCGGCTGCCGAAGATCTCCTGGATCGCCTGCCCCGAGGCGTACACCGAGCACCCGAGCTGGCCCGCCAACTACGGCGCCTGGTACATCTCCAAGGTGCTGGACGTACTGACCTCCGATCCGAAGGTGTGGAGCAGGACCGCCCTGTTCATCACCTACGACGAGAACGACGGCTTCTTCGACCACGTCGTCCCGCCGTACCCGCCGGCCGACGCCGGCCAGGGCCGGTCCACCGTCTCCACCGAACTGGAGCTCTTCCCCGGCAGCAAGCGCTTCCAGGCCGGTCCCTACGGCCTCGGCCAGCGCGTGCCGATGCTCGTCGTCTCGCCCTGGAGCACCGGCGGGTACGTCTGCTCCGAGACCTTCGACCACACCTCGATCATCCGGTTCATGGAGCGCCGCTTCGGAGTGCCCGAGCCGCACATCTCGAAGTGGCGGCGCGCCGTCTGCGGCGATCTGACGTCGGCCTTCGACTTCAGCCGTACGGGCGGGGCGGGCCCGCTGCCGGACACCGGCGGCTACACGCCGATCCACCCACAGCCCGCCGACTTCCACCCCGTGCCGCCGGCCACCGGCAGCCTGCCCAAGCAGGAGCGCGGCTCACGCCCCACCCGGCCGCTGCCCTACGCGCCGTACGTGGACGGCGCAGCCGACGTGGCGGCCGGGAAGTTCCGCCTGACCTTCAGCGGGGGCGACGCGGCCGGCGCGCAGTTCTACGTGACGGCGCCGAATCGCGGCGACGGGCCGTGGACGTACACCACCGAGCGTGGCAAGGCGGACTCCGACACCTGGAACTCGGCCTACTCGAAGGGCACGTACGACCTCTCGGTGTTCGGCCCGAACGGTTTCCTGCGCACGTTCCGGGGGCCGGGCCGGACGGCGGGACCCGAGGTGACCGCGCGGCACAACGGAGCCACCGGCAACCTCGACCTGGTCCTGACCAACGCCGGCGACGGCGCCCGCACCCTGACGGTCACCAACGCGTACGGCGGCGCCTCCCGTGAGATCACCGTGCGCCCGGGGCAGCGGGTGACCCACACCGTGGATCTGCGGGCGGGCAAGCGCTGGTACGACGTGCGCGTGGTCTGCGACGCGGACCGCACCTTCCTGCGCCGCTTCGCCGGGCACGTGGAGAACGGCACGGCCGGGGTGAGCGACCCCGCGATCCGCACTGTGTGAGCCGTACGGCCGCCGGGCCGCCCTTCCCGAACGCGGGCGGGCGGCCCTTCGTACGCGGTCGCCCCTCCGTACGCGGGCGGCCCCGCGCGTTGTCCGGATCATGGCGGTTTCCGCCGGGGAGTGCGCGATATCGTGCCGACGCCTGATCGCCCGTTCAAGGGAGTGAGCCCATGACCAGGAACTCGGCACGGCGACTGACACCCCTGTGCGCCGGGGCGCTGTCCGTGACCGCACTGCTGGCCGTGGTGCCCGGCAGCGCGGTCTCCGTCGGCCGGCCCGAGGCCGCCGAGCCCGTCGCGGCACAGGCCGCCAAGGGCGGACCGCGGCCGGACGCCCGGCACGTCGTCATCGCCGTGCACGGCGGCGCGGGCACCGCGCTGAAGCGCGAGGACACCACTCCCGCCCAGGAGAAGGCGTACCGCGACGGGCTGGCCGAGGCGCTGCGCGCCGGGCGGCAGGTCCTGGCCGAGGGCGGCAGCAGTGTGGCGGCGGTCGAGGCCGCGGTGCGCAGGCTGGAGGACAACCCCTTGTTCAACGCGGGCAAGGGTGCGGTGTTCAACGCGGACGCGGGCCACGAACTGGACGCGTCGATCATGCGTGGTTCCGACCTGGCGGCAGGAGCCGTCGCCGGCGTCCGTAACGTACGCAACCCCGTCTCGGCGGCGCGGCTGGTGATGGAGAAGACCAAGCACGTGATGCTGGCGGGCGAGGGGGCCGACGACTTCGCGGCCCGCAGCGGCCTGCCGACCGTGACCCAGGACCACTACTGGACCGAGAAGCGCTGGCAGGAGTTGATGAGGGCCAAGGGCCGGCAGAAGGGCCCGCGCGAGATCCTGACGCAGGGCACGGTGGGCGCGGTGGCCGTGGACCGTGGGCGGAACCTGGCGGCGGCGACCTCCACCGGCGGCCTGACGAACAAGATGGCCGGCCGGGTCGGCGACTCGCCGGTCGTCGGCGCGGGCACGTACGCCAAGAACGGCACCGTCGCGGCCAGCGCCACGGGAGCGGGCGAGGTGTTCCTCCGGGGCGCCGCCGCCGTCACGATCTCCCACCTGATCGAGTTCGGCGGCCGGGACCTGGCCGGTGCCGCGTACGAGGTGCTGGTCGAGCGGCTGCCCGAACTGGGCGGCACGGGCGGCGTGATCGCGCTGAACGCCGCGGGCGTCTTCGACGCCCCGCACAGCAGCGAGGGGATGCTGCACGGCTATCTGACCGAGGACGGACGCGTCGTCACCAAGATCTTCGCCGACGAGACACCGGCGAACCAGTGATCGTCACCCCGGCCCGGTGCCCGCGGGCCCGGCGCCTCCGGTGCGGCCGGTGGCGTGATCCATTCCTTCCGGCCGCCGGTCCGACGATGGCTCAATAGGCCCTCTCCCTCCGGAACCGGAGCGGCACTACCGTCCCCCGACGCGGGGGGATCACTCTGGGGAGGGGATCAGTTACATGTTCTATCACTTGTTCAAATCCATCGTCCTGGTGCCGCTGCTGCGGTGCCTGTTCCGCCCCCGCGTCGAGGGGCTGGAGAACCTGCCCGCCTCGGGCGCCGCCATCATCGCCGGCAACCACCTCTCGTTCTGCGACAGCTTCCTGATGCCGGCGACGGTCAAGCGCCGGATCACCTTCCTGTGCAAGCAGGAGTACTTCACCGGACGGGGCGTCAAAGGGCGGCTGACGGCGGCCTTCTTCCGCGCCTGCGGACAGATCCCGGTGGACCGTTCCGGGCGGAGCGCGGGCCAGGCCGCCGTCGAGGAAGGCGTGCGGGTGCTCGGCAGCGGTGAACTGCTCGGCATCTACCCCGAGGGCACGCGCTCGCACGACGGCCGGATGTACAAGGGGAAGACCGGCGTGGCGGAGATGGCGCTGCGCACGGGCGCGCCGGTGATCCCGTGCGCGATGATCGGGACGTTCGAGGCGCAGCCGGCCGGCCGCCGGCTGCCGCGTGTCGTCCCGATCACCATCCGCTTCGGGAAGCCGCTGGAATTCTCCCGCTATGCCGGGATGGCCGACCAGCGCCTGGTGCTGCGGGCTGTCACGGACGAGATCATGTACGCCCTGCTGCACCTGTCCGAGCAGGAGTACGTGGACACGTACGCGGCGGAGGCCAAGGCACGGGCCGGGCGCGCGGACGGGACCGGGCCGGAGACCGCGGCCGCGGCCCGGCCGTCCGCGCCGGCCGTCCGCGCCGGCTGAGGGCCCGCGCCGGCTGACCGGCCGTACCGCCCGGCCACCGTGCCGCTCACCCGGGGTGAGCGGCACGGCCCGTACGCCGGATCAGCGGGACGGCGTGCAGACGGCCCGTGCGGACTTGCGCGGATCGCTCTCGGAGCGGGCCTTCAGGACGACCCGGCCGTGCCCGGCGGCGCCCGGCTCCGCCGTGACGGCGACCGGGACGCGCACCGTGCCGCCGGCCTTCGCGGTGGCGAGCCGGTTCGGCAGCCAGGCGGACCAGCCGCGCCCGGTGACGGTGGCCGAGAGCCGGTACACGTCGGAGTCCAGGTGCGCGCCCCCGCTACCCGGGCGGCCGGTGTTGGTCAGCGGGAAGGTGCACACGGCCCGGCCCCCGGCGGGCTCGCCGTGTGCCGTGCCGCGCCGCAGCTCCACGCCGCGGCGATGGGGGCCCGCGCCGTCCAGGGACCGGACGGCGACGGTGTAGCTGAGCACGCCCTTGGCGTCCCGCTCGATGTCCAGCACGTAGAAGTGCAGCCGGTTGGCCTCGTCGACGTACTCGTACTCGCTGCCGGAGTCCGGGCCCGCGTGGAACAGCGCGTCGCTGAGCTGCCGGTAGTCACCCATGGTGATCATCTGCGGGGTGCCGTCGGGGCGCCGGAAGTCCACCATGCGGATGTCCTCCGGGTGGGCGTCGACCACCCACGCGAACGGGGCCCGGTCCTCGTTCTTGGTCTTGGCGAGCAGGACCCCGTTGTCCGGGGTGAAGGAGTCCATGCCCATCCGGTCGACGACCTCGACGGTGTAGTTGTCGTAGCCGCCGCCGTCGCACAGCGGGTCGGACGCGGGGGAGCAGGGCGGTTCCAGATCCCGGCCCAGCGTGATGGTGACGCCGGACAGGCCCCCGGCGCCGGGCGGCGCGGAGCGCGCGGTGACCTTGGCGACCGCGACGCCGGACGTCTTCAGCGCGTCCCGGTCCAGCCGCAGCACGTTCTTCCCGTCGACGATGCCGAGCTTGAGTTTGTCGCGCAGGACGTGCTGCGAGCCCATCGAGGCACCGTGGGCGGCCGGTATCTGCCAGCGGGTGTGCGGGCCGCCCGGCCCGTTGAAGGAGCCGCGCGAGAGCATGCTCCAGATGCCGGTGTAGGCGCGGCGCAGCGGTGTGCCGTACGGGTTGTTGTAGTTGTCCGCGATGCCCAGGATGTGGCTCAACTCGTGCGCGTACACGGCCATGCCGGAGCTCTCGGCCTGGGTGGAGGAGCCGGCCTCGGCGTTCGGCCAGATCCGGGCGGCGGCCTTCCAGGAGGTCCACGGCACGTAGCGGGTACGGGCGGCGTTCCCGCCGCCCTGGATGGGGGAAGGCGGCCCCCAGGCGGCCGGGACCTCCTCGGGCGAGGCGAACTTCATCTGCCCGAACTCCTGCCAGGCGGCGGACTCGTCCTGGCCGGCGGTCAGGTAGAAGACGAAGTCGTACTTCTTGGTCTCCGCGTCGCCCACGTCGGCGGTCCAGGCGGCCCTGCCGTCGGTGCGGATGTTCTTGCCGCAGGTGTCGCCGACGGGGCAGGCGCCCGGGTTCATGGACGGCTCGATGCCGTACCGGTACGACGCGTACGGCATCCGGTAGACGCCGAAGGACGTCAGCTCGACGCCGAGCCGGCCGCCGGAGTCCTCCATCCAGTACTCGTTGATGGTGTGGCCGTGGTTGAGCTTGCCCGGCTTGTTCAGGAAGTCCCGGTAGAACGCGGGCACCCGCGCGCGGGGAATGTCGTGGGCGCTGGGCTGCGGGTTGCCGAAGACGGAGGAGCCGGCGGGCTTGCTGACGCTGAACTCCTCGTCCGGGTAGTCCAGCAGCACGAGCGCGCCCTTGAACATGCGCCGGGTGGGTTTGACGGCCGGGTCGGCCCAGTTCGTCCCGGGGACCGAACGGTATTCGGCCCAGGTCATGTCGTCGGGATTGCGCCAGTTCTGCGGGTCGACGGGCCGCACGAGCGGGGGCCGGGCCGCCGGCGCGGCATCGGGGGCCGCCCGGGCGGGGCCGGCGGCGACGGAGGCCAGGACACCGAGGAGGAGGGCGAGAACACCCAGTCTGCCGCCCTTGCCGTGGTATGGGCGGGCCGGTCTGTGGGGAAGGAACAAGGCGCACCTCTTGTCTGTGAGCTGTCTGTGGTCTCAAGTCCAGGACATGACAAGGTGATCGAACAGAATTCCTACCCCCGACAAGGTAAGGCTGGGGGAGGAAGTGACGCCAGAGTGCCGTGAGGAGCCGATGATGCCGCGAACGGTGCGTGACCGGCACGGTCACACGATGTCCCGGACCGGCACGGAAGCCGTGTCCCACTACGAGAACGCGCTGCGCGAACTGCTCTTCTTCCGCGGGGCGGTCGCCGCCGCGTCCCAGGCGGTCCTGGAGACCGCCCCGCAGTCCGTCATGGGCAACGTCCTCGCCGCCTACCTCGGCCTGCTGGGCACGGAGGAGAAGGACGCCAGCGCCGCCAAGGACGCGTTCACCCGCTTCACGGACGGCCTGCCCGCCGAGGAGCCGACGCCCCGCGAACGGATGCACATCGCCGCCGCCACCTCCTGGCTGGACGGTGACATCCACCACGCCGGGCAGGTGCTCGGCGAACTGACCGTCGCCTTCCCGCGCGACGCGCTCGCGCTCGCCGCCGGCCACCAGATCGACTTCCTCACCGGCGACGCGGCCCGCCTGCGCGACCGCGTCGGCGGCGCGCTCACCGCCTGGCCCGAGGACGACCCGCACTACGGTCCCCTCCTGGGCATGTACGCCTTCGGCCTGGAGGAGTCGGGCCACTACACCCGCTCGGCGGAAGCCGGACTGGCAGCCGTCCGGCGCAACCCCCGCGACGTGTGGGGCATCCACGCGGTCGTGCACACGTACGAGATGCAGGGCCGGTTCGCGGAGGGCATCCGCTTCCTGGACGCCCGCATGGAGGACTGGGCCGCCGGCAACTACCTCAACGTCCACAACTGGTGGCACTACTGCCTCTACGCCCTCGAAGCCGGCGACACCGGCCGGGTACTGGAGATCTACGACGCCGTACTGCACCACGAGGAATCACCGGGCCTCGCCATGGAACTCCTCGACGCCTCGGCCCTCCTGTGGCGGCTCCTGCTCGCCGACCGCGGCGCCGGACCCCGCTGGAACCGCCTCGCCGACGCCTGGGCCGCCCGCCAGGACCCGCCGTACTACGCCTTCAACGACGTGCACGCCGTCATGGCGTACGTCGGCGCCGACCGCATCGCCGACGCCGAACGCCTCGTCGCGGAGCGCGAGGCGTGGCTCGGCCGCACCCGGCCGGGACTGTCCAACGCCGCCATGACCGCGGGGATCGGCCTGCCCGTCTGCCGCGCCCTGATCGCCTACGGCCAGGGCCGGTACGGGCAGGCCGTCGACCTCCTGGCCCCCCTCCGCTACCGCCTGCACACCTTCGGCGGCAGCCACGCCCAGCGGGACGCCGTACAGAAGACGCTGCTGGAGGCCGCGCTGCGCGCGGGACGCGACGACACGGCCCGCACCCTGCTCAGTGAACGCATCAGCCTGCGCCCGGTCTGCCCGTACAACTGGCTGGCCCAGGCCCGCCTCGCCGACCAACTCGGCGAGACCGCCAAGTCGGCCGCGGCCCGGGCGCGGGCCGCCGAACAGGCGGCGGCGGGGGCCGCGGCGCTGGCGCGCTGAGCAGACGGTCCGGGCCTCCTCCGGCCGGGGCGCGCGGGTTCCCGACCTTCTTGATCAATTTCCTGCTGGCCCGGCACGCCCGGACCCGTCATCCTTGACTCGTCCGTGGCGGTCCGGCCGGCCCGCACGCGGACGCGTCAAGGATGACCACCGGACCCACCAGCACAGGAGCATGCACACATGACGGGGAAGAACGCTTGGATACGGGACGTACGCCGGGGGCCGCGGCCCGCCGCCCACCTCATCTTCTTCCCGCACGCCGGGGGATCCGCCTCGTACTACCGCCCGTTCGCCGCCCACCTCGGCGGCCATCTCGACGTGTCGGCGATCCAGTACCCGGGGCGCCAGGACCGGTGGAACGACCCGTTCGTCACCTCCGTGGAGGGGCTCGCCGATGAGGTGGTCGGCTGCCTGAGCCCCTACGACACCACCCCGCTGGTGCTCTTCGGGCACAGCATGGGCGCGTCCGTCGCCTTCGAGACCGCCAGGCGGCTCGCGGACCTCGGGCGGCCCGCGCCGCGCCGGCTCGTCGTCTCCGGCCGCCGCGCGCCCTCGATGTTCCGGGCGGAGAAGTACCTCCACCAGGCCACCGACGCGGAACTCCTCGCCGAGGTCGGCCGCCTGGACGGCACCCACAGCCAGCTCCTCGACGACCCGGACATCGTGCGGCTGATCCTCCCGGCGATCCGCAACGACTACCGCGTGATCGAGACGTACCGGCCCGCCGCCGACGCCGTCCTCGACATCCCGCTCCTGTGCCTCACCGGCGACGCGGACCCGCGCGTGACCCGCGAGGAAGCGGCTGCCTGGAAGGCCCACACCATCGCCGAATACCACGAGGAGACCTTCACCGGCGGCCACTTCTACCTCGCCGACCACGCGGCCGCGGTCTGCCGCGCGGTGGAGACCTTCGCGTCGCAGGAGTGAGACACCCGCGCACCCGCACCGGGCCCGGGCGCGGGCCCGGTGCGGGGATCAGCCCGCGCCGGTGACCGGCAGGTGGGCCGGACCGCGCATCAGACGGGTGTGGCGCCAGGGGAGTTCCGCGGGCGGTGCGGCCAGGCGCAGGTCCGGGCAGCGGGTGAGGAGGGCGTGGAAGGCGATACGGGCTTCCAGGCGGGCCAGCGGGGCGCCGAGGCAGTGGTGGGGGCCGTGACCGAAGGAGAGGTGGCCGGCGGAGCGGTCGGGGTCGAGGGTGTCGGGGTCGGTGAAGCGGGCGGGGTCGCGGTTGGCGGCGCCCGGTGAGACCAGCACCACGTCACCCGCGGCGATTTCGGCGCCGCCGAGGGTGAGCGGTTCGGCCGCGTAGCGGAAGGTGGCCGTGGTGATCGGGGAGTCGTACCGCAGCAGCTCCTCCACGGCGGCCGGGATCAGCGCCGGGTCCTGGCGCAGCCGCGTACGGAGCGCGTCGTCCCGCAGGAGGGCGAGCGCGCCGTTGCCGATCAGGTTGGTGGTGGTCTCGTGCCCGGCGACGACCAGGAGGACGGCCAGCGAGACCAGTTCGGCCTCGCTGAGCCGGTCGTCCTCGTCGCGCGCGGCGATCAGGTCGCTCAGCAGGTCGCGACCGGGCGCCCCGGGGCGGGCCGCGCCGCCGTCCCGGCCGTCGGCCGCCCCGGCCCCGTCGGCGCGCTTGGCGGCGATGAGGGCCGTCATGTAGTCGCTGATCGCGTGGGAGGCGGCGTCGATGGTGTCGGGGGCGCCGGCCGCGAACAGGTCGTTGGACCAGCGGCGCAGCGCGGCGCGGTCCTCGCGGGGAACGCCGAGCAGGTCGCTGATGACCTCGATGGGCAGGGGCACGGCGAAGTCCTCGACGAGGTCGGCCGTGCCGCCGCGCGCGGCCATCCGCTCCAGCAGGCCGTGCGCGGTCTCGGCCACCCGCGGCTCCAGGCGGGCCACCGCGGCCGGGGTGAACGCCTTCATGGCCAGCTTGCGCAGCCGGGTGTGGTCCGGTGGGTCGGTGGCCAGCATGGTGGCGCTGACGGCGGGAGCCAGATTGCGCCGGGACGGCTTGTCCGCGAAGTAGCGGGTGGTGTCCTTGGACAGCCGGGGCTCCGCCAGTGCGGTACGGGCCTCGGCCCACCCGGTGACCAGCCAGGTCGCGCCGTGCGGCCCGGACCGTACCTGCTGGACGGGGCCACGCTCGCGCAGCGCGGCGAGCAGCGGGTACGGATCGCGGAAGAACTCCGGCGACTCCATGGGGTGGCTCATGTTCGACCTCAGATTCCTGCGGCGGGCCGGGACGGCTCGGACGGCGCGGGGCCGGCGCCGGACGACACGAAGGCGTGCGAGACCCTGCGCAGCCAGCGGGCCTCGTCGATCAGGCTGGTCAGTTCGGGGCGGGTCAGCGTGGCGTCCTCGGCGCTGACCGCGTGGGCGGGGGCGCCGCCGTCCCGCCGGGACTCCAGCGCCGCGGCCAGCACCGCCGCCTCGATCCCGGCGTCCAGTTCGCGCGCGTCGGCCCCGCCGGCCCGCAGCCGTTCCTCGGCGGCGCGGCGCACCGCGTCGCTGCGGTGCGGGCGCAGCGCCAGCATCCCGTCCCGTATCTCGATCACCCGGCGGTAGAGCCGGAACTCGGGGTCGGGCGCCGCGTAGCGGTTCTCGGTGGCGGTGAGCTGGATCTCCGGCACCGCCGCCGACAGCGCGGCCCACAGCGGGCGCAGTCCGCGGTGCAGGTGCCACAGGCGGATCCGCCGCCAGGGCCAGGCCAGGGCCGGGCCGACGGCGGGCAGCAGCACGCCGATGACCAGCAGCAGGCTGCAGATGGCGGGCAGCCCGACGCTGAACGTGCAGGTCGCCGGCGTCACCAGGGAGCTGCACAGTTGCTCGGGCGGCAGCCACGCGGCGTCGGTCCACAGCCCGACGACATGGACGATCTTGTAGCCGATGTAGACCATGCCGAGCGCGCAGCCCGCGGCGATGACGCGCAGCCCGTAACGCAGGCTGGTGCGCGGCGCGTGCCGGGAGTAGCGCAGTGCCTGGCGCAGCAGGTCGACGATGGCCGCGCCGAGGTGCGCGGTGAACACCAGCACGTAGATGTTGAGCAGCGGCTCGGTGCGCGGCAGCTCGCCGAAGGTGGGCGCGCCGGGGGAGTCGTCCACCGGCGAGGAGAAGAAGAGAACGGCCATCGCGACCAGGACGACACCCAGCGAGACGAGCCGGTGGCGCGCCTTGCGGTCCGCGTCCGGCGGCTCCTCGTTGAAGCGCAGCAGCAGGATCGAGATGCAGGTGGCGGCGCCCAGCGTGCTGCAGTTGCCGAGCAGCCGGCCCAGCTTGGGGGTGACGACGCTCAGCGCGTCGCCGACCACCGGTGTCAGGAACACCAGCGAGGCCCCCAGCCCGGCCAGGAACCCGCACAGGGCGCCCAGGCCCCGGGGCCGCGGGCGGCGCAGCAGCGGCCGCGCCTTGTACGCGGCGGCCAGCAGCAGGACGGCGGCTATGGAGAGGAAGAGAACGTTGACCATCTGGGGTGTCTACCGTCGCTTGGGGGAGCCGAAGACATCGTCCATGCGGCTGAGGACCTCAGCCTGCCGGTACGTCGCCGGGCGGCGGGCGGGGGTGCGGTCGGCGCGCCGCAGGATCAGTGAGGCGAGCATCTCGGCCTCCTGCTCGTCCTGGTCGCTGTAGTGGCTGCGGCCCAGGACGGATTCGACCGAGCCGGGGTCGAGGTCGGGCACGAGGGCGTGCGCGACCTCTCCGGAGAGCAGGTTGGAGTGGCCGCTGAGCATGTGGCCGACCTCGTGGAGCACGATGTGGTCGCGGTGCAGCGCGGTGGTGGCCGCGTCGTAGAAGACGTAGTCGGCCCGGGCCGTGGCGATCCACAGGCCGCACGGCCCGGCGGGCGGGGTGACCTGCGGCTCCAGATGGATCGGGCGGCCGCGCTGTTCGGCGAGCCGGTCCAGGAAGGCACCCAGCTCGAAGGGGCGCGGGATGTGCAGCCCCCGCAGCCGTTCCGAACAGTCGGCAAGCACACGGTCCGGTCGCCGTGTGAACTTCATGGCGTGCTCTCCTTCGGCCTCGGCCATGAAAGGTACACGTGCCAGTCTCATGCAGCGCCGGATGGCCCCTCCCGGGCGGGGTCGAGTGCGGGCCCGCGGGCTGCCGCGGGCCCGGCCGCCCCGTCGCCCGGCCCGGCAAGGGGCGGGGCAGCGGCCGGGGACGGCACGGGGCGGATGTCGGTCAGGGTCATGGATCAGCGGGCGGAGCGCCAGGATTCTCCCGTGTTGCCCACCGGATTTCCGGCGCCGTTGCCCGTCGTGCTGCCGACATCCGGCAGCCCTTCCAGCTTCCGTACCCGGTCGATCATCTCCAGTACGGCCGTACGGGACTCGGCGGACATGTCCATGAACCGCGCGGCCATCGCGATGACGCCCGCGTCCTGCATGGCCTCCAGCAGCTCCGGGGGCTGGTCGGCCCGGTCGGCCGACGCGCCGCCGGGGCCCGCGTCCCGCTGGTCGTGGAAGTGCGCGGCGGGCACGCCGAAGTACTCCGCGAGCGCTTCGATGTGGCGCTTGGTCGGGTTGTCCCGCTTGCCCTTGCGCAGTTGCCAGATGTAGTTGCCGGAGATCACCTGCTCGCCGGCCCTGATGTTTATCTCGGTGGCGACATCGTTCGCGGACAGCGATTTGCCCCGCTCGCGACTTCGTTCCTGGAACAGCCGGTCCAGCTTTTCGGCCAGGCTGACCGGCCCGCGGTCCTCGTCCCCCATCGCGCCGCGCTCCCTTCAAGGCCAAACGTGAGACTTCCACTGTAGTGGTCCGGTCGCCGGGGTGGTCGGGCGCTCCCACCCCCGCGGGCTGGCACGCACCGCCCGGACCCTCTATTCTTCACACCTGAGTCAAAGACTCTGGTGTGAAGCGGGGCGGACAGTTCGGACCGGCACGGGGGTGTGGTCCGAACCCGTCCGCAACCGCAGATGGGGCTCGTCCCGTTTCCGGGAGAGCCCCACTTCCGCACGCGCGCTCAGGCGCCGGCGCGCCCTGAGCGCACGGCGGTCACTTCACCGCGCTGCGCTGCTGCCACTGCTCCCAGCTCTCCTGCCAGACCTCCAGGCCGTTGCCGACGTCGGTCTTCTTGGTGCTCGTGGTGTTCTTCACCTCGACCGTGGAGCCGATCGTCAGGAAGTCGAAGGCCCGCTTGGCGTCCGAGGTGGTCATGCCGAAGCAGCCGTGGCTGTTGTTGACCACGCCGACCGACTTGTTCCACGGCGCGGAGTGCAGGAAGGTGCCCGACGCGGTGAGGTGCGTCACCCACTTCGAGTCCAGCATCCACTCGTTGCCGTGGCCGATGGTGGAGGAGTCCATCGTCTCGGCCGCGTTCTTGCTGCGTACGGTGTGCACGCCGCCGCGCGTCGGGTCCTGCGGCGAGCCCGCGGAGCCCCGGATCGTGTCGACGGCCTTGCCGTTCTCGTACAGGGTCATGCTGTGCGACGGGACGTCGATGACGGCCTTGTGGTCCGGGCCGATGGTGAACCCGAAGTCGTAGTCGCGCGCGAACCAGCCGCCGGCCGTGCCGGAGTTGATCCCGCCCAGGCCGCCCTTGACGCTCACCTTGGTGCCGGAGGGCCAGTAGGTCTTCGGCCGCCAGTCGATCCGGTCCTTGCCCGACCAGTCCTTGACCCAGCCCCAGGCGCCCTCCACCTGCGGCTGCGTGCTGACCTTGAGGGCCTTTTGGATCTCGGCGCGCCGGTCCTTGGCGACCGGGTGGTCGAAGAGGATCGATATCGGCATGCCGGTGCCGACGGTCTGCCCGTTCGACGGGGTGTTGGTGAGCTTGTTGACCTTGTCGGCCTGCTTGGTGGTGAAGACCGAGTCGGCGGCCGCCTCCTTGCCGTCGCCCGACTTCGTCTTCGTCCGCACGGTGTAGGTGGTCCCGGGCTTGACCTTGCCGTCGGACGTCCACGACGAGCCGTCGCCGGACAGCTTGCCGTCGACCTTGCCGCCCTTGTCGTCCTTGGCCTCGACGGAGGTGAGGCTGCCGCCGTCCACCTTCACCGATATCGGGGACCCCAGCTCGGCGGACTTGCTGCCCGCCGCCGGGGTCACGGTCACCTTCGCGGCAGGCTTGTCCGACGTCTGCGAGCCACCGTCCGCTCCACACGCGGTCAGCAGCGCGGCCCCCGCCAGGGCGGCGGACAGCAGGACTGTGCGACGGGCTGATCTGACGTGCACGAGCGGTTCCCTCCGAAGCAACACAACAGGCTGAGGCGGGCACCACCCGGCCCCCGGCACGCTCACGCGGACCCCCGGAGCCGGTCGCAGGCAACCGCCATGGATGCAGACGGGTGACACCGCATGATCGGTTGCCTGAAGAAACGGATATTTGTGTCACAGATTGGTACAGGTGTACGTCGAGGTGCCGGAATGCGAAATTCCGCTTTCCGGGAGGGGCATACGGAGGGATGTGAGCGCCCATGACGAGGCCCGCGGGCTCCCGGGGGAGCGCGCGGGCCTCGTGTCGTCGTCCGGGCCGCCGGACCGCGTCAGGACGCGACGGGAGCGGCCGGTCCCGCCTGGTCCTCGGGACCGTCCCCCGGAGTCTCGGCCGCATGCCCCGCCAGTACGCACGTGCGCTTGCGCTGGATGAACCAGTAGTACGTGAATCCGCCGACGGCGACGATGCCGACGAACAGGAAGGCGCCCCAGCGCAGGTACCAGTGCTGGGGGCCGGTCGCGTTGTAGACCTCGGGGCGGGGCCAGGCGAGGTTGGTGGCCATCGCGGTGCCCCAGAGTACGGCGAGGATGTTGACGGGTAGTCCGAACCTGCCCAGCGAGAACTTTCCCTTCGCCGGTTCCCACTGGCCGCGCAGCCGGCGGATCAGCATCGGTACGGTGACCATCAGGTACGCCACGTAGATCATGATGATCGCGATGCTGGTGATCACCGAGAAGATCTGCGGCTGGTTGACGTTGATCAGCAGGATGCAGACCGCGATGCATCCGATGATCACCGCCGGGGCCACCGGTGTCTGGAAGCGCGGGCTGACCCGGGCCAGCAGCGAGGCGGCCGGCAGGTTGGTGTCCCGGGCCATGGCGAACGCCAGCCGGATGCCGGCGGTGTGCACGGCCAGCGCACACACCGTGATCGCGATGACCACGCACCACAGCATGATCTGGCCCATGGTCGGGCCGAGGGTGTTGAGCACGACGTACTGGAGCCCGTCCACGGACAGTTCCCTGGCGTGCAGATCGGGCGTGGCCAGCAGTGCGAACAGCAGGATCAGCCCGCCGATGAGGAACGAGGCGAACAGGGCCCGCAGGATCGCGCGCGGCGCGTTGCGGCCGGGGTCCTTGGACTCCTCGCCGAGCGACGACGCCGTGTCGAAGCCGTACATGACGTAGGCGGAGGCGAGCGACGCGGTGAGGAAGGCGCCGAGGTAGCCCAGCGACTGTCCCTGCGCCAGCCCGTAGGTCTCGGTCACCGCGCTCGGGGGGCGGGTGATGTGCGCGCCCAGCAGCACGATCAGCGCCAGCGCGGCGATCAGCTCGATGGCCACGCCGGCGGAGTTGATCTGCGCCATCAGCTTGACGCCGAACGCGTTGATGAGGGTGGTGCAGACGACGAGGACGGCGCCGAGGAGCACCGCGTTGGCGGCCTGGTCGGTCCGGCCCGAGCCGTCGCCGATGAACTGGAAGAACGAGGAGATCTGCGGCAGCGTGACCTGGTAGGCGAGTGCCACGGCGGCCAGCGACACCATGGTCGCCGTCATCATCATCCAGCCGCCGAGCCAGCCCACGTGCGGGCCGCCCATCTGCTTGGACCAGTTGTAGACCGAACCGGCCACCGGGTAGCGGGCGGCCAGTTCGCAGAAGCACAGGGCCACCATGAGCTGGCCGCAGAAGACCATCGGCCAGGACCACCAGTAGGCGGGCCCGCCGTGGCTGACGCCGAAGTAGAAGAGCTGGAAGGTGCCGGTGAGGATCGAGATGTAGCTGATGCCGGCGGCGAAGGTGTGGAAGTTGCCCAGCGTGCGTTTCAGTTCGGGCTTGTAGCCGAGTTCCGCCAGCGAGTCGTCGTCGGAACTGTCGGTGGTATCGGTGTCGGTGTCGGTCTGCGCGGTGGCGTTCGTCTCCTCGTCGGCCGCCTCGCCGCCGTCCGGCCCGGTGCCACCCGCCGCCTGCCCGGTGCCGCTCACTCGAACCACCGCTGCGGCCGGGGCGCGGTGTTGCGCCAGACGTGCTTGGCTTCCTGGTACTCCCCGAGCCCGGCCGGGCCCAGCTCCCGCCCGACGCCGGACTGCTTCATGCCGCCCCACTCGGCCTGCGGGACGTACGGGTGGAAGTCGTTGATCCACACGGTGCCGGCGCGCAGCCGGGACGCCACCCGGTGCGAACGTTCCGCGCTCTGCGTCCACACGCCCGCGGCCAGCCCGTAGACGGTGTCGTTGGCCAGCGCGACGGCCTCCTCCTCACCGCGGAACCGCTCCACGGTCAGCACCGGACCAAACGATTCGTCACGGACCACCGACATACCCGGGGAGCACTCGTCCAGCACGGTCGGCAGGTAATAGAAGCCGTCCCGCAGGGCCGCGTCGTCGGGGCGCGCGCCACCGCAGCGCAGTACCGCGCCCTCGGCCAGGCCCGCCGCCACGTACTTCTCCACCTTGTCGCGGTGCTGTGCGGAGATCAGCGGCCCGGTGCGGGCGTCCTCGTCGAACGGCCCGCCCAGCCGGATCGCCCGTGCCCGGCGCACCAGCTCGTCCACGAAGTCGTCGTGCAGCCCGTCCTCGACCAGCAGCCGCGCGCCCGCCGAACAGACCTGCCCGGAGTGCAGGAACACCGCCATCAGCGCGTAGTCGACGGCGGTGTCGAAGTCGGTGTCGGCGAAGACGATGTTGGGGTTCTTGCCGCCCAGCTCCAGCGCGATCTTCTTCACGGTGGGCGCGGCGGCGGCCATGATGCTCCGCCCGGTGAGCAGCCCGCCGGTGAAGGACACCAGGTCCACCCGCTCGTCGGTGGTCAGCGGCGCGCCGACGGCGGCGCCGGCGCCCAGCACGAGGTTGGCCACGCCGTCCGGCAGCCCGGCCTCGACCAGCGTCTGCATCAGCAGGATCGCGGTGTGCGGGGTCAGTTCGCTGGGTTTGAGGACGAAGGTGTCGCCCGCGCCGACGGCCGGGGCCACCTTCCAGGCGGTCTGCAGCAGCGGATAGTTCCACGGGGTGATCAGGGAACAGACGCCGACCGGCTCGTACACCACCCGGCTGTCGACCTCCGGCTGCCCGGTGTCCACCACCCGGCCATCGTTGCCGGACGCGACCAGGTTCCCGAAGTAGCGGAAGCAGTTGGCGATGTCGTCCATGTCGTACCGGCTCTCCACGAACCGCTTGCCGGTGTCCAGGGACTCGGCACGCGCGTACGTGTCCTTGTCACGCTCCAGCAGGCCGGCCACGCGCAGCAGCAGTGCCCCGCGCTCCGCGGCCGGGGTGCGCGGCCACGGCCCGTCGTCGAACGCCGCGCGGGCCGCGGTGACGGCGGCGGCCGCGTCCGCGGCGCCCGCCTCGTCGACGGTGGCGACCAGCGTGCCGTCCGCCGGGCAGCGGATCTCGCGTACCTCCCCGTCGGCCGCGGCGGTCCACTGACCCCCGATGAACAGCTCCGGCATGGGTGAGCCTCCGTGCCTGTGCTCGCGGTCGGGCGGCCCGGCCGGGCCGCCCGTGGTGACGATCTGGGTACCGAGCGTAGGACGGGCGGGGTGCGCACGCATGGTGCGCTGCTCCGGGTGGCTGCCCCGGGGCGGGGCGGCGGGCCCGCGAACGCGGACCGGCCCCCGCCACCGTGTGGCGGGGGCCGGTCCGCGTTCGCGCGGGGGTCAGGCTGCGGTCTTCGTCGCCAGCTCGCGCAGCTTCTTCTTGTCCGGCTTGCCGGCGTCGGTCAGCGGCAGCTCGTCGACGAACTCGATGCGGGTCGGCTCGTACATCGCGCCGCGCGCCTCACGCACCATGGTGCGCAGGCTGTCCTCGTCGACGCTCTCGCCGGCGGCGGGCACCACGGCCGCGTACACCTGTTCCATCCGGTCCTCGTCGCGCACGCCGAAGACGGCGCTCTGAAGGACCTGCGGGTGGGTGTTGAGGAGGTCCTCCAGCTCGGTGGTGTACACATGGCCGCCCACCACGACGATCATGTCCTTGATGCGGTCGACGATGGTCAGGTAGTTCTCGTCGTCCAGGAAGCCGATGTCGCCGGTGTGCAGCCAGCCGTCGCGCAGCACCTCGGCGGTCAGCTCCGGCTGCTTCCAGTAGCCCTGCATGATGCTCGCGGAGCGGATGCAGATCTCGCCGTGCTCACCGCGCGGCAGGTCGCGGCCGGTCTCGTCGCGGACCGCCACCTCCACGTTGGGCAGGATGCGGCCGGCGGACCGCAGCCGCTCCGGGCGGTCCGGGTCGTGGTCGGCGGCGGGCAGCACGCTGATCCCGCCGGCCTCGTTCTGCCCGTAGAACTGGACCAGCACGGGGCCGAAGCGCCGGATCGCGTCGGCGATGCGGGCGGGCGAGGACTGGCAGCCGCCGTAGGTCAGGCAGCGCAGGCTGGAGGTGTCGGTGGTGGCCGCGTCCGGGTGGTCGGTGAGCTGGTAGAGCAGCGGCGGCAGCAGGAACATGTGGGTGATGCGCTCCCGCTCGACGGTGGCGAGCACCTCGGCCGGGTCGAAGTCCTCGTGGAGCACCACGAGGCCGCCCTCGCGCAGGGTGACGTCGGCCATCATGCCGCCCGCGTGCGCCAGGGTGGTGCACACCAGCAGGCGGGCCGCCTCCTCGTCCGAGGGGCGCTCCCAGATCACCTTGGCGTCGCCGGCGTCCTCGTCGTTGTCGGCGACGAAGGAGCGGACCTGCCCGTAGGTGGTGCAGATGCCCTTGGGGTGGCCGGTGGTGCCGCCGGTGTGGCGGATGGTGCAGATGTCCTCGGGCTGCGCGAGGCTCGGGAACGGCTCGTCGCTCTCGGCGGACGCCAGTTCCAGCAGGTCGGTGCCGCACTTCGCCGGGCCCAGGGTCAGTACGGTCGCCACCGGCGCCAGCGCGGTCAGCTCGGCGGCGCGGTCGTCGTACCGGGGGTCGACGATCAGCGCGCTGGTCTCCACGTCCTTGACGATGGTGGCCTGCACGTCGGCCGAGAGCTTGTTGTAGAGGTGGTTGACCCGGCAGCCGATGAGGTTGGCGGCGTAGCGGGCGGCGAGGGTTTCCGGCAGGTTGCCGCTGAGCAGCGTGACGGTCTGGCCGCGGCCGATGCCCTGACCCCGCATCGCGCGGGCCGCGCGGTGGACGAGGGCGCGGAACTCACCCGCGGTGACGCGTCGCCCTTGGTGCACCAGCGCCACGCGCCCGGGGTCGGACCCCAGGGCGTCGAGGTTCTCCTCCACGTAGGTGCGGAAGCCGTGCGCGGTGTCGGGCATAGGTGATTCCTCCTTGATTCCGGGGCATGACGGGTAGTTAGTTGCCCCGGACAACCATTTCCATGCTAACGGTCGCTGATCAAGGGTTCCAAGTCGGTGCGAACGCGCGTTGGCGGGCCTTTTACCGAGGCGCTGACATTCGGCCAACCGGGCGGGCCGGATATGGGGGCTCGGGTGCGCGGTACCCCGTTCCCCGCGCCATTCGGGCGCGACGAAGCGGCAGGTCACACCCGCGCCGGGAGGGGACGGGGCGGCGCGGGAACGGCTGGTTGACGGGGTATGGGGCCGGTCGGAAGGCATCCGGACGGGAGCGGTCGCGCGCAATACGGCGACGGCCGCTCGCGGAAAATGCGGAACGTCCGAAATGACGGGCTTACGCTGGCGTCGAATTGACGGAGTATTTACCTGGCTTTTACGGAGGGTGCTCCGCGTGATGTGCCTAAAGCGTCGATTTGCCCGGGTCGCCCATCGGGACGGCGTCCAGTACGGCGACATCCATCGGCGCGGCGAGCAGGCCGCCCACCCCGGCGGCGATCCCGGCGAGCGCGGCACCCCGGGAGTGGGCGTCCAGCGCGGCGCCGTCCGCCCAGTTCTCCACGACCACCACCCGGTCCTCCCCCGCGTGCACCGCGTACAGCAGACAGCCGTCCTCCTCGTGGACGGCGGGCGCGTGCGAGCGGAAGACGTCGAGCGCCGTCTCCAGCTCGCCGGGCTTCGTCCGGACCGTGGCGACTACGACGGGCATACCTGCGACCTCCAGGGCGAACGGAATGTCGAACGAACCTATCCCACCACCGCCCGGGCCGTGCTGCCAGGTCAGGTGAGCGGACACGGCGTCAGATCCCGGGCGCTGCGGACGTTCGCGGCGGGCCGGCGTGTCGCCCGGCCCGGGCGGAGAAGGTCGGCCAAAACCACCGCCCTGTCATGACGGGGCGCCGCGGCGGCGCGTGGTACGGGTGGACGTGCCGATGCGGGAACGGGGGAACGCCATGGACACCGTCATCGTTCAGTTGCCCGAGCCGGAGGGGGGTGCGCCGCACGGGCGCACCGACAGGCCGCGGTTGCTGCGGCTCGGGCCGGGGGACACCGCGGACTTCGGGCGCGGGGCGCCGGGCGCCCCGGTCGCCGTGCCGCTGTCCGACCCGGGGGTCTCGCGCCTGGCCGGGCAGCTCACCGCCGCCGAGGACTACTGGCGGCTGTCCAATTTCAGCCGGGTGGTCACCTACGTCGTCGAGAACATGGAAGGCGCCGGCGAGCACGTCAAGGTCGCGCCGGGACGGCTCGGCGCCCCGGTGCCGTTCGAGTTCTCCCGGGTCCTGCTGCCGGCCACCGGGGGCGAGGCCGCCTTCAAGGTGTTCGCGCCGGAACACGCCTACCTGGCCGGCGAACCGTACGACGGGGTGGGCGAGCCGACGATGAGCCCCTTCGCGCTCGACCCGACCTCCAAGTACTTCCTGGTGCTGCTGGCCCTGTGCGAACCGCGCCTGCGCCACGCCTCCAGCGGAGCCGTACCGGGCGTCGGGGACGTCCTGGAGCGCCTGCGCCCGCTGGAGACCTGCCGGCAGCTCACCCGCTCCGCCGTCAACTACCACATCGACTATCTGACCTCGGTCAAACTGCGGCTGCGTGCCGACGGCCCGGCGGAGCCGGAGGGCCGCGGCGGCAAGCGCGACGAACTCGTCGCCTTCGCGCTGCGCTTCGACCTGATCCGCGAGGAGCACCTCGCCCTGCTGTCCCCGGGAGGCGGGCGGTGAGGCGGCGGGCGGGCTGAGGGCGGGCCGCCGTGGACGGATCGAGCAGCACCCCGCCGCCCGGCGTCCGGCCCGGCCGCCGGGTCGGTGACTGGCGGCTGGCCGGGCCCATCGGGGCGGGCAGTTGGGGCAGCGTGTACGCCGCCGAGCACGTCGGCGACGGCCGCCCGGCCGCCGTCAAGATCCTGCGCACCGACCTGCTCGCGCCGGGCCAGCGGGCGTGGATGGACGAACTGGTGCGCCGCGAGATGCGCTTCAGCCTGGAGGCCGACCACCCCCACGTCGTACGGACGCACGCCGCACTCACCATCGGGGACCCGGACCACCCGGAGCTGGACGGGCTCACCGCCCTGGTCATGGACCGGGCCGCGCACAGCCTGCGGGATCTGCTCGCCGGCGCTGCCGACGGCCCGCTGCCGGACGCGCCCCGGCTCCTGCGCGAGACCGCCGACGGGCTGGCCCATCTGCACGGGCGCGGCTGGGTGCACGGCGACCTGAAACCGGCCAACATCCTCCTCGCCCCGGACGGCACGGTCTGGCTCGCCGACTTCGGCCTCACCGCCGAACTGGAGGGCAGCCACGCCTACGTACCGCCGCTCGGCTCACTCGACCACGTACCGCCCGAATGGTGGTCCCAGCGCACCGGGCAGCGCGGCGCGACAGTGCGGCCCTCGGCCGACATCTGGGCGTACGGCGTGCTGGCCCACCAGGTGCTGACGGGCGGCCGGCACCCCTTCCCCGGCCGCACCGCGCGGGCCCGCGCCCTCGCCGCCCAGACATACGCGCACGGCGGCGCGCCCTTACGGCTGGACGGCCGCCTGCCACCGCAATGGCGTGAACTGATCGGTGACTGCCTGCTGCCCGACCACGAATCCAGGGCCCGGCACACCGCCGCCGCACTGTCCCGGCGGGTGCGGGCGCTGTCCGACGCGCCCCGCCCCCGGCGCCGCGCCGGGCGGCGCCCGGTGTTGACCGCGGCCGGTGCCGCGCTGCTCGCCGCGGCCGCGGGCGCCGGTGTGCTGCTGGCCTCCGACGGAGGGCCGGTTCCGGCCACCGCCGGGGCGTCGTCGTCCGCCTCGCCGCGCGCGTCCGCGTCCGTCGCCGGTGCGCTGCCGGAGGACTCGGACGTACCGCGGGCCCTGCGGCCGTACATCACCACGGCCGCGCAGCGCTGTGCGGAGGAGGAGGTGACGCCCGCCCTGATCGCCGCCATGCTCAAGGCGGAGAGCGGCTTCGATCCGCGGGCGCGCCGCAAGGACGAGTTCGGCATCGCGATGTGGACGCCGGCGGTCTTCCGCGCGTGGGCGGTGGACGGTGACCACGACGGCCGCAAGGACTACTGGTCGCCGCCCGACGCCATCGCGTCCATGGGCTCCTACCTGTGCTGGCTCGACCAGCGCTTCAAGGCGAGCGGGCTGCGCCGCGACCTGCCCGGGCTGATCGCCGCCGGGTACCGCACCAGCAGCCGGGTCGTCATCGAGACCGGCGGCGTTCCCGCCCGTACCCGCGCCTACGTGGACCAGGTGGCCCGTCACCTCGCCCGGTACACCCGCTGACACCGTCCCGGCCTGCGTGTTTGCTGCGGCCCTGACAGATGTCAGGTACCGCGGCGGCCCGCACCGGCGCACGGTGGATCGCGTGAGACAGGGAGCTGCCCGGCAACGGCAGCGACCACCGCACACAGCGGGGAAGTACCAACGGGAAGGAACAGCACCATGCGCAGGACCGCAGTCACCAGGACGATCGCCAGGCTGGCCGTCGCGACCGCCGCCACCGGCGCGCTCGTCGCGACCACCGGAGCCGCCCACGCCACCGCCCGTACGCAGGGCGCCGCCGCCCCGTCGCACGCCGCCCGGCAGGCCGCCGCCCGGGTGTGCACCGTCAACGACAACGGGGTCAACTTCCGTGGCGGGCCCGGCGAGAACTTCCCGGTCCTGGGGAAGGTCAACGCCGGCCAGAAGCTGAACATGCGGGGTCAGCAGGGCAACTGGGTCATGGGCGACCTGTGGGGCGGCCGCACCGGAGTGTGGATCCACGTGGCCTACCTGAACTGCTGAGGACCGGCTCTCGGGGGACGCCGCGCCGGGTACGCGCCGTACAGCGCGGCCCGGCGCGGCGGCTGTGCGCGCATGGGCTCCGGGGACCGCGCACCGGGCGGCTACCGCTCGGTGTCCGGCTGGATGTCGGTGATGCGCAGGGTGGTGAGGTCGGAGGTGACCAGCAGGTGGGTGGAGTGCGGCTGCCCCGGGCCGTCCCAGGTGAGGCGGACCCGGGTCCAGGCCCGGCCCATGGCGCTGTCGTTGTAGGTGACGTGCCAGGCCGTGGGGGCGTCCTTGGCGCGTAACACGCCGTCCGCGTGCTCCCGCTGTTCCCAGTTCCCCAGGCGGGCCCGCAGCTCGGGGGTGAGGTAGTGGGCGCGCAGCGCCTGGGCCAGCTCGCCGCGCCCCACGTCGGTCACGGCGTCGAGATAGCTGCCGTAGAAGTCGGCGACCCGGTCGACGGCCGAGTCCGTACGGCCGCCCCGGGCGGGCACCTCGGCCCGGTCACCGGCCGGCGCCGGGGCGGGGGCGGCGGTGGCGCTCGATCCGGCGGGCGCGGTGACGGCGAAGGCCGACAGGGCGGCGGCCAGGGCCGCGCGGCGGACGGTCCGGTGTCCGGTCATGGTGATGCTCCTCCTGATGGGTGCCTCCCCTCCCGCCGGTGCGCCGTGCGGACGGCGGCGGCCGCTGGCCGGGTGTGCTGCGCGGGAGGAGAGGCGGGACGTCGCAACGGCCGCCTCCGCGCGGGCACGGCCGACGGGTATCCGGCAGGCGGGCCGCCAACCCCCTGCGGGCCGGTTGTCTCCCGGAACGGCGCGAACGGTGACCCCGGCGGCCGGATGTGGCCGGTGGGGGAGCCGGGACGCACCGGGTACGGGCCCCGGCGGGCGCGGCGTGCGGCCGTGGGGGCACCATGCAGGGGAAACAATCATGCGATGAGGAGAGTGCCGTGGCCCGAGACGTCAGGTCGCTGCTGGCCGAGCTGGACTTCGCGAGCGTCACGCCGGAGGAGTTCGCGCGGCTCGTGAAGGGGCTGTCCACCAAGGAGATCACCGAGCTGGCGCGGGGCGGGCTGCGGGAGCGGGTGCTCGGCGAGGTCTTCGGGCGGATGGGCCGGCAGTTCCGCCCCGACGCCGCGACCGGGGTGCACGCGGTGATCCGCTGGCGGATCACCGGCGAGCGGGAGGCCGTCTGGGAGACGACCCTCGCCGACGGGGTGTGCACGGTCCGCGAGGGCGCCGGCACGGCCGAGCCGCGGCTGACGCTGACCCTGGGCGACGCGGAGTTCCTGCGGCTGGTGTCGGGCAACGGCAACCCGGTGACGATGGTCCTCACCCGCAAGATCAAGGTCTCCGGTGACCTGGGGCTGGCCGCCGGCATGAACCGGTACTTCGACATCCCCAAGGTGTGAGGGGGCGGCTTCGCGCGGGGCCCAAGTGGCCATCGGGGTGGCAGAAGTTGATGTCCGACCCCTTGACCGGAGCCTGCCCATCGGTAAAGTCTAGACCAATTGGCGAGCGGGAATCCGGCCTTCCCCACGGAGTCGGCACTGCACCTCGGGGCGGTCGTGGTCCTCGCGCGTCGGCACCACACCTTCGCGTCACCCCACCCCCACCAGCGGGGCCCTCCCGGGCCGGACGTACCGCGCGTCGGCGCCGGTACGCGTCCGCCCCGGCCGGGCCCCCACCGTGAAGGAGTCGACATGCACCAGAAGAGAAAGATCGCCACCGCCATCGGCGCCGCGCTGGCTC
The DNA here is from genome assembly GCF_044327445.1 of Streptomyces sp. NPDC018045. Lineage (NCBI taxonomy): Bacteria > Bacillati > Actinomycetota > Actinomycetes > Kitasatosporales > Streptomycetaceae > Streptomyces > Streptomyces sp. NPDC018045. Next base: position 756,152 of record NZ_JBIRFL010000002.1, read on the forward strand.
CGCTGCTCGTCGTGACCCTGCCCGCGAGTTCGGCCAGTGCCCACGGCTATGTGAACGCCCCGGCCAGCCGCCAGGCGCAGTGCGCGGCGGGCACCGTCTCCTGCGGGGAAATCAAGTGGGAGCCGCAGAGCGTCGAGGGACCCAAGGGCCTCAAGAGCTGTAGCGGCGGCAACGCGCGCTTCAGGGAGCTCGACGACGACAGCAAGGGCTGGAAGGCCACCCCGGTCGGCGGCTCGCAGAACTTCACCTGGCGGCTGACGGCCCAGCACCGCACCAGCACCTGGCAGTACTTCATCGGCGGACGCAAGATCGCGGAGATCAACGACCACGGGGCCAAGCCGCCCGCCACGGTCACCCACAACGTGAACTTCCAGGGCATCAAGGGCAAGCAGAAGGTGCTCGCCGTCTGGAACGTCGCGGACACCTCCAACGCCTTCTACGCCTGCATCGACGTCACCATACGCTGACGCCGGGGCGGGGCGGCGGGCCCGCGTCCGCCCGCCCCGCCCGCGCCCGCCCCCGTACCTACAGCTCCTTGATACGGATGTCGCGGTACGAGATGACGTCGGTCGTCCCGTGCGCCTGGAGCCCGATGTAGCCCGAGGCGTACCGGCGCCCGTCGGTACCCGGATCGTCCGGCCGCGGCGGGAAGAACTCCTGCCCGCCGGTGTTGTCGAACGCGTTGATCAGCACACCGTTGCGGAAGACCGAGTAGTGCTGGCCCACCACCCGGATCTCGTAGTCGTTCCAGGTGCCCTTCGGCGTGACGCCCGCGCCGCCGAGCCCGACGCGGTCGAACCCGTACACCGACCCCGTCTTGTACAGATCGCCGTCCGGCCGGTCCAGGATCTGGATCTCGTGCCCGTATTTCACGGCCACCCACTCCGGCCGGGGCTCCTCGGGATGGTCGTACACGTACGGGAAGCGGACGAAGACGCCGCTGTTGGCGTGCCCCGTGCCCGGCGCGTCGTCGCGGAACCGCAGCCGCAGCGAGAAGTCGTCGTACGTACGCCGCGGAAACCACAGCATCCCCATGCCCGGCACCGTGGAACTGCTGGTCATGCTGGCGTCGCCGGTCAGCGTGAAGGCGCCGCCGCCCACCTGCCGCCAGCGGTCGAAGGACGCCCGCGTCCCGTCGAACAGGTCGCGGTAGCCGGTGTGGTGACCGGGCGTGCCGATGCCGGACGCCTCGGCGGCCGCGTTGACGGCCCGGCTCTCGCGCTCGTCGAGCACGCCGTCCGCGCGCAGCCCGGCGGTGACCTTCCCGACGTGCTTGAGGAACAGGGCGCGCGAGGACCAGTCCTTCTCGTCCTCGATCAGCTCGTTGACGGTGCAGCGGTTGCGGGTGACGCGGTTGGGCACGCCCGTGTCGACGGTGCCGACGACGACGGTGCGCCGCTCGTCCCACTCGGGGCAGTCCGGCGCGGGCACCCCGCCGCCCGGGACGACCGTGAAGGAGACCCGTACCGCCTCGGCGGTGTTGCCCGCCTTGTCGGTGGCGCGGTGCGCGACGGTGTGCCGGCCGGGCCGGTCCACGACGACGGGCGCCGTGTACGCGAGGAACGGGCCGCCGTCGAGCGAGTACTCGGTCGTGGCGACACCGGAGTCGTCATCGGTGGCGGTGACCGTCACGGTGGCCCGGCCGAGGTAGTCGCCGTCCGAGTTGCGCTGCCCCTCGGTCGTCGCGGAGGTCCGCGGCGGTGTCCGGTCGCCTTCCTGCGGTGCCACGACCGTGAACCCCACCGCCTTTTCGGCGGCGGTATTGCCCGCCTTGTCGGTGGCGCGGTAGCGGACCCGGTAGGTGCCGGGTGCGCGGATCAGCACCGGCGCGGTGTACGGCTGGTACGCCCCGCCGCCCACCGCGTACTCGACGGTGGCGACCCCGGACCCGGTGTCGGAGGCGGCGACCGTCACCGTCGCGCCGCCGACGTACGCGCCCTCCGCGTTCTGTTCCCCGTCCACCTTCGCCGAGGTCTCCGGTGGCGTGGTGTCCGGGCCGCCGCCGTCCGTGACGACCAGGACGCCCTGCATCTGCTCGTGGCCCGGGATGGTGCAGTGGTAGCGGTAGGTGCCGGGGGTCAGGGTGACCTCGGTGGTGTACTTGCCGCCCTGCGCGTCGCCGGGGTTGGCGAGGAGGTTGAGCGGTACGTCGTTGTTGTACCGCGGGTCGGAGACGTCGAAGGTCAGGGTGTGCGGCATCCCGGTGGTGTTGCCGGTGGCCGTGCTGTTCTCGAAGACGATGGTGGTCCGGCCGGCCACGGCGGTGGTGGGCGCGGAGGTGTAGCGGGTGATGTCGTCGCCCGCGGTCCAGGCCAGGGTCTGCCCTGCCACCGGCGGCCCGGGGGCCGTCGGAGGTGCGGGCGGTCGGCCGTGGGCCGCCGTGGCGGTCGGTCCGACGAGCATCAGCAGGGCGGTCAGCAGAGCCGTCCAGGTGCGCCGTGCGGTCATCGTCGCGCCTCCCGTCCCGGGCGGGCCAGGTCCGCGGGGCGCGGGGTGGGTTCGCCGCCCGTGTACGTCACCCGCCACAGCGCGGACTTGGCGTCCGAGGTGAAGAAGCCGCGCCCGTAGTCCAGGACGTACAGCGCGCCGTCCGGGCCGAACGTCCAGCCCATGAGGTTGCGGATGCCGTCGGCGCCGACCGGGACGATCTTGTCCAGGCTCTCCGCGTGCGCCGGCAGTCCGCCCGAGCCGGCGGTACGCGGATCCATCACCAGCGCGTGCCGTGGCTGGTCGCCGTCGTAGAAGTCACCGACGAACCACTTGCCGTCCCAGTAGGCCGGCCACGCCCCCCGGCCGGGCGAGGCGGCCGCGTCATGGCGGTGGACCGGGCCGTTCATCGCGGCCTGCCCGCCGCCCTTGAGCCAGGGCAGGAGCAGTTTCTGCCGGGACACCTCGTAGCTGGGGACGCCCTGTGCGTCGCGCGGGAAGTCGGGGCCGCCGCCCTGGGGGGCGTACCAGACGTTGTTGGGCTCGGCGGGCGGGATGGAGACCAGGCCGTCGTTGTGCGGCGACTCGTTCCTGAGGTCGCGGCAGTCGTACCAGCCCAGCGGCTGCTCCGGGTCGGGCAGGTTGCGGTCACGGTACGGCTGGTTGTTGCCCATGCAGTACGGCCAGCCGCGGTTGCCCGCGTGGGTGATCGCGGCGAATGTGTCGTACTTGGCCGGGCCCCAGGTGGTGCTGGGCTCGGTCGCGTCCGGGCCGACCCAGCCCGCGTACAGCGTGTCGGTCCTCTTGTCGACGGAGATGCGCGACGGGTTGCGCACGCCCATCACATAGATCTCGCCGCGTGTCCTGCCGCCACCCTCGTCCGGCTCCCTGCCCGTGAAGAGGTTGCCCTGGGGCAGGGTGTACGTGCCGTCCGGTTCGGGGTGGATGCGCAGGATCTTGCCGTTGAGGTTGTTGGTGTTGCCCGCGGTACGCCGCGCGTCGGCGAACGGGACGCCCTGGAAGCCGGGCTCCGGATTGTTGCCGGAGTAACCGCCGCTGAAGCGCGAGGAGTTGTTGTCGCCGGTGGCGATGTAGAGGTTGTCCTTGGAGTCCCAGGCCATACCGCCGCCCGCGTGACAGCAACTGTGCACCTGCACCGGCCACTTCAGCAGGACCTTCTCGGACGCGGGGTCCAGCTTGTTCGTCCTCGGGTCCAGCGTGAAGCGGGAGACGCGGCGCTCGGCCATGTGCGTGCTCCGGTCGACGCCGGAGTGCGGGGTGTGGTGCAGGTATACCCAGCCGTTGGTGCGGAAGGCCGGGTCCAGCTCGATGCCGAGCAGCCCTTCCTCGTTCTTGACGAGTTCGTCGCCGCCGCCCTTGTTGCCGAAGACGGTCACGGTGCCCACGAGGGAGACTTTGCCGGTCTTCGGGTCCCAGACGTGGACGGTGCCCTCGCCCTTGCCGACGTCCGGGTCGTTCCAGTCGGTGACGACCGGGGCGCTCGCGTCACCGCCACCGCGGCCGATGAAGAAGACCCGGCCGTCCTCCGCGGCGACCAGCCCGTGCGGCTCGCCGATCTGGTCCGACTGCCCGGGCTTGTTGGGCGCGGTGAGCCGTTCGGCCTTGTAGTGGGTGGTGACAGTGGCCTGGCAGTCGGCGCGGGCCAGCCGGGTGGTCCACAGCAGCGCGCCGCGCAGATGCGTACGGAAGTCGGCCTCGCGGAAACTGTCGGGTGTGCCGCCCATGCCGGTGTAGAACGACCGGCCGCCGTCGTAGTCGCGGCACCAGGAGACGGGGTGGTCCCAGCCGTTGGCGCCGGGCCCGGGTCGGTAGGTGGTCTCCCGCACCCGGGCCACGGTGTGCACCGCGCCGCTGGGGTTGGCCGCCCAGTTGAGCCACCGGTCCGGGCGCTTCCACTCGACCGGAAGGTCCCGGGTGGCCGGGTGGCGGCGGTCGCCGACCTCGACGACGGCCCGCTGCGCCGTGTCCGGCGCGGTGGCCGTGGGCCGGGCGCCGATCAGGCCGGTGAACCAGTCCGAGTACGGTTCGGCGCGGGCCGCGTCGTGGATGCCGACGAACCCGCCCCCGGCCTCCAGATAGCTCTCCAGGCCCGCCTCCTGCTCGGGGTCGAGGAGGTCACCGCCGCCGGTGAGGAAGACGACCGCGTTGTACGTGCCGAGGCGCGGGTCGGTGAAGACCGACGCGTTGTCGGTCGCGTCGACCGCGAAGCGCTCGGCGGGCGGGCCCTGGCGGCCGATCCGCTCGACGGCCTCGATCCCCGCGTCGACGGTGGGCGGCTCCGCGCCCGCCGAGGCGTGGAAGACCAGGACGCGTACGTTCTCACCGCCCGGCGGAGCGGGCAGCCGCGGCCCGGCGGCCGGCCCGGAGGCGTTCGCCGGGGCGCCGCCGAGCAGGGCGGCCGACACGGCCAGCACCAGCGCCGACAGGCCGGCGACCCGTCCCGCGGGCGGGCGCCGCGGGGGCCTGCGTCTGCCGGTGCGCGGCAACGCGCGCGGAGACCGTGGTAATTGGCGCCGGATTCGTCGCACGGGTGCACCCGCCCCTCTGTGGCCACGGACAGCAGCAGCCGTTGAAGCTAGACCCCTTTCGGTGACACGCCAAGAGCTATGGCCGTAACGCACCCAACTTTGTCCTGAGTGTGGATAAACGAAGATCGTGCGGCTACCGTCCCAGGCATCCCCTCCGCCCCGTCCCCTCCTGCCGTGGGAGCACGATGACCGAGGAACCCGACGTCCCCAGGCGCCTCTTCAACCGCCGTCTGCTCGCCGGCGGCGCCGCCGTCGCGGCACTCGGACCGGCGGCGGCCCCGGCGGTCGCCGCCGGGCGCCCGGCGCGCCCGGGCCGCTCCGCCGTCGCCGCGGGCGCGGTCAAGCACCTCAGGCTCTACATCGAGGAGTTGCCGGGCGGGCAGCTCGGATACGGTTTGGAGAAGGGGAAGGCGACCATCCCCGGCCCGCTGATCGAGCTGGTCGAGGGCGACACCCTGCACATCGAGTGCGAGAACACCCTGAAGACCGCGGCCAGTCTGCACGTCCACGGCCTCGACTACGACGTGGCCGGCGACGGCACCCGGATGAACCGCAGCCACCTGGAACCGGGCGCCACCCGCACCTACACCTGGCGCACCCACGCCCCCGGGCGGCGCGCGGACGGCACCTGGCGGCCGGGCAGCGCCGGCTACTGGCACTACCACGACCACGTCGTGGGCACCGACCACGGCACCGGCGGCATCCGCCGGGGCCTGTACGGACCGGTGGTCGTACGGCGGGCCGGCGACCCGCTGCCCGACCGGCAGTTCACCATCGTCTTCAACGACATGACGATCAACAACCTGCCCAAGGGCCCGGACTTCACGGCCACGGTGGGGGACCGCATCGAGATCGTCTCGATCACCCACGGCGAGTACTACCACACGTTCCACCTGCATGGTCACCGCTGGGCGGACAACCGTACGGGCCTCCTGGACGGCCCGGACGACCCCAGCCGCGTCATCGACAACAAGACCACCGGGCCGGCCGACTCCTTCGGCTTCCAGTTCCTCGCGGGCGAAGGGGCGGGCGCCGGTGCGTGGATGTACCACTGCCATGTGCAGAGTCACTCCGACATGGGCATGGCCGGGTTGCTGCTGATCGCCAAACCGGACGGCACGATCCCGGGACACGACGGGCACGGCGGCCCCGGCAACCACGGCGGCCCCGGCAACCACGGCGGCCCTGGCAACCACGGCGGCCCCGACGGCCGGGGCGGGCACGGCAGCCACCGCGAGACGCCGCACCGGCCTCCGGCACAATGATCGGCATGACGGAGACGACGCACACGGGGCCGGGTACGGGCGGCGGCGGGCTGCTGGACGGCAAGGTCCTGCTGATCACTGGCGCGGGGCGCGGCATCGGCGCCGCCGCGGCCCGGCTGTTCGCGCGGGAGGGCGCCGCCGTCGTACTGACCGCGCGGACCGGGTCGGAGCTGGCCGCGGTGACCCACGAGGTACGGGCGGCGGGCGGCACCGCCGAGCACGTCGTCGCCGACCTGGCGGACCCGGACGGCATCCAGCGGGTGGTGGACACGGCCGTGGAGCGCCACGGCCGCCTGGACGGCGCGTTCAACAACGCGGGCATGGGCATCGGGCACGCCCCGCTGGCCGAGATCCCGGTGGCGGAGTTCGACCGGATCACCGCCGTCAACCAGCGGGGCGTCTGGCTGGCGATGGCCGCCGAGATACGGGCGATCGCCGCCACCGCCGGCACCGGCGCCATCGTGAACAACAGCAGCGTCGGCAGCCTGAAGCCGTCCGCCGGAATGAGCCTGTACGGCGCCTCCAAACGGGCGGTCAACAGCCTCACCCAGACCGCCGCCGTCGAGTACGGACCCGAGGGCATCCGCGTCAACGCCGTCGCCCCCGGCACGACCATGACCGCCATGATCGAGGACTGGGCCGCCCGCGAACCCGGCGTCCTCGACCGGCTCACCGCCCGCACCCCGCTGCGCCGCGCGGCCGCCCCCGACGAGGTGGCGCAGGCCGCCGCGTGGCTGCTCAGCGACCGGGCCTCGTACGTGACGGGCGCGATCCTGCCCGTCGACGGCGGCCTCACCGTCTGACCGGGGCGCGGCAGCGGCTGTCGGGCACCGCGCGGTCCGCGGCGCTCCGGCGACGGAGTGGGTACTCAGTCCGTGGCCGGAGCGCCACGGTGCCTCACCGTCCGTCGTCCGGCATCCCGAACGCGCCGAGGATCCGCTCCGCCGCGAGCGTCGCCGTCAGCGTGCCCGCCCGTACCTCCCGCTCCACCTCCGGGGCCACGTCCCGTACGCCGGGGTGGTCCCGGAGCCGGTTCAGCACCTGCTCGCGCACCATCGACCAGGTCCAGTCGACCTGCTGGTCCCGCCGTTTGGCCGCCAGCGCCCCGGTGGACTCCAGCAGCTTGCGGTGCTGCTCGACGCGGTCCCACACCGTGTCCAGGCCGGTGCCCTCGCGGGCGCTGCACGTCAGGACCGGCGGGGTCCAGGCGGCGTCCGGGGGCTGGAGCAGGCGCAGCGCGCCGGACAGCTCCCGGGCCGCCGACTTTGCGTCGCGCTCGTGCGGCCCGTCCGCCTTGTTGACGGCCACCAGGTCCGCCAGCTCCAGGACGCCCTTCTTGATGCCCTGGAGCTGGTCGCCGGTCCGGGCGAGGGTGAGCAGCAGGAAGGTGTCGACCATGTTGGCGACGGCGGTCTCGGACTGGCCGACGCCCACCGTCTCGACGAGCACCACGTCGTAGCCCGCCGCCTCCATCACGACGATGGACTCACGGGTCGCCCGCGCCACCCCGCCGAGCGTGCCCGAGGTGGGGGAGGGGCGCACGAATGCCGCCGGGTCGGCGGCCAGCCGCTCCATCCGCGTCTTGTCGCCCAGGATGGAGCCGCCGGTCCGGCTGGACGACGGGTCGACGGCCAGTACGGCGACCCGGTGCCCGGCCCCCGTCAACTGGGAGCCCAGCGCGTCGATGAACGTCGACTTGCCGACTCCGGGCACCCCGCTGATGCCGACCCGCCGGGCCGTGCCGGAGTGCGGCAGCAGCTCGACCAGCAGCCGCTGCGCCAGCGCCCGGTGGTCGGCCCGGGTGGACTCCACCAGGGTGATGGCGCGCGCGATCCAGGCCCGGGAGCCCTCGCGCACCCCCGCCGCGTACTGGCCGATGTCGATCGTCGCTCGCTTGCCGGCCGCTCGGGGCCGGGGGGTGTCAGGCGTCAACGCAGCCGCTCACAGGTCGTGGCCGAGGACCCCGGCGAGGTCCTTGACCAGGTCGTACGCGGCATCGGGGATCACCGTGCCGGGCGGGAAGACGGCGGCGGCACCGGCCTCGTGCAGCGCCGGGATGTCGCCGGGCGGGATCACCCCGCCGACCACGATCATGATGTCCTCCCGGTCCTGCGCCGCCAGTTCCTCGCGCAGCGCGGGCACCAGCGTCAGATGTCCGGCGGCCAGCGAGGAGACGCCGACGACGTGCACGTCCGCCTCCACCGCCTGCCGGGCGACCTCCGCCGGCGTCTGGAACAGCGGGCCGACGTCCACGTCGAAGCCCAGGTCGGCGAAGGCCGTGGCGATCACCTTCTGTCCGCGGTCGTGGCCGTCCTGGCCCATCTTGGCGACCAGGATGCGCGGCCGGCGCCCCTCGGCCCGCTCGAACCCGGCCACCAGGTCCCGGGTCCGCTCCACGCCGGAGGACGGCCCTGCTTCGTCTCGGTACACACCGGAGATCGTACGGATCTGCCCGGAGTGGCGCCCGTAGACCTTCTCCAGTGCGTCGGAGATCTCACCCACGGTCGCCATGGCACGGGCCGCGTTCACGGCCAGCGCCAGCAGGTTGCCCTCCAGGCCCTGTGCGGGGCCGGCCTCGGCGGCGGCGGTCAGCGCCCGCAGCGCGTCCTGGCAGGCCGCCTCGTCGCGCTCCTCGCGCAGCCGCCGCAGCTTGTCGAACTGCTGCGCGCGCACCGCGGAGTTGTCGACCTTCAGCACGTCGATCTGCTCGTCGGTGTCCACCCGGTACTTGTTGACGCCGATCAGCGCCTGCCGCCCCGAGTCGATCCGCGCCTGCGTGCGGGCCGCGGCCTCCTCCACGCGCAGCTTCGGGATGCCCGCGTCGATGGCCTTGGCCATGCCGCCGGCCGCCTCGACCTCCTCGATGTGCTGCCAGGCCCGGCGCGCCAGGTCGTGGGTGAGCTTCTCGACGTACGCGCTGCCGCCCCACGGGTCGATGACCCGGCAGGTGCCCGACTCCTGCTGGAGGAAGAGCTGGGTGTTGCGGGCGATGCGGGCGGAGAAATCCGTGGGCAGGGCGAGCGCCTCGTCCAGCGCGTTGGTGTGCAGCGACTGGGTGTGGCCCTGTGTCGCGGCCATCGCCTCCACACACGTCCGCGTGACGTTGTTGAACACGTCCTGCGCGGTCAGCGACCAGCCGGAGGTCTGCGAGTGGGTGCGCAGCGACAGCGACTTGGCGTTCTTCGGGTCGAACCGCCGCACCAGCTTGGCCCACAGCAGCCGGGCCGCCCGCAGCTTGGCGATCTCCATGAAGAAGTTCATGCCGATGGCCCAGAAGAAGGACAGCCGCGGCGCGAAGGAGTCCACGTCCATCCCCGCGTCGATCCCCGCCTTCAGGTACTCGACACCGTCCGCGAGGGTGTACGCCAGCTCCAGGTCGGCCGTCGCGCCCGCTTCCTGGATGTGGTAGCCGGAGATGGAGATGGAGTTGTAGCGCGGCATCTTCTGCGAGGTGTACGCGAAGATGTCGGAGATGATCCGCATCGAGGGGCGCGGCGGATAGATGTAGGTGTTGCGGACCATGAACTCCTTGAGAATGTCGTTCTGGATGGTCCCGGCCAGCTTCTCGGGCGGTACGCCCTGCTCCTCGGCGGCGACGATGTACAGCGCGAGGACGGGCAGCACCGCGCCGTTCATCGTCATCGACACCGTCATCCGGTCCAGCGGGATGCCGGAGAAGAGCTGCCGCATGTCGTAGATCGAGTCGATGGCCACGCCCGCCATGCCGACGTCACCGGTCACCCGCGGGTGGTCGCTGTCGTAGCCGCGGTGGGTCGGCAGGTCGAAGGCGACGGACAGGCCCTTCTGACCGGCCGCCAGGTTGCGCCGGTAGAAGGCGTTGGACTCCTCGGCGGTGGAGAAGCCCGCGTACTGCCGGATCGTCCAGGGCTGGTTGACGTACATGGTCGGGTACGGGCCGCGCAGATACGGCGCGATGCCCGGGTAGGTGCGCAGGAAGTCCAGGCCGTTCAGGTCCTCGCCGGTGTACAGCGGCTTGACCTCGATGCCCTCGGGCGTCTCCCACACCAGGTCGTCGACGCCCTTGCCGGTGGCCTCCTGGACCGCGGCCGTCCACTGCGCCGCGTCGTCCTCGGGGACCCGCGGCTCACCCAGCTCGACCGTGCTGAAGTCCGGGATGGCGCCCGCCTGCCGTGTCACGTGCTCCATCACGCCACCTCCATGACATCCAGGGCCGAGGACAGCACCCCGACCGCGTCGCAGCCCGCGAAGACGAAGGCGTCCACTCCGGCTCGTTCATACGCTTCCCGCCGCTCGCCCGGCTTCCCGGCCAGCAGCACCTGCCGCGCACCCGCCGCCTTGAGTGCCGACGCGACCTCGGCGGCCTGCTCGGCGTACAGCGCGTCACTCGAACACAGACAGGCGATACCCGCGCCGCTCGCCGTGAACGCCTCGGCCGCCGACTCGGCGTCCACCGAGGCGGGGTCGTGCACCGGCTCGACGCCGCCTGCCTGGAGGAGGTTGGAGGCGAAGGTGGCGCGCGCGGTGTGCACCGCGGCCGGGCCGAGCGCCGCGAGGAACGCTCTGGGGCGGTTGCCGGTCGCCGCCAGGTGTGTGTCCGAGCGGGCGCGCAGCGCCTCGTACGCCTCGTCCCGGCGCACCCGCGGCAGTCCGCCGCCGGCCGGTACGGGCGCGGGCTCGCGCTCCACCGGCGGCTCCGCCAGGAACGGGAACTCGCTGACGCCGGTGACCGGTTCACGGCGGTGCGCGAGGTCGGCGGACCGCCGGCGCCAGGTCGACGCCAGCCGTTCGCCGACCAGCCCGGAGCCGAGCGCCGCGGCCTGCCCGCCCGCCGCCTCGATCTCCTGGAACCACGCCCAGGCCGCGCGGGCCAGCTCGTCGGTCAGCCGTTCCACGTACCAGGAGCCGCCCGCCGGGTCGATCACCTTCGACAGGTGCGACTCCTCCAGCAGGATCGACTGGGTGTTGCGCGCGATACGGCGGGCGAACGCGTCCGGCAGCCCGAGCGCCGCGTCGAACGGCAGGACGGTGACGGCGTCCGCGCCGCCCAGGCCCGCCGAGAGCCCCGCCACGGTGGTGCGCAGCATGTTCACCCACGGGTCCCGACGGGTCATCATGACCGTCGAGGTCACCGCGTGTTGCCGCTGTGCGCGCGCGGCGGGGGCGGCGCCGCACACCTCGGCGACCCGCGACCACAGCCGCCGGGCGGCCCGCAGCTTGGCGATCGTCAGGAACTGGTCGGCGGTCGCCGCGTACCGGAATTCGAGCTGTGCGCAGGCGGCGTCCACGCCGAGGCCCGCCGCGGTCAGCTCCCGCAGATAGGCCACGCCGGTGGCCAGCGAGCAGCCCAGCTCCTCGGCGGCCGAGCCGCCCGCCTCGTGGTACGGCAGCGCGTCCACGGCCAGCGCGCGCATCCGCGGCGCCTCGTCGGCGCACCGGCGGGCCAGCCCGGCGGCCGCCTCCAGGTGCCCGGCCAGGCCGTCCGCGCTTCCTGTCCTGGCCACCACGCCCAGCGGGTCGGCGCCCAGGGTGCCCGCCGTCTCGGAGCGGGCCACGCCCTTTTCGGCGCAGAGCCAAAACCACGCCTCGGCCGCCCCGGCGAAGTCCGCGCCGGCGTCCAGGGCGACGGCCGCCAGGTCGAGGTAGACCCCGTCGAGTGCGGCGGGCAGCTCCGCCGCCGGTACCCCGCCGTGCCCGACGGCCAGCCACAGCGACGTGACGCCGTTCTCCAGGTCGGCGAGGACCGCCTCGTTGGCGCGCCGCGGATCGGTGTCCGCGTGCCGCTGCCGTACGTCCCAGCCCGCGACGGTGCTGCCGGTGGCGCGGCCGGCCCGTACGAACGGCGGGAATCCGGGGCGGCCGGTGGCGTCGGCGGCGGCGGGCGCGTCCTCGGCGGTGTAGAGCGGGCGGACCTGGATGCCGTCCTGAAGCGCGGTGGCGAGCGCGTCTTCGGCGGCGGCGCCGGTCGCCTCCGCGGCGCCCGACTTGCGCAGGACGCCTTCGACCAGGCGCTGCCACTGCTCGCGGTCCGCGTCAGGGAACGCGGCGGCCAGAGGGAGATCGGGGGACTGGGCGGTCATGGCAGCAGGCTAGGCGAACGGTCGTTAGCCGCAGCAGGGCATCGGGCTGTGACCTTGCACTCGTTGACCTGGGATTGCTCCATTGGGAAGCTCTACGATCGTCCTTCCGGCCGAGTGTCGCCCCCACGCGTGGACGCCCCGGGCCGGGCGGATCACCGCATTCTCGGCAGGTCGGGACGGCTCGTGGCCGTCGTACGGCCGGTTCTGTACGGTGGGCGGCCCGCCGCCGTGACGAGGAGGGACATGCGCGTGCCGGTGAGGCGAACCGTCGCCGTGGCGGCGGTGCTCGCCCTGATCGCCGGCCTGGTCCTGCTGCTCACCCTCCCCGGCCGCGACGGCCCGGCATGCACCGGGCGGAAGATCGGCTCATGGGCCGCCGAGTCCCACTTCACCGGCGCGTTCACCCGGTACGGCGACGACAACACCCGGGTGGACGACTGGACCGGCGGCGACGGCACCCACTCCGTCCGGCTGCCCGACGGCCGGACCCTGTGGATCTTCTCCGACACCTTCCTCGACCGGGTGCAGCCCCCGCCCAACCCGCACGGGCAGCCGTACCCCTGGCGCTCCTCCGACACCGGCCGCGCCCCCGCCCCGACGCACAACTCCCTCGTCGTCATGGACCGGGCCGGCCGGCTGGAGCGGACCCTGACCGGCACCACCGGCGCCGGGCCCGGGCCGTTCTTCCCCGACACCCCGGACGGCTGGCGCTGGCCGGTGCAGGCCCACGTGGAACCGCGCACGCCGGGCTCGTCCGAACAGGTCGTACGCGTCCTGCTGTGGAACCGCGCACCGGGCCAGGACCCGTGGATCTTCGGCGTGCCCCGCGCGACCGAGATCGCCACCCTCTCCCTGCCCGGCCTGCGACTGGAGAGCATCACCCCGGCCGTCGACCAGACCTCGGTGCGGGACCCGGGAGACCGGGTCCTGTACGGCACCGCGTCCGTACGGGACGGCGCCTGGACGTACGTGTTCGGCGGCGACGACGGGCCCGGCCGCGCCGGCTCGAACGCCTACCTCGCACGCGTGCCGACCGGGCGCCTGGGCGCGGCCGGGACCTGGCAGTTCTGGGACGGGCGGAACTGGCAGCCGCACGCCGGCCGGGCGGCTCCCGTGCTCCGCGAGGGCCGCGGCCGCGGTGTGGGCAGCGCCTTCACCGTCGTACGGGACGGCGGCACCTGGGTGCTGCTGACGATGGACGACCCCGGGCCGCCGGGCGACGGCCTGTCGTCCCTCACCCTGTACTGGGCCTGCTCGGCCCAGGGCCCGTGGCACGGGCCGGCCGGGCGTGTCACCCCGCCCCGGCCGGCCGACCCCACCGGAGCGCACCGCGTCGCCGTGTACAACCCGCAGGCCCACCCGGACTTCACCGCCGGCGGCGGAGTGCTGGTCAGCTACGACGTCAACTGGCTCGGCCCGCCGGGCGCCCCCTCCGTCGCCCAGGTCAACAGCGCTGTCGAGCTGTACCGTCCGCGCTTCCTGTGGCTGCGGCTGAGCCGCGGCTGACGCTCCGCCGGGCCGGTGGTCAGTCGGTCTTCGGCCCCGACTGGAGCGAGCAGCGCAGCGAGAACGGGTGTCCGGCCGGGTCGGAGTAGATCCGCACCTCGCGGGGGCCGGTGTCGTCCTTGGTGTCCAGCGGGCGCGCGCCGAGGCTGACCGCCTTGCGTTCGGCCTCGTCCATGTCCGCCTCGTCGACCAGCAGGTCCAGGTGGGCCTGGAGGGAGCTGTCGGGACGCGGCCAGGTCGGCGGCGTCATGTTCAGGTCGCGGCGGAAGGACAGCAGAGTGCCGCCCGCGTCGACCTCCACCCGGTCGGGCAGGTGTTCCCTGCGGACTTCGCCCTCCAGGAAGGCGGCGTAGAAGTCCGCCAGTTTCTCCGGGTCGGCGCAGTCGAGCACGATCACGGCGGCTTTGACCAGTCCCATGGCATCTCCTCGGCCCGTGGGCCCTCCTCGGCAGGGCACCGTCACCGGTGCCGGCCGCGCGGCGCGCGGGCCGGGACGACGAGTACCGCGGTCAGGCCGGTTCACTCCCGCCGTGCGGGCCCGGCGCGGTCATCAGCGGCAGCACCACCGCGGAGGGACGGCCCGGCTCGTGGAAGACCTCGAAGCGTATCGGCCGGCAGGCGACGGCCGACGCGGCCGGCTCGCCGGTCCCGTGGTGGCGCGCGAACCGCGGGAACGCGCCGCCCGCCACCTGCACCCGCGGCCGGTGCCCGCGCAGGAAGCGGTAGCCGGTCGGGTGCATCTCCACCCGGGCCGCCACCACACCGTCGCCGTCCGCCGCCGGCGAGCCGGGGCGCAGCCGCAGGATGCCGTCGGTGACGTTGCGCGAGACACCCGCCCGGTCCACGTCACACAGCCGTACGAAGACATCGCCGTACCCGGAGTCCGTACGGACGTGCACCACGGCCGACACCGGGCCGATCAGGTCGAGGTCGCGGGGCAGCGGCCGGCCGGTGAAGACCAGCACGTCGGGCCGCCGTTCGACGGCCGTGTTGTCCTGTTGCCGCACCTCGCCCGGCAGCAGCAGCGGGCCGCCGGTCGACGGGGTCGGGTCGGCGCCGTGGTAGGTGAACCGGTCCGGTGTACTGCCGGGCGGTTCCGGCCAGTCGAGCCCGCCGGACGGCTGGAGGTACAGCGGCGTCGGGGCGGACTGAGGTGGCGGCCAGCGGTCGAAGTCCAGCCAGCGGCCCGCCCGCTGGAGGTAGAGCCGGACCGGCGACTGGTGGAGCTGGGTGGCGTCGCCGGCCAACTGGGCGCTCAGCCACGACACATGGTCGGTGAGCGTGGCCTTCAGTGCGTTCCGGTCGTGGGCCCACGGCCCGATCGTGATCCGCGAGCGGTGTCCGGCGGCGGTCAGCTCGGTGAAGTCCCGTAGCTGGTACGGCAGGAACAGGTCCCACCAGCCGGTCACCATGCTGGTCGGGGTGGTCATCCGCAGCGCCGCCGCGTGGTGGTCGATCGGCGCCCAGAAGGCGTCCCCCGGCTCCGCGTGCGCGCTGACCTCGCGCAGGAAGCGCTCGGGCCGCCCTATGGCCGCGAGGTCGGACTCGCCGACGGGGAGCGTCCGCATCGCGCGCTGCACCCTGCGGGTCTGGAGCGGGTTGGGCAGCAGGCCGCCGAGCGGCGCCTCCTCCTGGGTGCCCGTCGCGGAGGACCACACCAGCATGTTGTGCAGCGCGAGCGCACCGCCCGGGTAGAAGGCGGCGGGGAAGTCGGAGGTGGTGATGCCCAGGCACATCGCTTCCAGTGGCGGGTCGAGGTACGGGCCGATCGCCCACTCCGTGTGCCCGAGGTAACTGGCACCGGCGGTGGCCAGCCGGCCGTCGCACCACGCCCGTGCGCGCAGCCACGCGGCGGTCGCGAGTCCGTCGTCCCGCTCGTGCACGAAGGCGCGGAACTCGCCGCCCGAGCCGAAGACGCCGCGGACGTTCTGCGCCACCACCTGGAAACCCCGCCGCGCCAGCACCCCCGCGAACAGCTTGATGTCGGGCTTGTGCTTGCCGTACGGCGTGCGCAGCAGCACCACCGGCAGCGGCCCGGCGCCGCGCGGCCGGTAGCGGTCGGCGAGCAGTACGGTGCCGTCCCGCATGGGGACGCGCAGGTCCCGCACGCACTCGACGTCGGGTGTGACCGGCTCGGGCATGTCCAGATACCGGTCGACCAGGCGGCCGAACGCCCGACCGGTCCTGTCCCGCAGCATGGATTCCGTCATCGGACCCTCCCGTCCTCCGTCGCGGTCGGTTGCCTCCGGAGGCCGTTCACGCACGGTCCCCGATCGTCACTCCTTGTGCGGTTCCGGGCTCGTCCCGGGTGATCCAGTGTCCGGCTTTCCGGCGTGATGCGCATGTACGCGCCGTGCGGAGCCACGGGGCTACGGGGCACGCAGCAGGTCCGCGGCCCGTTCGGCGATCATCACCGTGGGCGCGTGGGTGTGCCCGCGGGTGATGGACGGCATCACCGAGGCGTCCGCGACGCGCAGCCCCGTCACGCCGCGCACCCGCAGGCGCGGATCGGTCACGGTGTCGTCGCCGGTGCCCATCCGGCAGGTGCCCACCGGGTGGTAGAGCGTTTCCGCGAGGGCGCGCACCGTCTCCCCGGCGGCCTTGTCGTCCTGCTGGCCGGGCCACGGCTCCAGCGGCTCGCCGACGTGCGGGGCCAGCGCCCGGGTCCCGTACAGCCGCTCGGCGAGGCGGACCCCGGCCAGCAACCGCCGCAGGTCCGCCTCGGCCGTCAGATAGCCGGGGTCGATGCGCGGCGGCGCGTCCGGGTCCGGCCCGCCCAGCGTGATCCGGCCGCGGCTCTCCGGCCGCAGCAGGACCACGCCGATGGTGACCCCGTGCTCGGTCGGCGCCTGAAGGCCGTGCTCGACGAACGGGACCGGCGCGAAGATCAGCTCCAGGTCCGGGGCGGCGAGCCCGTCGGTGCTCCGCGGGAACGCGACGGCCTCGCCGATGTTGGAGGTCAGCGGGCCGCGCCGGGACAGCAGATACCGCGCGATGTTGGCCGGGGTGTCGGCGCCGGTGAGCGTGCGGGGCAGCGCGCTCCGCATCAGGACCGGTACGGACAGGTGGTCCTGGAGGTGACGGCCCACGGCGGGGAGTTCGGCCACCGGCTCGATCCCGGCCTCCGCCAACTGGTCGGCGTCGCCCACGCCGGAGCGCAGCAGGAGCTGGGGCGAGCCGACCGCCCCCGCGCACAGCACGACCTCACGGCGGGCCCGCAGCACGCCGCCGGGCAGCTCGACACCGTACGCCCGGCCGTCCTCGAACAGCACCCGGCGCACCTGCCGCCCGGTGACGACGCGCAGGTTCGCGCGGCGCAGCGCCGGGCGCAGATAGCCGTCGGCCGCGCTCCACCGGCGTCCGCGCCGCTGGTTGAGCGGGGTGGGGGCGCAGCCGCTGTGGTCGGGGCCGTTGAGTTCGGCGAGCCGGGGCAGGCCCGCCTCCGCGCAGGCGTCGAGGAAGGCGGTGGTCAGCGGGTGGAGGTCGCGCGCGGGGGAGATCCACAGCGGGCCCGCGGTGCCGTGCGCCGTACCGCCGGGCGGTCCGGCCCAGCGCTCGGCGCGCCGGAAGTAGCGGGCCACCTCGCCCCAGGACCACTCCTCGCCCGCCGTTTCGGCCCAGCCGTCGTAGTCGTCGCGGTGGCCGCGCACCCACATCATCGCGTTGAGCGACGAGGAGCCGCCCAGGGTCCGGCCGCGCGGCCAGTACAACTCCCGCCCGTGCAGGCCCGCCTGGGGCGTCGTCGTGAAGTTCCAGTCGTACGGCGTGCGGAAGAGTTTGGGGAACGCCGCCGGGACGCGGACCTCCTGCTTGCGGTCCGGTCCGCCCGCTTCCACCAGGGCCACCCGTACCGTCGGGTCCTCGGACAGCCGGGCCGCGAGCACACAGCCCGCGGAGCCGGCGCCGACGACGACGTAGTCGTGAACCTGGTCATGCCGTCCTGAACCGGCCATCCGAGCCCGCCCTCCCGATGCCGCAACGTCCCGCCCCGCACCCGTACTTGCCGGTAGTGATCGTAGGGCAAGGGGGTGGGCGGGCGTCAGAGCCTCCTGGGCTGAGCCCCGGCGGGCGCCGGCCGGGGTTCAGTCCGGCAGCGCGGGGGACGGGCTGGACTGGATGAACGGGAAGGCGTTGGTGCCGCCGCACACCATCGGACCGACCCGCGCGTCGCCGCCCACCAGGGTCACCAGCACGTCCGACGGGCGGCGGCCGCCGGGCACGGAGGCGTTGGCCGCGGTGCACACGAGCTGGCTCATGGAGGCGGTGTCGAGCCGCTTGACGTTCATGGGCAGGCGGACGGTGACCGCACCGTTGTCCGTCTCCGCGGTGACCTTGCCCGGGAGCACGGGCAGCACATTGGTGAGGCCGCGCTGCTGTTCGGCGTCGTTGGGCCCCTTCATCATCAGGTTGATCGCTTCCTCGGGGCCGACCGGCGCGGTCGCCGGACGGCTGGCGGGGCGCAGGCCGGTCGGGCCGAGGAAGTAGAGCTGGACGTCGGGCACGGGCTTGCCCGGTGCCTTGAGGCCGTGGGCGGGCTCGCCCGCGTCGATCACCCCGGTCGGCTCGATGCCGCAGCCGGTGAGGGCGCTCGCCGACAGCCCGGCCAGCACGCCCGCGAGCAGTCCGCCCAGCGCGATCCGCCGGGCCCGTGGGGAGTTCGGCACGCTCACGTCTGGTCCGCCTTCCCGGCCGCCGGGTCCTGTGTACGGCGCTCACCGCCGTCCGTCGGGTCCGGCCCGCCGTCCGTGGGCTCCGGCGCCGGCTTCCCGGCCGCCTCCGGTGCGTCCGCGCCGGCCCCCGCCCCCTGGCCGGGCAGTGGCAGTTCGACGGTGAACACCGCCCCGCCTTCGGGGCAGTTGGCGGCGCTCATGGTCCCGCCGTGCAGCCGTACGTTCTCCATGGCGATCGCCAGGCCCAGCCCGCTGCCCTCGGAGCGGGCGCGGGCCGAGTCCGCCTTGTAGAAGCGGTCGAAGACGTGCGGGAGCACCTCGGGGTCGATGCCGGGGCCGCTGTCCATGATGTGGATCACCAGGTGGCCGTCGTCCGGATCCGGCGCCCGCAGCAGGACGCGTACCGGCTCCCCGCCGTGGTGCAGCGCGTTGCCGACCAGGTTGGCCACCACGACGTCCAGCCGCCGCGGGTCCAGCCGTGCCCGTACGCCGTCCGGCAGCTCGGTGCCCACCCGGTCCTGCCAGGCCCTGGCCTGGAGCGTCTTGCGGATCGTCTCGGCGACGTCCACCTCGTCCAGATGCAGCGCGGCGGCCCCGGCGTCGAAGCGCGAGACCTCCATGAGGTCCTCGACCATCCGGGCCAGCTTGTCGGTCTCCTGGCTGATCAGCCGGACGGCGGAGGCGGTGTCGGGGTCGAGCGCGTCGGCGTCCTCGTCGAGCACGTCGGTGACGGCGGTCATCGCCGCCAGCGGGGTCCGCAGCTCGTGCGAGACGTCGGCCGCGAACCGCCGCGCGTTGGCCTCCATGCGCCGCAGGTCCGCGACGCTCTCCTCCAGCTTGGCGGCCATGTCGTTGAACGTCCGGGACAGGTCGGCCAGCTCGTCGGCGCCCTTGACCTCCAGCCGGGTCTCCAGCTTGCCCTCGGCGATCCGCCCGGCGGCCTGCCGCAGCCCGCGCACCGGCCGCAGCACACCGCGGGCCGCGAGCAGCGCCGGGACCACGGCCAGCCCGAGCACCGGCAGGGCGCCGCGCTGCGCGGCGCTCACCAGCGCCTCGACGTTGGCCTCCTCCGCGCGCAGCGGGAGCTGGGCGTAGACGGACAGCGGCGACGCCGTACGGGGCTCGGTCTGCGACCGCATCACCGGCATGCCGATCAGCAGCCACGGCTCACCGTCCCGGTCCACCCGCTGGAACGCCGTCACCTGCCGGCTCTCGACCGATTTCCGCAGCTCGTCGGGGACGCTGACGGGATGGCGCACCCGGCTCGGGTCGTTCTCCGCGACGCCCTGGTACCGGACGTAGACGTCCCAGTCCCTGGCCTTGCCGGAGCGGTCGAGCTGCCGGCTGAACTCGTCCACGTCCGCACGGGTCGGCGGCACGGCGAGGTCCGGCGCGAGCGAATTGACCTGGCCCCGCAGGTCCTTGATCGCGGTGTCCTGTGAGCGCTGGAGGATGGCGTTGCGGGCCTCGCGGTAGGTCAGCGCCGCGGTGGTGAGCGCGCTGACCGCGGCGACCAGCAGGAACGCGACGACGAGCCGGGCCCGCAGCCCGCGCGGCAGCGAGCGGGGCACTGTGGGGCGCCACACCCGGAGGGTGGGCCGAAGACGCTTCACAGGGGGCCGAAGCGGTAGCCGAAGCCGCGTACGGTCTGGACGTACCGGGGACTGCGCGGGGTGTCCTCGATCTTCGTACGCAGCCGCATCACGCACGCGTCCACCAGGCGCGCGTCACCGTGGTAGCTGTGCTCCCAGACGTGCTCCAGGAGCTGCTGGCGGCTGAAGACCTGGCCGGGCGTCGCGGACAGGAACAGCAGCAGTTTCATCTCGGAGGGGGCCAGCGGGAGGTCGGTGCCGCCCTTGGAGACGACGAGTCCGGCACGGTCCACGGCCAGTTCGCCGTAGGTCTCCACGGGGGCGGGACCCGGCTCGGCGGGCCCGGCGGTGTCCCCGTCCGCGGGCAGGGCGGTACGCCGCAGGACCGCGCGGATCCGGGCCTCCAGCACTTCGCCGCGCGCGGGCTTGACGATGTAGTCGTCGGCGCCCGCCTCCAGGCCGAGCACCACGTCGAGGTCGTCGCCGCGGGCGGTGAGCATGATGATCGGGAGCTGGCGGTCGGCGCGGATCCGGCGGCAGACCTCGAAGCCGTCCTTGCCCGGGAGCATCAGGTCCAGCAGCACGATGTCGGGGCGGAAGGCGGGGAGGAGATCCAGGCCGTCCTCGCCGCTGGCCGCGGCCGCCACCTCGTGGCCGCGCCGGCGGAGCGCGAGGGTGACTCCGTCGCGTACGGCGGCGTCGTCCTCGATCAGAAGTACTCGGGGCATGGCACCAGTATCAATAAGTTTCATGATGGATCGGTAACAGGCGCATCCTGCCCGCACTTCTTCGCATCTGTCGTGATGCAAGGCAGTGATCGCGCGAGCGCACCGCAGGGGGAATCGTACGGCGCCGACCGAGGCGCCCATCCGCAGGACCGCGGTGGCCCGCGCACGGCAATAGGGACGGGATACGCATGGCACGGCACGGCAGGCGGAGCGGCATCATCGGGGTGGCCGCGGTGGCGGCGGCGTCGCTCGGGGTGGCCGGCTATCTGACCTTCGGGCAGTCCGGCGCCACCTCCGAGGCGCACGCCGAACCCACCGAACAGGCGCGGACCGCCCCGATCGACCCGAGCATCGTGCACGCCTCCGACCGGCCCGGGAAGAGCCTCAACATCACCATCGACGACGGCCCGGACCCGGTCTGGACCCCGAAGGTGCTGTCCGTGCTGAAGAAGAACGACGTCAAGGCCACCTTCTGCATGATCGGTCCGTCGGCGAAGGCGCACCCGGACCTGGTCAAGCAGGTGGCGGCGGCCGGGCACAAGCTCTGTGACCACACCGTCAGCCACAACACCGGCATGGACCACAAGCCCGAGAGCTTCCAGTCGAAGCAGATCCTCGACGCACAGCAGATGATCGAGCAGGCGGCCGGCGGTCCGCGGGTCGACTACTACCGGGCGCCGGGCGGCGCGTTCACCCCGTACAGCAGGAAGCTGGCCGCGGAGCGGGGGATGCGCCCGCTGGGCTGGAACGTGGACAGCAAGGACTTCGAGCGGCCGGGCACCGACGCGATCGTGCGCACGGTGCGCCGGGAACTGCGCAACGGCCCGACCGTCCTCTTCCACGACGGCGGCGGTGACCGCAGCCAGACGGTCGCGGCGCTGGACCGGCTGCTGCCGTGGATGAAGCAGCAGGGGTACGGGTTCGGATTCCCGAAGCGCTGAGGCGGGGGCGGGGGGCGGTGATCGGGTCCCGGCCTGGCCGGGACCCGGGCCCGTTCTTCACCCGTTCCTCACGCCTCGCCGAGCAGCTCCGCGAGGCCGCGGTCCACGTCGAGCAGTTCCCGGCCCGCGGGCACGGCCCGGTACGTACGGTCCAGGAAGCGGCGCAGGTCGGCGGCGTCGACCTGGACCATCGCGACGCCGTCCTCGACGTGGAACTCCAGCACCGTGCGCTCCCGGCCCAGCGGGCGCACCCGTACGTCACCGGTGCCCGCCGGGGTCCGCAGGCCCTCGGCGAGCAGTTCACGGGCGAAGGCCCAGTCGACCGCGGCGCCGTCCAGCGAGATCTCCGGCGGGAAGGTGATCCGCACCGCGAGCGGGTCGGCCGGGTGATAGTGCAGCACCGCGGGCACGGTCCGGGAGCCGGGAGCGGTCGCGATGAGACGTACCTGGACGGCTTGGTCGATGACACTCTGCACCGCGGCTGCTCCCTTACGGCTGTCGGGTCGGGGACATGGCTTACACCGTGTAGGACGGTGTGCCCGCCCGCGCCGTGCACGTGACAAGGGTGTGATTTATGTCATGTCCAGGTCGTCATGGTTGGTGGGCAACGCGTGGGTTGACAAGGGTTTGTGATCACGCCCGGTGCCGGGCCGCACGGGACTTCGCGGGGCCGTACACCAGGAACTCCTCCAGGATTCCGGGCGCCGCGGCCGCCGCCAGGGCCGGGGCGTCGTCCGCCGGAATGTCGCGTATGTGGTAGCCGTCCTCCCCGGCGGCGACCGCGGCGGTGAGGGTCACCAGACCGGACCTCCGGGTGAACGGCGTACTGGAGAACGTCCAGGCCGCCACCGCCTCGCGCCGGAGTGCGACGGTGTCCCGGCTGAACGTGCCGGAGCGCGTGACGAGATACCGCCCGTCGACGCCGTGCCCCAGAGCGCGGTACGCGTCACGGGCCAGCCACCACACCACCGGCACCGACACCAGCGCGAAGACCCAGGCGCAGTGCAGCAGGACAGGGGTCAGCAGGACGCCCGGGACCGCGAGGGCGAGGGTGCCCGGGAGCGTGCCGAGGAGCAGCCCGCGCGTGCGGCGACGGCGCAGGGCCGCCCGCGGGTGCCCGCGGAGCCCGGCGTCGGGGAAGCCGGTACGGAGCGTCCCCGACGCCGTGCGCACCGCCTCGGTGCGCGGCGCGGGCGGCAGAATCACGCTGCGCTTGCGGTTCTCCTCCCGGTTGCCCAGTCCGCCCGCGACCGCGCGTACGGTGGCGCCGCCGCCCGCCCGCAGCAGCAGCGGCTCGCGCAGCACCACACCGCACAGCCGGGCCCGCTCGATGGTCACCGACCGGGTGGTGAGCAGGCCGCGGCGCACCCGCAGCGTGTGCGCGTCGGTCCATTCGAGGCGGAATGTCCACCAGCCCTCGACATAGAGGGCGAGCGCGCCGACCGTGCCGAGGGCGATGACCGCCAACAGCGCGAGCGGGATCGTCACCCACAGCGCGCTGGCGCCGAACTCGTCGAACGCGTCGCGCACGACGCCCAGCTTCCACAGCTCGATGCCCGCGCCGTCCAGGACCCGGTAGGCGCCGCCGGCCGCGGCGAAGACACCGCCGATCACCCAGAAGGTGAGCGGCGCGTAGCGCAGCCAGCGCCAGTTGACGCGGGAGACGACCGGGTCCTCGTCCGTCACCCGGGCGTCGGCGCGGGCCAGCAGCACCGTCCGCAGTTGCTCCGCGTCGGCCGTCGTCAGCGCCTCCAGCGACAGCTCACCGCCGCCGTCCGACGAGCCCGCGGTGCCGGCGCGCAGGACGGTGACGCCGAGCAGCCGGTGCAGCGGCGAGGCCGTGAGGTCGACCGTACGGATGCGGTGCAGCGGCACGGACCGCGTGCGCCGGGTCAGCACCCCGCTGCGCACCTCGAAGGAGTCGCCGGTGACGCGGTAGTCCGTACGGGCCCAGCGGACCGACCCGATCGCGGTGAGGACCGCGAAGGCCGCCGCGATCGAGGCCAGGGTGATCCAGGCGCCGGTTCCGATCCGGCCGCCGGTGGCCAGCGCGGTGAGCGTGAGTGAGCCGAGCGGGGCGGCCATCCAGCCGCAGTGCACCAGGAGGGTGCGCCGGTCCAGGCGGTGCCACCGGGGAGGTGCGCCGGTGACGGAAGGCGTGGCGGTGGTCATGCGGCATCACCCGGTACGGCCTGCGCCGCCTCACCGATGCGCCGCGCCAGCTCCTCGGCGTCCGCGTCGGACAGCCCGGCTATCTTCACGTCGCCGGCGGTGGAGGCGGTGGTGACGGTGATCGTCGCGAGCCCGAACCGCTGCTGCACGGGGCCGCGCACGGTGTCCACGGTCTGCACCCGCGACAGCGGCGCGATCCGCCGCTTCTGCCAGCACCAGCCGCTCGCCGCGTACACCGCGCGGCTGCCCAGCTCCCAGGCGTGCACGGAGTACCGCCACCGCGGCATGACCAGCAGATAGCCGAGCGCCGGCAGGACGAGGACGACCAGCAGGAGCGGGCCGAGCCAGGGCAGGGCGCCGGGGAAGAACAGCACCGAGCAGGCCGCCAGGGCGAGCGCGGTGAGCAGCATCGGCCCGCTGACCGTCAGCAGCGCCTGGACGGTCCACCAGCGGCGGGCGCGGGGATCGACCCGGTTGCGCGGTGGCCGCAGCAAGGGGGTGGCGGGAGCGGGCATGAGGGTCCCCGTTCTTTGGCAAGTCGTTTGTATTGGGTAGCGGTACGTTATAACGGTACGAGCGACTTGTAAAAAAGAAGGCGAGGCCACGGTCACGTGCCGAAGAAGGTGGACCACGAGGCGCGGCGCCGGGAGATCTCCCAGGCGCTGTGGCGGATCGCGAGCACCCGGGGACTGGAGGGCGCGAGCCTGCGGGACGTCGCCGCCGAGGCGGGCATCTCCCTGGGGCGGCTCCAGCACTACTTCCGCACCAAGGACGAGATGCTCGTCTTCGCGCTGCGCCACATCGAGGCCCTGGCCCAACAGCGCATCCGCGAACGCATCGAAGCCCTCGACGAGGAACCCACGCCGCGCGTCGTCCTGCGCGCCTGCCTGACGGGAATGCTGCCGCTGGACGAACAGAGCCGCACCGGCTTCCTGGTGGGCGTCGCCCACTTCCACCGAGCCGTCCACGACCCCTCGCTGCGCACCGACGCCCGCGACGGCATCCCCAAGCTGCGCTCCTTCTTCGCCGCCCAACTGCGGCTGGCGATCCAACGGGGCGAGGTCCCCCCGGAGCGGGACGCCGACGACGAGGCGATGCTGCTGATCAGCCTGGCCGACGGACTCTCGACGTACATCCTGCTGGACGTCCACACCCCCGAGAAGGCCGTCCAGCTCCTGGACCTGCAACTGTCCAAGCTGTTCGCCGGGGTGGAGCGGGACGCCGCGCCGCACCCCTGAGCGTCGGGCGGCCGGAGCGGCGGCCGGGTCGGGTGACGGGACGCCGGGGAGTGCCGCGGCCGGGCCGGAGGACGAGCGGGGCGCCGCGTATGGCTGGACGCCGTTGCCGGACGCGGCCGGGCTCGGCGATCCCGCCATCCGGCTCCACCACGGCACGACCATCGTGAGCACCGGCGGGACCGTGGGCATCCACGGCAAGATCACCTACGCCGACACCGAGAAGCGTCGGACGCGGCGGCTTCCGGGGCCGGAGCGGCCGGAGCGGCCCGCGCCGCCCGACCCGGTCCGACGGCAGTCGCCCGGAACGTGCCCACGGCGGTGGCGTCGGGCGGTCGGTGGAGCGGCGCCGTCGGGATCCGCGTGAGCGGGCCGGCCTCAAGCCGGGGGTCAGAAGCGGGTGCCCTCGGCGGCCGGCAGCGCGTCGAGTTCGGCCAGCGCGGCGGGCGGCAGGGTGACATCCGCCGCGCCGGTGTTGTCCACCAGGTACTTCGGGGTCTTGGTGCCGGGGATCGGGATGACGTACTGCCCCTGGGCGATGACCCAGGCGAGGGCGACCTGCGCGGGGGAGACGCCGCACTCCGCGGCGATGGCGCGGACCTTGCCCACCAGGTCCAGGTTGGCCTTCAGCGCGTCCTGCTGGAAGCGCGGCATCCGGCGACGGTAGTCGTCCTGCGGCAGCTCGTCGAAGGAGGTGATGCTGCCGGTCAGGAAGCCGCGGCCGAGCGGCGAGAACGGCAGGAAGGCGATGCCCTGCCCCTCGCAGTACGGCAGGACTTCATCGAGCGCCTCACGGGTCCACAGCGACAGCTCGGACTGTACGGAGGTGACCGGGTGCACGGCCTGCGCGCGCCGGATCTCCTCGACGGTCGGCTCCGACAGGCCGAGGTGGCGCGCCTTGCCCGCCTGGACGGCCTCGGCCAGCGCGCCCCAGCTCTCCTCGACCGGCACCTCGGGGTCCACCCGGTGGAGCTGGTAGAGGTCCACGTGGTCGGTGCCCAGGCGGCGCAGGCTCGCGTCGATGGAGCGGCGGATGTGCTCCGGGCGGCCGTTGCGCGCAAGGGCGGTTGCGTCGCCCGGCTTCTTCTCGTCGAATTCCAGGCCGACCTTGGTCGCCAGGACCACCCGCTCCCGGTGACCGCCCGCCAGCGCCCGGCCCACCAACTCCTCGTTGGTGTACGGGCCGTAGACATCAGCCGTGTCGATCAGTGTCGCGCCGAGGTCGATCGCCTGCCGGAGCACGCCGACGGACGTGGCCTCGTCCCGGCCGTTCGGGTCGTAGCCGTGGGTCATGCCCATGCAGCCGAGGCCGATGACGCCGACCTCGGGGCCGGTGCTGCCGAGCGTGGTGGTGCGCATGGTGGAGCTCCTCGAAGAGAGTGCTTGATCGATTCGTCGCTCACTCTTCCTGCTGGAGCGCACTCCAAGTCAAGCGGCTGCCGCGTCAGCGAACTGCCGCGTCAGCGAAGAGGCGGGCGCGGCGGCCGTCGCCCTCACCCGCGCGGGTGTCGTCCGGGGGCTGGGCGCCGCCTGGCCGGCGTCGGCCCGGGCGTCGCGCGGGCCGCGCGCGTCTTGGCGCGCTCCCCGGACGTCCTGGTGCGCCCCGCGGCTCGGGAGCTTCTGGCCACCGGCACGTACAGGAGTCGGCGGAGGGCCTCGGGCACGGCGGCTGTACGCCTTTCTCGGGCACGGCTGAGGCAGGACGGCCGCACCCGGCGGCCTACGCCTCGCGCAGCAGGGCCGCCAGGTCGCCCTCGACGTCGAGGTGACGGCTCTCGCTGCCGAGGGCCACCACACCGTACGACCGCATCAGGAACCTGCGCAGGTCGCGGGCCTGGAACTGCACCATGGCCAGGCCGTCGGCGGTGTGGAACTCCAGCATCGCGGTGGCCGGGCCGCACGGCCAGATGTGCACGTCGCCCTTGCCGGACGGCTCCCGCAGGCCCTCCGCCAGCAGATCGCGGGCGAACGTCCACACGACCTCCGCCCCGTCCAGCGACGCCGCCGGTGGGAAGACGACGTGCACCGCGAGCGGGTCGCCGCTGTCGTAACGCAGCCGGGCGGGCACCTCGCGCGACCGGGGCATGGTCGCGATCAGTCGGGCGTGGACGGCTTGGTCGATGACGTGGGGCATCGCCGGCTCCCTGGATGCTCGTGCGGACGGGTCTCTGCCTCTGTGACCCGTAAGACGTGCCGCGTATGACGCCAGTGCACCGAAAGACCGCGTGATGTGCGTCACGAACTTCTGGTTGCGGAGATATGTGCTCCTTACGCTTACGAAATCCATGCAAGGCCGCCAGAACCGGAATGGGTCTGCCCTACACATGAGTGCCGATGACCGGACTCCGGGCGCCCGGCCGGTACCGGGGCAGCTCCGGGCACCGGGGTGACACGTCAGGGGCTGTCCGTTCATGTCCGAAGCATCCGCAGGGTCCCCGGCGTCGGCGGCGGACGACTACACCCGCCTCTACGAGCGCGAACACCCGCGCCTGGTCGCCTACGCGCGGTCGCTGACGACGAGCGCCTGGCTCGCGGAGGACCTCGTCGCCGAGGCGCACTTCCGGGTCTGGCGCCGCATCCGGGCCGGTCACCGCATCGACAACGTCCCGGCCTACCTCCGCACCACCATCCGCCACCTCGCCTCGGCCGTCGGCGCGGCCGCCGCCCGTGAGATACCGCAGGATCCGGAGGACGGGCCGGCGTGGCCCGGCGCCGACCCGGCGGCCGAGCACGCCGACCCGGCGCAGCGCGTCGCCCACGTCGATCTGCTCGCCCGCGTCATGGGGCGCCTCCCGCAGCGCTGGGTGACGGCGCTGTGGCTGGCGGAGGCCGAGGACCAGCCGCTGGAGGTGGTCGGCCAGGTGATCGGGGCGGGCAAGGGCGCCACGGCCGTACTGCTGCACCGGGCCAGGGAGGGGATGCGGCAGGCGTTCCTCGGCTCGGTGCCCGGGACGCCGGACGATCCGGCGTGCGCGGTGCACTGGCAGCGGATGCCCGCGTTCGTACGGGGCGAGGCCACCGCGAAACAGGCCGACGGTGTGACGGGCCACCTCGCGGACTGCCCCGACTGCCGGGCGCGGATGGCGCTGCTGACCCGGGCCAACGACCGGCTGCCCGCGCTCACCGGGCCCGCGCTGCTGGTGCTCCTGGCGGGCGGTTCGGCGAAGTTCCTGCTGCCGCTCGCGGGCGCCGGGGCCGCGGTGGCCGGTGGCGGTCACATGGCCGGGAGCGGCGCGATCGTTTCCGCGCACAAGGCGCTCACGTCCGTACAGGAATCCGTACGGCATCTGCTGCGTGGCCAGCTCGGGCAGGCCGGGCCGGTCGGCGTCACCTTCGCGAGCGTGGGCGTCGCGGTGGTCGCCGGGGTGGTGGTCGCCGCGGGCATCGCGCTGACCGGCGCCGACGCGACGTCGACGGCCGGGCGGACGGCCGCGCCGCCGGGGAAGGCCGGCGGCGCGGACCCGGGCTCCGGTGCCGGCCGGGCGGTGCCCGAGGCCACGGTGGAGCGGTCGGCGCCCCCCGTACCCACCGGCGCTCCGGCCGCACCGCCGGCACCGGACGCGCACGGCACGGCGAGCGCCCCACCGGCGCCCCGCGCGGGCGGACCGACCGCCTCACAGGCTCCCGGGCCGGCCGTTCCGCGAGCCCCCGCACCGACCGCGACCGGGCGGCCGAACCCTTCCCCGGGCCCCACCGGCCCGGCGACGAGCCCCGGCCCGGGCCCTGGCCCGACGGCGTCCGCCCCGACCGGCGGCCCCACGCGGCCCACCACCGGCCCCACTTCCGCCCCCACGGAGCAGCCCACCCCGGCACCGACACCCACGCCGACGATCAGCCCCGTTCCCACTCCCACTCCCACCGCTCCGTCCCCGCCCGCGCACTGCGAATGGGCGTGGTGGAGCTGGGGCCGGGGCTGGATCTGCTACATCGGGTGACGTACGCACCCACCGGGTCGGGTCGGACCGGGTCGGGGCGCCGGTCCCGGCCTGGACACTGGGCCGGGGCCGGGACGGGCCACCGGTCCCGGCCAGGCGGGCCCTGGCCAGGCCACCGGCCCCGACCGGGCCACCACCCCTCGCTCGGCCCCCGGAAACCACCGCCCCTCAGTCCGTGACCACGCTCCGGTTCTCATAGGCGAGGTCCCCGTACTCGGGGTGCCGCTCCATCCAGCCCGCGACGAACGGACACACGGCCAGTACCCGCAGGCCGTCCGCCCGCGCCGCGTCCAGCGCGTGCCGCGTCAGCGCGGACCCGACGCCGTTGCCCTCGTACACCGGGTCGACCTCGGTGTGCACCAGGGCGATGAGTCCCTCGGCGCGCAGATAGGCCGCCACGCCCGCCACTTCGCCGCCGAGCCGGGCCTCGAAGCGGTTCGCGGCGCGGTCGTCGGTCACCGTCACCGGGGCCGGCGCGTTCATGCGCGGATCTCCTGCCGGACCATCGCCGTCTCCTCCCGCGTCGCCCCCCGGCTGCTTCCGCCTCCCCCCTTCAGCACAGTAGGAGGAGCGCCGGGCCCGCGCGAGGCGAGGCGCCGCGCGGCGGGCGGTACGGGGATCTCTGGACGGGGCGGGCCGGCTGGGCTAGCTTCCAGCGTCATGAGGGTCATGGGGAAGCCGGGACAGCCAGGACATCCGGGGCGCGGGAGACGCGGGCGCGTGATGTGGGCGGTGGCCTGTGCCGCCGCGCTCGGTGCCGCGAGCGCGGCCCCCGTTTCGGCGCGGACGCCCGCCGCCCCGCCGTCCACCGCCGCGTCACCGGCCGCTTCCCAGGTGCTGGGCGACGGCTGGGACCTGAAGGACAGCGATTCCGACGCGCGCTTGCGCGGTCTGGCCGCCGTCAGCCGCAGCACCGCCTGGGTGGCCGGCACCGGCGGGACCGTGCTGCGCACCCGCGACGGCGGCGACCACTGGCGCGATGTCTCACCGCCGGGTGCCGAGGCCCTGGAGTTCCGCGACATCGAGGCGTTCGACGCGCGGCACGCCGTGGCCCTGTCGGCCGGGGAGGGGACGGCGTCCCGGGTCTTCCGTACGGACGACGGCGGCGCCACCTGGACGGAGAGTTTCCGCAACACCGACCCGCGCGCCTTCTACGACTGCATGACGTTCTTCGACAGCAGCCACGGCATCGCGCTCGCCGACCCCGTCGACGGGAGGTACCGCGTCCTGTCCACGGTCGACGGCGGCCGCAACTGGCGGGTGCTGCCCACCCGCGGGATGCCGCCGGCCCAGCCCGGCGAGGCGTCCTTCGCGGCCAGTGGCCAGTGCCTGGTCAGCTCCGGCGGGTACGACGCGTGGTTCGCCACCGGTGGCGCGGCGAGGAGCCGTGTCCTGTACTCCCCGGACCGCGGACGGAGCTGGACCGTGTCCGAGACGCCGGTTCCGGCGGGCGACCCGGCGCGCGGTGTCTTCGGGCTGGCGTTCCGCGACCGTACGCACGGACTCGCGGTCGGCGGTGATCACCGGTCCGGCAGGCCTTCGCCGAAGGCCGCCGCGGTGAGTGCGGACGGCGGCGCGTCCTGGCAGGCGTCCGTCCGGCCGCCGAAGCGCTACCGGTCCGGTGTGGCCTGGTTCCCCCGCACCACGCGCGTCGCCCTGGCCGTCGGCCCGACGGGCAGCGACGTCACGTTCGACGGCGGCCGGACCTGGCACACCTTCGACGACGGTTCGTACGACACCGTCGACTGTTCCGCCGACTTCGGCTGCTGGGCGGCGGGGGTGGACGGGCGCGTCGCCCGCCTGGAGCCGTGACGCGCGGCTTCCTCGGACCGGTGCGAGACCGGTCCGAGGGGCGCCGTCCCTGACCTCAGGCGGCGCGCGCCGACACCGCCAGGACGTGCGGTGCGGCCAGGTAGCGGGCGAACAGCGACGCGCTGCCGTCGGCGGCGGTGCGCGGCGGCTGCCAGACGATGCCGGTGAACCCGGCCTCCGTCAGGGCCTGTTCGTGCGCCTCACGGGACCAGTAGTAGGCGGTCGCCTGGAACGTTTCCTCGCCGGCCCGGCCGTGCAGGCCGACGGGGTCGCCGTCGCGCAGGTGGGCGTCGGCCACGGTGAGGTCGAAGCCGTAGGGCCGGTAGTAGTGCGGGACCGTCGCGAAGTCCGGGTTGAGCGTGGCGGCCACGAAGCGGCCGCCCGGGGCGAGCGTGTCGCGGGCGGCGGCGCACAGCCGGACGAGCGCTGCCGGGGTGGCGGCGTACGACAGCGCGTAGACGGCCACGGTCACGTCGAAGGCGCCTTCGAGCGCGTCGGTGGTCGCCGCGTCGAGGACGCGGTAGGACACGCCGAGGGGCTCCACCTCCTCCCGGTGCCGGGCGTGCGCGATCATCCCCGGGGACCGGTCGACGCCGAGCACGCTGTCCGCCCCGTTGCGGGCGAAGAACCGGGCGTAGTGCCCCGAACCACAGGCGAGGTCCAGGACCCGCCGCCCCGCCACGCCGTCCGCCGCGGCGAGGACGGAGGGCATCTCGATGTGCCGTCTGAAAGGCAGCTCGTCGATGCTGCGCTCGTGCAGAGCGGCCATACCGTCGAAGGGGGAAGTCATGACGCTGCCTCAGGAATGCGGGTCGCCGGGCGACGGGCGGGCGGTGGACGGACAGGCGGAGCGGTGTACGCCGGGAGGCCCGCGTCCGCCGGCGGCGAGGCGCCGTTCCCGGCGGTCTCCCGCGGGGGAGAGCGTGCGACCAGGCAAACCGGCGTTCCTCCCTCCGCCCGAGCGGCACCGGCCCCGCCGCGGTGGCCGCCGGCCGGGCACCCGGAGAGCTGTCTACGGAACGCATCATTCCGCAGCTCACGCACGTTACCGGGGAGGCGCCGGGCGAACGGCCGGTGCGCCACCCGCCTCGCCCATGCGGCGTCCGGCGCCGGCCGGCGCCGGACGGTGGCCGCCCGCGCCGTGGCGACGCCCGCCCGGCGGCCGGACCGCCCGGCGGCCACGGGCGGCATGCCGCCGGTGTGTCAGCGGCCTGCCCCACTACCCCGGTGATCCGCGCGGACCGGTCCCTCCCGGCGCGCGGCGACGAACCCGTATGCCTCATCCGGCATGCGGGTGCGCGGTCCACGTCTTGTGATGGGCGATGTGGCGTCGGCTTTCCGTGCGGGAACCGGCCCGTACGCCCGCGCCGTAGGAGACAGATCCATATGCGCACGTCCCGCCTCATATCCACCGGTGCCGCACTCGCGACCGCGGCCGTACTGATGTCGGCCCCGACCGGGCTCGCCGCAACCGCCCCGGCGCCCGACAGCGCGGCGAAGAACAATCTCGTCGTGTCCCCGAACCCCGTACGCGCGGGAGGGACGGTGACCGTGTCCACCACCGCCTGCAGCACCCGCAACAACGCGACGGTCCACGCGAGCCGCAGCGGCATCCCCGGCGTCAGGGACATCGGCCTGTCCCATGACGGCCGCAAGCTCACCGGCAAGCTCCGCATCCCGGTCGGCACCAAGCCGGGCACCTACCGGCTGCGGGGGAACTGCGGGCACGGAGGCAGCGGGCCCACGCCCCTGTACGGCGCGGTGACGGTCAAGGCCCCCAGAGCCGCCGTCGAGTAGGAGCCCAGGGCCCCTGTTGTCCCGGCCTTTCGAGAGACCGTCGCTTTCCGAAGGTCGCCCTGCGGAGCCGGCCGGGCCCCGCAGGGCACCGGAACCACCGTCGTCCACCTGCTCGGCGTACGGGCCCGCCCCCGGCCGTCAGTCCAGCAGGCTCCCGAGCCGCCCCTCCAGGAGCACCAGCAACTCGCTCAGCCCCTCCGACAGTTCGGCCCGCCGCTCGCCGCCGAGGCCCTCCAGCAGTCCGGCCTCGTAGCGCAGTTGCTCGGGCAGCAGCCGGTCGATGACCGCGCGGCCCTCGTCGGTGAGCGAGAGGTGCGAGACCCGCCGGTCCCGCTCGTCGGGGCGCCGCGACACCAGTCCGCGGGTCTCCAACTGGCGTACCCGCTTGGTGACCGCGGCCCCGGAGGCGAACGTCTCGCGCGCGATGCGGCCGGGCGTCAGCTCGCGGTCCATCCGCCGCAGCGTCCCGAGGATGTCGAATTCCGGGCGGGTCAGGCCCTCCCGCCGCAGCGGCGCGTCGGCGGCCTGTTGCAACAGCGCGGAACAGCGGTTGAGCCGCCCGATCACCGCCATCGGTCCGGTGTCCAGCCCCGGGTGGACCTGCTGCCACTGCCGCAGCACCCCCGCGACGATGTCCTCGGTCACGCGCACCTCTTCTTCCCGGGCGCTCCCGGCCCCCGTCGGCGTCCTGTGTCGCGCACGGCGTGCCGCGGGCCGCCGTACGGGCCCCGCGCCGCGCTGCGCCCGGCCAATTCTGCCTGGTGCCGCTTCCGGGAGCAGGGCGGGGCGGTACGGGTGCCGGCGCGGGCCCGGCGGTGCGGGAGCGGCACGCGGCTACGCGGCCGGCGCGGACAGCCGGCGGACGAGCCGGGCCAGGGTGCGGTGCCCCCGCTGCTCGGCCAGGGCGACGCGCTCTTCGGGCGCGGCGCGCTGCCACCACTCACCGGCCGACACCTCCACCGCCTCCCGCAGCTCGACCAGGCTCGCGGCCAGGCGGTCGCGCGCCCAGCCCGTCTCGCGCACGCCGTCGCCCGGTACCTCCTCCGGGCGCGGCTCCTTCGCGTCCGGGCCGCCGGCGTCGTCCAGCAGCCGGAGCGCCGCGGCCTCGGCGGCCGTCACATGGTCCAGCGCCGCCTCGACGCGGTCGGCGGCGCGGCGGTTGGTGACCAGGACGCAGCAGGCCAGGCCCACGGCCGCTCCCACGACGGTGTCGGTCCAGCGGTCGGTGACCAGCGTCCGCGCGGGCAGGTGGCTGCCGAACTCGGTGAGCAGCAGCGCCATCGGGGTGACCCAGACCGATCCCAGCCAGTAGTTGCGGGTGATGCTCGCCTCCGCGCAGAACTGGAAGGTCAGCGCCAGCAGGATCATCGCCGGGTGGCCGGTGTGGATCACCGGCAGCAGGGCGGTGAAGAGCAGCAGCCCGAGGAGGTTGCCGAGGGTGCGCTGCACGGCCCGCTGCCACGACAGGGTGGTGTTGGCCTGGTAGATGGAGGCCGCGGTCACCACGGCCCAGTACGGGTGGCCGACGCCGACCGCCATCGAGCCCCAGCCCGCCAGCGCGCAGCCCGCGGCCACCCGCGCGCCGATGGGCAGCAGCGGCGAGCCGGGCGCCAGGCGGTGCAGCACGGCGCGGACGCCGCGCGGCCGGCCGGGCGCGGGGCGGCGCGGCTCCGCGCCCACGGCCGTGCCGTCCCCCGCGCCCCGTGCGCGGCCCGCGCGCTCCGCGGCGACCCCGGCCAGCTCCCCGGCCTGGGCGTCGGTGAGCGCGACCGCCGGCAGCGCCCGGCCCCGGCGCAGGTCGCGGGCCCACGCCGTGCAGCGCCCGGCCTCGGCCTCGTCGGCCGCCTGCGCCGCGAGCGCCGACTCGGCCCGTACGAGCAGTCTTTCCAGCCCCGAGCGGTCGGTACGGCCCGGGACCTGGAACAGCGTCTGCCAGGCGGCGTTCACGGCGGCGGCGGTGGCGTGCCGGACGCGGTCCGGCCCGGCGGACGGGGCATCGGGCGCGGGGCCGGTGCGCAGCAGCGCCGCCGCGGCCTCCAGCGCCCGCGCCGTCGCGATCCGCTCCGGCCCGTGCGGCCGGACCAGCGCGGGCGCCATGCACACCAGCCAGGCGAGCGCCCCGGCGCCCAGGGCCAGCGACAGATGGAAGGGCACCTGCCCGATCCGCTGCGGCACGAAGAAGGCGGAGGCCGAGATGAAGGTGAAGATCAGGTTTCCCGGCGGCCCGACCCGGGTCGCGTCGCAGACCATCTTGTGTACGGCGGCGACGAGCGAGGCGAGGAGGACGAGCAGCGGGACCGAGGTGGTCAGCGAGGCGGCGGTCAGGGCGGCGCCGAGGCTCGCGACCATGCCGAGCACCACCCACGCCAGGGTGCGGGCCCGGGCCGCGTACGGCAGGCCGTGTGCGTACAGGGCGCACATCGCCCCCGCCGAGGTGTACAGCACCAGGTCCAGGCGGCCCAGCGCGAGCAGGGTGAACTCGGGGATGCCGAGGGCGACGACCGCGCTCAGCGCGGGCTTGTGCCAGATGTCCACGGGGCGGCGCAGGAGGACCGTGCTCCTGATGGGCAGCGGGCGCGCGCGTACCGCGCCGGTGCCCCCGGAGAGGGCCACCGCTCGCGTTCCCGTTGGTCTGGCATGTTTCCCCATGCCAAAACCTTAACAGGTGTTTTACCTGTAAAAGATTTACGTTCGTGGCCTCACCCGGCCGCCGTGGGGGAGGCGAGCACCCGGGCCCGGCACTCCGCGGGCGTACCCCAGGCGCCCCGCAGGGCTCGCGCCTTGCGGATCCACAGGGAGAGGTCCAGCTCGTCGGTGTAGCCCAGGGCGCCGTGCAACTGGAGCGCGGCCCGCGCCGCGGCGTAAGCGGCCTCGCCCGCGGCAGCCTTCGCCATCGCGATGCCCGTCCCCGCCTCCCCGTCACCCGCCAGCTCGACCGCGGCCCCGTAAACCAATGGCTCCGCGAACTCCAGCGCCACCAGCACGTCCGCCAGCCGGTGCTTCACCGCCTGGAACGAGCCGATGGCGACGCCGAACTGGGTGCGCTGCTTGACGTACGCCACCGTGTCGTCCAGCAGCCGCCGGCCGACACCGAGCGCCTGCGCCGCGGTGAGCAGCCGCGCGGTGTCCGCGGCGTGCGCGGCGGCGGCCCGCACGGCCGGCCCCCTCACCGGCACGGCCCCGCCCTCGCCCCCCTCCCGCCCGTACCGGGACAGCCGCCGGGCCGGATCGACCGACGGCTGGACCGGCCCGCTCGCACCGGACTGCCGCAGCGTGTCGCCGCTGACGAGGAGGGTGGCGTCGGCGGCCGCCGCGTCGAGGGCGTAGGGCCCGCGCGCCGAGTCCGCGTACGACACCACCGCCGCCCCGGCCGCGATGGCGGGCAGCCAGTGCCCCGCCGGGCCCGTATCACCGAGCCGGTCGAGCAGGACGGCCGCCGCGGCCGTCTCCACCGCCGGGCCGGGGACGGCGTACCGCCCCGCCTCGACGAACGCCACGACCAGCTCGACCGGCAGGAAACCCGCGCCCCCGTGCTTCTCCGGCACGGCCAGCCCGAACACCCCGGCCGCCGCGAGCCGCCGCCACACCGCCCGCCCGGGGCCGCTGTCACCGGCCGCCCACGCCCGTACGGCGGCCGGGATGTCCGCCGCCGCCAGCATCCGGCCGAGCGTCCGGCCGAACTCCCGCTGCCCGTCGTCCAGGAGGAACCGCATCCCTCAACTCCTCTCGCCGCTCCGTCTCAGCGCCGCCCCTTCGGCAGGCCCAGCAGCCGTTCGGCGATGATGTCGCGCTGGATCTCGTTCGTACCGGCGTAGACCGGGCCGGCCAGCGCGAAGATCCAGCCGTCGGCCCAGCTCCCGTGGTCCGGTGCCGCACCGGCGTCGCCGGCGAGTTCGCCGCGCGGGCCGAGGAGGTCGAGCGCGGTCTCGTGCAGGGCGATGTCCAGCTCGGACCAGAAGATCTTGGTGAGACTCGCCGCCGCCCCTGGGGCGCCGCCCACCGCCCCTGGAGCGCCGTCCGCCGTCCCCGAACTGCCACCCGCCGCCCTGCGGGTGCCGCCTGCCGCCTCTGGAGCGCCGTCCGCCGCGAGCCGTGTGGCCTGGGCGCACGCGGCGAGCCGGTAGGCGCGGGCGCCGATGACCGCGTCGGCGACCCGGTCGCGCAGGGCCGTGTCCGCGGGGTCGGCGGTGGCCCGCCACAGGGCGGCGAGGCGGGCGGCGGCGGCCGTGAACCGCCCCGGGCTGCGCAGGGTGAGCCCGCGCTCGTTGCCCGCCGTGCTCATCGCGGCCCGCCAGCCCCGCCCCGGCTCGCCGATCACGTCCTCGTCCGGCACGAACACGTCGTCCAGGAACAGCTCGGCGAAGGCCGGCTTCCCGTCGAGCCGGCCGATGGGGCGCACCGTCACGCCCGGCGCGGCCAGGTCGAACATCAGATACGTGAGGCCGTGGTGCGGCCGGTCCGCGCCGGGGTGGCTGCGGAACAGCCCGAAGGCCCGGTCCGCGAAGGCCGCCCGGGAGGACCAGGTCTTGTGCCCGCGCAGCAGCCAGCCGCCCTCGGCACGTACGGCGGACGACCGCAGCGCGGCGAGATCGGAACCGGCGCCGGGCTCGGACCACGCCTGCGCCCAGATGGTCGCGCCGCTCGCCATCGCGGGCAGCACACGCGCCAACTGCCCGTCCGTACCGTGCTCGAAAAGAGTGGGGGCGAGCAGGCTGATGCCGTTCTGGGAGACCCGGCCGGGGGCGCGCGCCGCGTAGTACTCCTCCTCGAACAGCAGCCACCGCAGCACCGATGCGCCGCGCCCGCCGTACGCCTGCGGCCAGGTGACGGCCGACCAGCGGCCGGAGTACAGCTCGCGCTCCCACTCCCGGTGGGCCGCGAACCCTTCGGCCGTCTCCAGGGAGGGCAGCGGCGTGGCGGGCACGTGGGCGGCCAGCCAGTCCCGCGCTTCCTGCCGGAACCGCTCGTCCTCCGGGGTGAGTTCGAGATCCATCGACGAGCGGCCTCCCGTGCGAGGACGTGCGGTGACGGCCGGCTCCGGCGTGGTCGCCCCAGGCCGCGGGGCGGCGCCAGGGCCGTTCCCTAACAAGTGTTTGGTAGGTTAGCGTACGGCCATGACGCCCGAGAAGCCTCCGACGGCGCACCCGGCACCCCCCTACGTCCCCGGGCACGGCCTGCTCACCGGCCGCACGGCCGTCGTCACCGCCGCCGCGGGCACCGGCATCGGCGGCGCCACCGCCCGCAGGCTGCTGGAGGAGGGCGCGGATGTGGTCCTCTCCGACGCGCACGCCCGGCGCCTGAAGGAGTCCGAGGCGGCGCTCGCCGCCGAGTTCGGCGCCGGGCGGGTCGCCGCGCAACCCTGCGACGTCACCGACGAAGCACAGGTCACCGCCCTCTTCGACGCCGTCGAACGGCGGCACGGGCGGCTGGACGTGGTCGTCAACAACGCCGGACTCGGCGGCAGCGCCGACCTGGTGACGATGACCGACGCCCAGTGGACCGCCGTCCTCGACGTCACCCTGAACGGGACCTTCCGCTGCACCCGCGCCGCGCTGCGCCGGATGCGGACCGGCGGCCGGGGCGGCGCGATCGTCAACAACGCCTCGGTCGTGGGCTGGCGGGCCCAGCGCGGCCAGGCGCACTACGCCGCCGCCAAGGCCGGGGTCATGGCGCTGACCCGCTGCGCCGCGGTCGAGGCCGCCGCGTACGGGGTCCGGGTCAACGCCGTCTCGCCCAGCCTGGCCGTCCACCCGCACCTGGCGAAGGTCACCGGCGAGGAGCTGCTGACCGAGCTGACCGCCCAGGAGGCGTTCGGGCGCTCCGCCGAGCCCTGGGAGGTCGCCAACGTCATCGTCTTCCTGGCCAGCGACTACGCCTCGTACATGACCGGCGAGACGGTCCCGGTCAGCAGTCAGCGCGCGTGACCGGGAAGGGACAATGGCCCGGTGCCCACCGACAGTGATCCCCAGCAGAAACCGGCCGCCGCGAAGGCCCCGAAGCGGGCCGCCGCCCGGGCCTCGGACCCGGCCGCCGCTCGGTCTTCGGGCCCGGCCGCCGCGAAGACCGGCGCGGCCCGGAAGCCGACCGTGCAGGCCGGGAAAACCGGGAGAAGCGAGAAGACCGAGCAGGTCGAGAAGACCGGGAAAACCGTGCAGGCCGGGAAGCCCCGGAAAGCCCCGCAGCGGACCGCCGGGAAGCCCGCCGCCGGGAAGCCCGCCGTGCCCCCGCCGTCGCCCGCCCGCCGCCGTGAACTGCTCGCCACCGCGGCCGAGATCTTCGCCGCCCACGGCTACGACGCGACGACCGTACGCCGGATCGCGGACGAGGCCGGACTGCTCGCGGGCAGCCTCTACTACCACTTCGACTCCAAGGAGTCGATGCTCGACGAGATTCTGAGTTCCTTCCTGGACGAGCTGTGGGCCGGGTACGACGCGGTGCTCGCGGCCGGGCTCGGCGCCCGGGAGACCATCGAGGCCCTGGTCACCGAGTCCTTCCGGGAGATCGACCGGCACCGCGCCGCCGTCGCCATCTACCAGAAGGAGTCCGGACAGCTCGCCGCCAAGCCGCGCTTCGGCTATCTCGCCGACTCCCAGCAGCGGTTCGAGAAGGCGTGGCTCGGCACCCTGGAGCGCGGCGTCGCCGACGGCGTCTTCCGCCCCGACCTCGACGTCCGGCTCACCTACCGGTTCGTCCGCGACACCGTCTGGGTCGCCGCGAGCTGGTACCGGCCGGGCGGCCACCACGGCCCGGAGGAGATCGCCCGCCAGTACCTGTCGATGGTGCTGGACGGCATCGCCGTCCGGAACTGACCGCACCGCGCGCCCTCCGCGCGCCCCGCCCCCGAGGAGCCGGCATGGCAGAGGCCTACATCATCGACGTGCTGCGCACCCCCGTCGGCAGGCGCGGCGGCGGGCTCGCCGCCGCACACCCGGCCGACCTCGGCGCGCACGTCCTGAAGGCGCTGATGGAGCGTACGGGCGTGGATCCGGCCGCCGTGGACGACGTGGTCTTCGGCTGCCTGGACGCCGTCGGCCCGCAGGCCGGCGACATCGCCCGGACGAGCTGGCTGGCGGCCGGGCTCCCCGAGGAGGTGCCGGGCGTCACCGTCGACCGCCAGTGCGGCTCTTCCCAGCAGGCCGTCCACTTCGCCGCCCAGGGCGTGCTCTCCGGCACCCAGGACCTGGTCGTCGCGGGCGGCACGCAGAACATGTCGATGATCCCCATCGCCTTCGCGAGCCGCCGGGCCGCCGAACCGCTCGGGCTGGCCGAGGGGCCGTTCGCGGGCAGTACGGGCTGGCGCGCCCGCTACGGCGACCAGCCGGTGGACCAGTTCCACGGCGCCGAGCTGATCGCGGACGAGTGGGGCATATCCCGTACGGACATGGAGGAGTACGCGCTGCGCTCGCACCGGCGGGCCGTACGCGCCGCCGACGAGGGGCGCTTCGCGCGCGAGCTGGTCCCGTACGGGGATGTCACGGCCGACGAAGGCCCGCGGCGCGACACCTCGGCGGCGAAGATGGCGGCCCTCGCGCCGGTGGTGTCCGGCGGCCGGCTCACGGCCGCCGTCTCCTCCCAGGTGTCCGACGGCGCCGCGGCCCTGCTGCTGGCGAGCGAGCAGGCCGTACGGGACCACGGGCTGACGCCGCGTGCCCGCGTCCACCACCTGTCCGTACGCGGCGAGGACCCGATCAGGATGCTCTCCGCACCGGTCCCGGCCACCGCGCACGCGCTGCGGAAGACCGGGCTGAGCATCGACGCCGTCGACCTCGTGGAGATCAACGAGGCGTTCGCGCCGGTGGTCCTGGCCTGGCTGAAGGAGACCGGCGCCGACCCGGCCCGGGTCAACGTCAACGGCGGCGCCATCGCGCTCGGCCACCCGCTCGGCGCGACCGGCTGCAAGCTGATGGCCACGCTGCTGCACGAGTTGGAGCGCACCGGCGGACGCTACGGGCTCCAGACGATGTGCGAGGGCGGCGGACAGGCCAATGTGACGGTGATCGAACGGTTGTGACGGGGGCCGGGGCCGACTGTGACGGGGCCGGGGGCGGGCTGTGCCGGGGGCCGGGGCCGACTGTGACCGGGCCGGGACCGGCTATGACCGGGGCCCGGCGTGCGGCCGCGGACCCTGCCCGGCGGGGGTCAGCAGGCCCGGTTCTTCACATACAGGGCGCGCGGGCCCCGGTCCGTCCCGTACCGGACGTCCTTCGTCGCGGCCTTGGCGAGCCGGCCGTTCACGGCGGGCCGGGCCGGTACGACGATGGTGTAGCAGGCCGTGCGCTGCGCGCAGAGATTCTTCAGGCGGACGAACCGCTGGTGGTCCTTGGTGAAGTACTTCATCACCTTGGCGCACTGCGGCGCCCGCGCGGCGGCCGCGGCCTGCGAGGCCGTGGCCAGGCCCAGCGTCGTGCTGAGGGCCGTCACCGCGACGGCCGTGGCGAGGAACTTACGCATCTGATCTCCCCCGATGGAAACCTCCGCCCGCGGCAGGAGTCCGGGCGGCCTTCAGTGGTCATTCTCCACCGTAGTGCGGCGAAATCCAGACCGGTGTTCGGGTGGCGGTCCGGGCCGGCCGGCCCGCTCAGCCCGGGCGGCCCGGCCCCGGACCGTGCTGCCCGGCCCCCGCCCGGTCCGGGCCGGGCGGCCCCAGCCGGTCCAGCGTCGCCGCCGCCTCGGCCATGATCCGGCCGACCAGTTCCGCGCACGACGGCAGGTCGTCGATGACCCCGGCCACCTGCCCGGACGCCATCACCCCGGCATCCGTACGGCCCTCCACCAGCGCGGCCCGCAGCATCATCGGCGTGTTCGCGGCCAGCAGCACCTGGCTCCAGGACAGCCCGGCGCCCCGCTTCATGGCCAGCCCGTCGCGCAGCGTACGGGCCCACCCCGTCCCCGTCTGCTTCCGGAACTCCGCCGCGTGCCGCACGGCCCGCAGCAGGGCCGCCGGACGCCCGGACCGTTCGAGGGCGGCCACCAGGTCCGTCCGCAGCATCCGGTGCGGCAGCCCGTCCACCGCGCGCGTCACCGTGACGTCCTGCACGGAGGCCGCCAGATAGCGCGCCTTGACCGCCTCCGGCACCGTGCTGTCGGAGGTGAGCAGGAAGCGGGTCCCCATGGCCACGCCGGCCGCCCCGAAGGCGAGGGCGGCCACCAGCCCGCGCCCGTCGTGGAAGCCGCCGGCCGCCACGACCGGGATGTCCACCGCGTCCACGACCTGCGGCAACAGAACGGTGGTCGCCACGTCACCGGTGTGCCCGCCACCCTCCGCCCCCTGGACGACCACCGCGTCCGCGCCCCACGCGGCGACCTTCTCCGCGTGCCGCCGCGCCCCCACCGTCGGGATGACGACAACCCCCGCGTCCTTCAGACGGGCGATCAGCTCCCGCGAGGGCGCCAGGGCGAACGAGGCGACCCGAACGCCCTCCTCGACGACGATCCGCACCCGCTCGGCGGCGTCCCCGGCGTCCGCCCGCAGGTTGACGCCGAACGGCCGGTCCGTACGGGAGGCGA
Source organism: Streptomyces sp. NPDC018045 (assembly GCF_044327445.1). Classification (NCBI taxonomy): domain Bacteria; kingdom Bacillati; phylum Actinomycetota; class Actinomycetes; order Kitasatosporales; family Streptomycetaceae; genus Streptomyces; species Streptomyces sp. NPDC018045. The sequence goes on from NZ_JBIRFL010000002.1 coordinate 798,347, forward strand.
CCTCGCGGACCGCGGCGCGCAGCCGCCCGGGCGACATGGTGGCGGAGGCCAGGATGCCGAGCGCCCCCGCCTCGGCGGTGGCGGACACCAGGCGGGGCCCGGCGACCCACCCCATACCGGTCTGGACGACGGGGTACCGCACGCCGGTCAGCTCGGTGAGCGCGGTGGTCAGGGCCCGCACGGCGGCACCTCGCGGTCGCGCAGCCCGCGCGGGTCGAGCACCTCGCGGATCAGCCGCAGCTCGGCGGCGTCCGGCGCGCGCGTGTACGGCACCTCGCCGTCCGGCATGCCCAGCGCGAACCCGGTGGCTGCCAGCACGTCGTCCAGCCGTACGCCGGGGTGCAGCGACCGGACCCGCATGGTGCGGCCGGGCGTGTCGAAGTCGAACACGCCGAGATCGCTGACGACCTCCTGGACACGGTGGTAGCGGGTGGCGGAAGGACCGGCCGCGGCGGCCCGGTCGTACCCGACGCCGCAGACCATGTCGACCCGCGCCACGAAGGTCCGCGGCGAGTGCTTCGGCACCCAGTAACTGGTCGGATGGTTGACGGTGTTGGCGGGAGCGCCCCGCACGCCCAGCAACTGCCGGTCCGGCCGCACCCAGTCGCCGATGCAGGAGATGTTCTGGTTGCCGTACCGGTCGATCTGGCTCGCGCCCATCATGACGTGCCGGCGGCCCGTGGCGACCAGCGCCAGGTGCCGGCGATAGGGCAGCCAGCCTTCCGCCGCCGCCGGCGCCCCCGCCACCGGCACGTCGCCGACGAGCAGCGCCTCACCGTCCGTCAGCAGCAGGCCGGGGGAGAAGGTCCGCTTCGCCAGCCGCGCGCCGAGCGCGGGGACGGTGCCCATGGGGGAGGCGAGCACCTCGCCCGCGCCACGCCAGGCTTCGGCGCAGGCCACCACGCAGTACTCGGCGCGGGTGACGGCCGCGGAGCCGGTACCGGCTGTCATGGGCGCTCCTTTGCGATCCCGGTTCCGGCTGTCATCGGCGCCCCTCCGTGCTCTCGGCGGCGAAAGCCGCCACCGCCGCCCGGTAGTCGTCCTCGTCACCCGACAGGAAGCGCTTGGCGAATGTGGCCCACCCATCGGCGTCCGACGCCGCCCGGACATACGCCCGCTGGAACGCCTCGTCCCGCCCGTAGTCCGGTGCGCAGGACGTGAAGTGGGCACCGTACGGCGCCTCGACGACCCCGCTCACGAACATCCGGCTGACCAGCAGCGTCTGCGGGCCGCCCGCCCGCGCCAGCTCCTCGCCGTCCACGATCCGCTCGCACGAGACGTACGCCGTGTCCGCCGCCTCGCAGAAGAGGTCGTCGAAGTACGGATCGGGCCCCAGGTACCGGCCGTTGCCCCGCGCGTCCGCCCGGTTCAGGTGCACCAGCGCCGCGTCCAGCCGCAGCGCCGGTGCGGCGGCCAGCACCTCGCCGTCCTCGTACGGCGAAGTCACCGTACGGAGCCGGGGGTTGACCCGCAGCACGTCGGACCCGAGTCCGGCCCGTACCGGCATGAAGGGCAGCCGCTGGCCCGCCGCGGTCAGCCCCCACATGAACATCGCCTCGTCCAGCTCGGTCAGTTCCAAGGTGCCGCTCTCGCGGGCGGCGCGGAAGTGCGGCTCCAGCGGGACCGAGTCCAGCGTCACGAAGGGCGTGACCAGTCGGCGGATCATCCCGGCGGCCGCCAGCAGGCCCACGTCGGGGCCACCGCACGAGACGACGGTGAGATCCGTCAGCCCGGACCGCAGCAGGGCCCGTACGAGCGCCATCGGTTTGCGGCGCGAGCCCCAGCCGCCGATGCCGATCGTCATACCGCTCTCCAGCCGGGCCACCACACCATCGGCGGTCATGACCTTGTCGCTCAACTGTGCTCCCCTCCAGGCGTGTCGGCACCGCGCCCGCGCTCCGGGCTCGTGCGGGCCCCGGGGCCCCTCCGTGCGACGTCCGGTGTGCGGGCGCCTGTGCCTGTGAAGGCGTCCCGGTGCCGGTCGGCGACGCCGCTGAGGTTGGCCTCGAAGGTGAAGCCCTGCTCGAAGCGGTAGCTGCGGCGGACGTCGACCGGGTCGATACCGTTGAGGGCGGCCTTGGCCAGCCGCAGCAGGTACCCGTCCTTCGCGGCGATCTCCCCGGCCAGCGCCAGCGCCGCCGGCCGCACCTCGTCGCGCGCCACCACGTCCCACACGGCGCCGTGCCGGTGGAGTTCGGCGGCGGTCACGGTGCGCGAGGTGTAGTAGAGGGTGCGCATCAGATGCGGCGGGACGAGCCGGGCGAGGTGGGTGGCCGCGCCGAGCGCGCCGCGGTCCAGTTCGGGCAGGCCGAACGTCGCGTCGTCAGCCGCCACGATCGCGTCCGCGTTGCCCACCAGCCCGACGCCGCCGCCCAGGCAGTGGCCCTGTACGGCGGCGACCACCGGCACCTCGCAGTCGTACACGGCCGCGAACGCCTCGTAACAGCCGCGGTTGGCGCCGAGCAGTGCCGCGTGCCCCGGCGTCCGCTGCATCTCCTTGATGTCCACGCCCGCGTTGAACCCGCGGCCGGCGGCGGCGAGCACCACACAGCGCACGGCGGGGTCGCGACCGGCCGCGCGTACCGCGTCGGCCAGGTCGAACCACCCTTGTACGGGCAGGGCGTTGACCGGCGGCCGGTCGACGGTGACGAGCGCGATGCCGTCCCCGGGACGGGACGTGGTGACGGTGGTGGAGACACCCATGGGCGGATCAGCTACCTTTCCACCAAACGTTTGTTAGGTGCAGGCTGCTGGAAAAGGTAGCAGCGCGGCGCGCGCCACGGGAGCCCGGAGGTGTCAATTGGCGCTCGGCATCGACCTGTCGGGACGCGTCGCCGTCGTCACGGGCGGCACGCGAGGCGTCGGCGCCGGTATCAGCCGGGCCCTGCTGGCGGCCGGAGCCGAGGTCGTCGCCTGCGCGCGCCGCCCACCGGAACGGCCGGTCGCGGTGGCGGACGGGCGCGCCGCCGACTTCGAGCCGGTGGACGTGCGCGACCCGGACGCGGTCGCCGCGTGCTTCGACCGGGTACGGGCCCGCCACGGACGCCTCGACGTCCTCGTCAACAACGCGGGCGGCACACCGTACCGGCTCCTCGACGACTCCACGTCGCAGCAGGCCGCCCGGGTCGTCGAACTGAACCTCCTCGCCCCGCTCACCGCGTCCCTCGCCGCCCGCGCCGTCATGGCGGACCAGCCGACCGGCGGTTCGATCATCATGATCGGCAGCGTCAGCGGTACCCGTCCCTCACCCGGCACCGCCGCCTACGGGGCCGCGAAGGCGGGCCTGGAGAACCTCGCCCGCACCCTGGCCGTCGAATGGGCGCCGCACATCCGCGTCAACACACTCGTCGTCGGCATGGTCCGTACCGAACTCTCCCACCTGCACTACGGCGACGAGGCGGGCATCGCCGCCGTCGGCCGCACCGTTCCGCTCGGCAGACTCGCGACCCCCGACGAGATCGGCGAACTCTGTGCCGTCCTGGCCAGCGACCGGTGCGCCTACGTGAGCGGCGCCAGCCTGGCCGTCCACGGCGGGGGCGAACGGCCGGCCTTTCTGAAGGCCGCCGATCGGGAGGCGGGGTGGTGAACCGGCCTGGTGGGGAGGCCGTCCACGGTGGCCCCGCCCACGCTCGTCCCGCCCACGCCGGCCCCGCCTCGGGCGGCTGCTGAGGCTGCGGCTGCCGGGTGGGGGGATGGGGTGGAGAGCGGACGGAGGACGGGGCGGGGAGCGGGCTGGGGGATGGGGCGGGGGAACGGGGCGAAGGACGGACCGAAGGACGGACTGGAGAACGGATCGGAGAGCAGAGATGACCGATGAGCACCCGACCGGACCGCACCGTCCGATCGAATCGAAACACCCGACCGGGCCACACCGTCCGACCGGACCGCCTGAGCCAACCGAATCGAACCGACCGAAACACCGGAACCAGCCGAACCACCTGGGCCGGCCAACCCCAACCGATGGATTCTCCGCCGGACTCTGCGCCGGGCGCGTGGTCGCCGTCACCGGCGCGGGCCGTGGCCTGGGGCGGGCCCACGCCCTGGCCTTCGCGGCCGAGGGCGCACGGGTCGTCGTCAACGACCTGGGCGTACGGCCGGACGGCACCCCGGCCGAGAGCGCGGGCGGCCCCGCCGACGAGGTGGCCGCGGAAATCCGCGCGGCGGGCGGCGAGGCGGTCACCCACGGCGGCGACATCGCCACCCCCACCGGCGCCGCCTCGCTCATCGCCACCGCGCTGGGCACGTACGGACGCCTGGACACCCTGGTCAACAACGCCGGCTTCGTCCGTGACCGGATGCTGGTGAACCTGACGGAGGACGAGTGGGACGCCGTCCTGCGCGTCCACCTCACAGGCCACTTCCTGCCGCTCCAGCACGCGGCGGCACACTGGCGCGCGGAGGCGAAAGCCGGCCGCCCGCCACGGGCCCGCGTCATCAACACCAGTTCGGGAGCGGGCCTGCTGGGCAGCGTCGGCCAGGCCAACTACTCCGCCGCCAAGGCAGGCATCCTCGGCCTCACCCTCGTGGCCGCCGCCGAACTGGGCCGCTACGGCATACAGGTCAACGCCATCGCCCCGGCCGCCCGCACCCGTATGACCGAACGAACCTTCGCCGAGACCATGGCAGCACCGACCGACGGCACCTTCGACGCCATGGCCCCCGAAAACGTCTCCCCCCTCGTCGTCTGGCTGGGCTCCACCGCCTCCGAAGGCGTCACCGGCCGCGTCTTCGCCACCGAAGGCGGGCGCATCACCGTCATGGAGGGCTGGCACCCGGGCCCCACCGCCGACAAGCAGTCCCGCTGGACCCCGACGGAGGCGGGCAAGGCAGCGCGAAGCCTGCTCGCCGAGGCGGCCACGCCGGAGCCGGTGTATGGGGCGAGCTGAGCAGACGCAGCGGCGGAGGCCCAGGACCGGCTGGGCCGGACGAGGGGGGCAGAGGGCAGGACGGACGGAACGCCACCCGCGAGGACACCGACGGTTTACCCGCTGCTCTCTGCCGTCCCGGCAGCCCCTCACCGAATACCGAATACCGAATACCTCCAGACCACCCGGTCCCCCGCTGCCCGACATCACCCGGACCGTTCTCGACTCGTTCCGCGGCACCATGTCGGCCGGCAACCGCTGGGGCTCCTTCGCCTCCGACGCCGGGGACGGTGCACGGATCACGACACCGCCCACCGAGTCTTTCGTGAAGATCTCGACACCACCGTGTCCCTCGGAGGGATGGCAACAACTTCGCCTGCCACCTGCCGCCCTCCTGATCGGCCGGTGGCCGACCGTCAATCACCGGCCACTATTGCCTTTCCTGAGGCTCGTCCTCTTGGCCAGGAAAACCGTACGCATGGACGGGAGGAATCCCCTGCCGCCGCTGCCGGTACGGGCAGGCGTGTCGGGGGCGCTGTGCGACTTCTCAGCGGTGACAAGCGCGTACGCGCGGGCGAGGGTTTGCAGCGCTTTGCCGGACCGGCCCTTGTGCTTGGCTTTGCCGATGGCGGTGGCTTCGCCGGCAATGGCCCTGAGCAGTTCATCGCGGGCGACGACGGCGGGCGCCTGGCGAGCGGCGGTCAGTACGAGGCCCGCTTCGGCAGACTCGGTCTGCTGGTCGACGCCGATGATTTCTCCGGCCTCTCCCGTGAGCGGCTTGGCCTTGGCGCCGGACTTCTTCTTGGCCATGTGGGGTCCTTTTCTTCTCACCTGGCTACGGCTGGGCTTGTCGACGGACGGCTGAGTTGCTGGGGGCGGGCGGGGCCTGTCGGCTGGGCAAGGAGAACTGCTCTCAGGGCCGGCCGGTCAGGAGGTGACGTCGGCTGCGATCGTGCGCCGCGCACCGAAAGGCCGTACGGATTCGGCGAGGCACCGCTCGCCCATTGAGCGTGTGCCGCCGAACGGGCAGCATCGGATTCGGGGAGGAAATGCGTGGCGATCCGGTCGGTCACGGTCGCGCCGCCGCTCACCGGTCCACGGCTCGGACGCGCTCTCCGCCCCTAAGAATTCGCCGACGTCACCAGCAGGTTTCCCAACGACGGGACCACCTATGCCTTCTCGCCCATTCCGTCCTCGCCGGGAATGAGCCCTGTACTCCCGGACTCACGCACCCGGGCAAAGCGACGGACGCGCCCGGGGCGACGAAGCCTCTACTGGGGCCGATTCCTTACGAGCAGCCCGGGGTAAGGCCCGTCCGGGAGAAAGCTGGCCCGGGGCAAGACCAGGCTGGGGAAAGGCCGGCCCGGAGTCCTCCGAAAGACACGCTCAGACGGGTTCCCATACCGAACAGTCGTGGGCGAAGAGCACCCGTCGCGGGGCGAACGCGCTGAGCCGCTCCAGCCAGGGCGAGTGACCGGGGAGCGGGGCGCCTACTCCGTCGAGGGCGGCCTGCCGGGCCAGGTGGTCCGCAGCGAACTCCGAGGCGCAGTCACGGGCTTGGCCCGCCAGGACCACCGTGCCGTCCGGCTGCTCCACCACCAGCGACTGGTGCCCGGCGGTATGCCCAGGCGTCGGGACGATAAGGACGCCGGGCCACACCTCGGCCTCGCCGTGCAACTCCTCGTAGACGACACCCGGAAAGTCGACCAGCGCGTCCACCGTGTAACCGCTCCGGCGGGCCAGGGCGAGTTCCGTCGCCTGTACGAGGATGGGCCGGCCGGCCAGCAACGGGTTCCCGCCGCAGTGGTCGAAGTGCAGGTGGCAGTTGACCACCAGGGAGAGGTCGGAGAGCCGGTGCCCGGCCGCGGCCAGTGCGGCTTCCAGGGGCCTGCGCCGCGGACGGTAATGCGCCTCGGTGCCCGGGTCGGCAGCACCGATCCCCGTGTCGAACAGCAGCAGTCCGGCATCGTGCCGCACCAGATACGCGAGCACCGGCTCCACCCGTGGCTCCGGCCCGCCGGTCTCCGGCGCGGGGCGGACGAAGTAGCCGAGATCGAGTCTGCGTATGCCCCGCACCGGGGAGTCGCGCGTCGCGCGGCCGTTGAACATCCGGCCGCCGATTGTCGCTTCGTGACCTGTGGCATCCATCCGGCCATCGTGGCAGTGGCTGGGCGGGGCGGGCGAGGAGTTGGCCGTGACCGGGCCGACCGTACGGGCTGTACGGATCATGCGGGCTGTACGGATCGTGTGGGCTGTACGGACCGTGCGGGCTGTACGGATCGTGCGGCCTTGCGGCCCGTGCGGGCCGTGCGGCCTGCGGACCCTGCGGGTCGGGTCGTGCGATGTGCGGGAGGAGGCGGCGGGGCGGCAGCGTGTCTCGGCCGCCGACCGCCGACCGCCGGGTTCCCGGCGACCGACGGGGCACCCCGCTCCGTACGGCACACCCCGGCGACCGCCGTCGCAGCCTCGGCCAACCTTCGGCCAGTCCCCCCGCCAACCTTCGGCCAGTCCTCGGCCAGCCGTGGGCCGAACTTCGATCAGCGGTGGGCTGCCCTTCGGCCAGCCGTGGGCCGGCCGCCGGTCAGTCGTCCGTGGCGGTCCGGGCGGCCACCACGCGCAGGCCCCGGTCGCCGAATTCCCGGCGGACGGACTCCTTCGCGCCGCTGTCCGTGATGAGGGTGTCGAAGACGTCCGCGCCGCCGACCCGGGCGAAGCAGCGGGCGCCGATCTTCGAGGAGTCCGCGACAACCACGGCGCGCCGGGCCCGTTCGGCCATCAGGCGGTTGACCCGGGCCTCCGCCTCGTCGTGCACGGTCGCGCCCATCACCGGTTCTATGCCGTTGGCGCCGATGAAGGCGATGTCCACGGAGATCTGCTGGAGGACCAGCTCACTGAACGGGCCGACCAGTTCGAACGACCGCGAGTGCGCCACACCGCCGGTCAGCACGATCTTGATCTGTGGCCGTACGGCGAGTTCGTTGGCGATGTTCAGCGAGTTGGTGACGATGGTCAGATGCGGCTGCGGTCCCGCCTCCGCGAACTCCGGCCGGGTGGCCAGCACCCGGGCGACCTCCGTGGTCGTGGTACCGCCGCTGAGGCCGACCACGTCCCCACGGTCCACCAGCTTCGCCGCGGCCTGCGCCACCGCTTCCTTCTCGGCGGCGCGGTGCGCACGCTTGTAACGGATGGGCAGGTCGTACGCCACCGAGCTGAGCACCGCGCCACCCCGGGTACGGGTCAGCAACTGCTGGTCGGCCAAGGCGTCCATGTCGCGCCGCATGGTCGCGGCCGACACCTCCAGTTGGGCCGCGGCTTCCTCGACTTCCACCCGGCCGCGTTCGCCGAGCAGCTCAAGGAGGGCGTTCATCCGTTCATGGCGGTTCATGGCGCGAGCCTAAATCCTCTCCGGCGGCCTGCGTGATATCGGGGAGCCCGCCGGCCGGCCGGGGGCGAGGGGTGGGCAGGCGTCGCGTACACCCCGTGGTGGGAGGGTACGCAAGCGTTTTCGCGTCCTGTGCCGGAGGGGGCGACCCCGCCCGACGGCGCCTGCTCCCTCACGCGCCACCCCCGCACGCCCCCGTACGCCTGCGCACTCCTCCTCACCCGCCCGTCTCACCCGTCCGCCTCACCCCTGCACCGGAGCCTCCGTGGCGGCCGACTGGCCCGGGACCGCGGCCGGGGCACCGAGCAGAGCCAGCAGCCGGGCGGCCTCCTGGGCCACGGCCTCGCGCGCCGGTTTCACGTACTTGCGTGAATCGACGAGGGTCAGCTCCGCGTCCAGAGTGTCGCGGATGCTGCGGGTGAAGACGGAGACCAGGTGAGTGGAAATGTTGATCTTCGTCATGCCGGCTGCCACGGCGCGGCGCAGCTCGTCGTCAGGCACGCCGGAGGAACCGTGCAGCACCAGCGGCACCGGCAGCTTCTCCGCCAGGGCCGTGATCAGCTCCTTGTCCAGGACGGCGGTCCGTTCGTGCATCGCGTGGGAGGAGCCGACGGCGACGGCCAGCGCGTCCACCCCGGTCGACCTGACGAACGCCAGCGCCTCGTCGGGGTCGGTACGGGCGCCGGGGGCGTGCACGCCGTCCTTGCCGCCGACCTCGCCCAGCTCGGCCTCGACGTAGGCGCCGCGCTCATGGCACCAGGCGGTCAGCTCCGCCGTGGCGGCGACGTTCTCCTCGTACGGGAGGGCGGAGGCGTCCACCATCACCGACCGCACCCCGGCCTCGACGCCCTCGCGCACCAGGTCCGCCTCGGTGATGTGGTCCAGGTGCACGGCGACCCGGGCGGGAGACGCCTCGGCGAGCGCCAGAGTGGCGCGGACGATGGGCAGCAGGCTGCCGTGGTAACGGATGCAGTTCTCGCTGATGCCCAGGATGACCGGGAAGCCGCTGCGCTCGGCGGCCGCGACGAGCGCCTCGGCGGTCTCCAGGTGGATGACGTTGAACGCCGCGGCACCGGCCCGCGCCTCACGGGCGGCGGTGACGATCGACGAGGTAGGGACGAGGGGCATGAGTTCCTGACTCCCTTACGGGACGGCGCCGTGGCCGGCGATTCGCGGAGGGGACGGATGAAAAGGGGGGAAGGCGGGACGGAGGGGAGGGTGAGGGGAGGGCTGAGCGGGGACGGTTCGGCGGGGAAAGGGAGGGATGGCGAGGGGGCGCGAATACGGACGTCATGGATGCGGACGGCACGGATGCGGTGCGGATGCGGTGCGGGTGCGGCTGCGGAACGGCGCGGACGCGGGGTGGCGCCGATCCGGGATGGCGCCGATGCGGGAAGCCACCGACCCGGGAAGCCCCCGACGTGACACGGTGCCGCCCGGCCCGGCCCGGGAAGTCCCCGACGTGACTGGGTGCCACCCGACCCGACCTGGCACGGCCTGGCCCGGCACGGCCTGGCCCGGCCGGGCGGTGGCGCGGCGGTGGAGGGCGCCGCCGCGGGCTGGCGCGGCCGAGCGCGCACGGTCCAACGGGCACGCACGTCCGACGGACACGGACGTCCGACGCGCACCCACGCCCCGACGAAGGCCCCCGCCGAGCGCCCAAGCCCAACAGACACGCAACCCCAACGAACCCCCACGCCCCATCGCCCCCCCGCCCCAACCGACCCCACCCCCTACCCAGCCGCCGGCTCCGGCGTCGTGAGTGTTACCGACCGGGTCAGGCTGCGTGGGTTGTCGGGGTCCAGGCCGTGGGCGCGGGCCCGGGCCAGGGCGATGCGCTGTACGAGCACCAGGTCGGCCAGCGGGTCGCGCTCGTGGTGCACGAATCCGGCGCCCGTCCGGGCGACGTCCGCCTCCAGGCCTTCCGGCACCGGACCGAAGACCCAGGTGACGCGGCCGGGCGCCGCTATGGAGATGGGGCCGTGGCGGTATTCCATGGCGGGATAGGACTCCGTCCAGCTCTGCGACGCCTCGCGCATCTTCAGCGCCGCCTCGTTGGCCAGGCCGTACGTCCAGCCCGTGCCGAGGAAGGAGAACTGCTCGGCGTCCAGCCACTCCTTCTCCACGGGCGCGGTCAGGGCTTCCTCCGCGTCGCGCACCGCACCGGACAGGTCCTCGCCGAGGTGGGCACGCAGCAGGGCGAGCGCGGTCGTCGCGAACCGGGTCTGCACCACGGACTTCTCGTCGGCGAACGGCAGGGTGACCGTCGCGTCCGACAGCTCGGTCGCCGGCGTGTCGGGGTCACCGAGCACCGTCACGGTCGGGATGCGCCCCTTCACCTGCTCCAGCAGGCGCAGCACCTCGGTCGTGGTCCCGGAGCGGGTGATCGCCACGACGGTGTCGTAACCCCGGTCGGCGCCGAGGAACGCCTCCGAGGCGGCGAAGGCGTCCGTCACCCCCAGCCCGGCCCCCTCGCGCAGAGCCGCGTACGCCTGCGCCATGAACCACGAGGTGCCGCAGCCCACCACCGCGACCCGCCGGCCGGCGCCGGGCAGCGGGGTGTCCGCGCCGCCGATCCGCGCCGCCTCCCGCCAGGTGTCCGGCTGGCTGCGCAGCTCCTGCTCCATGAACGAGGTCCCGCTCACGACGCCCTCCAGTTGTCTGCGTGAACTTGCACCAACATGCTCGCTTGCAAGCAACTCTACGCACGCCCTGCGGCGTAATCCATCCCTCGGAAGGGTGGAAGCGCCCGTAAGGCGGGAAGGGATGGACGGTGAACTGGCGCTCCAGGCAAGAGGTATACAGAAGTCCTGGTCGCATCAGGTGACTGTTGACACATGAATGAAAGGAGTCGAATACTCGCAGGATCACTCATGCAGCCGCAGTGGGGTGGCGGCCGTCAGGCGGTGCGGTTCAGCGCCGGCGCCGGGCGGTACGCCCGGTCACCGGCCGTCCGACGGCGGCTGCCGCAGTGATCGTCACGCAGCAAGGCCGTTCCGCCGACAGTCGTCACAAAGGACTCCCCATGTCCGTTGCAACGCGCTCCACGCAGTCACCGTCCTCGCCGCCGGGTCCCGAGGGCCCGCCGCCCCGGCGCACCGGCCGGCTCTTCGCCCTCACCGGAGCCGTCGTCGGCGTCATCTACGGCTACGACACCGGCAGCATCTCCGGCGCCCTGGTGTTCCTCAGCGAGGACTTCCACCTCACCGACACCGAGAAGGGCCTGGTCAACAGCATTCTGGTGTGCGGTTCGATCCTGGGCGCGCTGATCGGCGGCAAGCTGGCCGACGCGCTGGGCCGCAAGGCCGCCATGCTGATCGTCGCCGGCTCCTACACGGTCTTCGTGGCCCTGTCCGCCCTCGCCCCGAACGTCGTCGTCCTGGACGCGGTACGGTTCCTGCTCGGCGTCGCCATCGGCATCTCGATCGTGGCGGCCCCGCTGTACATCGCCGAGTCGTCACCGGCGCGTACCCGCGGCGCCTGCGTGGCCGCGTACCAGGTCGCGACGGTCGCCGGCATCGCCCTCACGTACTTCGTGAACTGGGGACTGTCCGACGGCGGCCACTGGCGGCTGATGCTCGGCCTGTCCGCGATCCCCGCCGCGCTCGTGCTGATCCCGCTGTTCCGGCTGCCCGACACGCCCCGCTGGTACGTTCTCAAGGGCCGGACCGAGAAGGCCGTCGAGGTCATGGCGCTGACCGATCCCGACGTCGACCCGCGCGCGGAGACCGAGGCGGTCCGCGCGGCCCTGGCCGAGGAGAGCGGCGGATCGCTGCGCTCGCTGCTGCGCAAGCCGTACGCCCGCGCCGCCCTCTTCGTCGTCGGGCTCGGCTTCTTCTGCCAGATCACCGGCATCAACGCGGTGACGTACTACAGCCCGCAGATCTTCGAGGAGATGGGCTTCACCGGCGACGGGCAGAACTTCCTGCTGCCGTCCTTCGTGCAGTTGGCCTCGCTGGCGGCGACCGTCCTCGCCATCCTCATCATCGACCGGCTCGGCCGCCGCGTCGTGCTGCTCTCGGGCATCGCCACGATGGCGGCCATGCTCGGCGTACTGACCGCCGTATTCGGTTTCGGGGACCTGAAGGGCTCCGGGACGTGGATCGGCTTCGGCGCCATCCTGCTCTTCACCGCTGCCTTCAACTTCGGTTTCGGGTCACTGATCTGGGTGTACGCCAGTGAGGCGTTCCCCGCCCAACTGCGCTCCACGGGCGCGTCGGCGATGCTGACGGCCGACCTCGTCGCGAACCTCCTCATCGCGCAGTTCTTCCCGTCCCTGCTGTCCTGGGCGGGGGCCGCCCGGACCTTCGCGGGCCTCGGCCTCCTCGCGCTCGGCGCGCTGGTCTTCGCCGCGTGCACCGCCCCCGAGACCAAGGGGCGGCAACTGGAGGAGATCCAGGGCTTCTGGCTCAACGGGGGGCGCTGGCCCACCCCGGCCCCGTAGCCACTGGCCCACCCCGGCCCCGTAGCGGGGCGATTGTCCCCTGTGGGCCCGGCCGGGGCGCGGAAAACCGTTGGGCGCGCGCCGATCACGGTCCGTACGATGTGGTCCATGGGCGTTTTCATCTGAGCAGACGGACGTGCTCCGCGATCACCGGCCCGACGTGCGCCGCCGGGCCGGTGGCATCCGTCCGTATGCCCGCACACCTGCTCAGGGAGAGACTCCCCATGCATCGCAAACCTGCCTCGTCCTGCCCCGCCCTCGACCTCCGCGTCGCCCGCCTGCGCGAGCTGGCCGAGGCCGAGCCCCGGCTGGAGGGCGTCCTGCTCTACGGCTCGTGGACCCTCGGCGAGGCCGACGCCCACTCCGACATCGAGGCGTATCTGTACGTCCGCGACGCGCACGCCGACACCTTCGACGGCCGGGAGTTCATCGGCCGCATCGCCCCGCTCAAGCTGGCCTACACCAACATGTACGGCATCCTGGCCGTCGTCTTCGACGACCTGATGCGCGGCGAGTTCCACCTCGTGGCCGCCGGGACGGGCATCGACGAGGTGCCCACCTGGCGCGGCATGGTCCATCTGCCCGACCCCGGCGCCGCCGTCCTGCTGGACCGCAGTGGACGGCTGACCGCCGCGGCCCGCCGCCTCGCCGACCCCTGCCCGCCCGAGCCGGGCCCGACCGCCCAGCGGCTCACCGACGAACTCACCAACTGGACGCTGATGCTCGCCCACGTCCTGGGCCGCGGCGAGACGGCCCGCGCACACGCCCTGCTGCACACGGTCGTCGCCCCGCAGCAGCTCCAGCTATGCCGCCTGCTGCGCGGGTCCACCACACACTGGCTCACCCCCAGCCGCGCTCTGGAGCAGGACCTGCCGTCCGCCGACCGCGACCGGTACACCGCGACCACCGCCCCCGCCGTGCTCCCGGCCGTCCGGACGGCGGCGCGGGCGAGCTGGCAGTGGAGCCGGGAACTGGCCGACGAGGCGGCGGCGCGGTGGGGCACCGTCGTGCCGACCGCGCTGCACGAGGAGATCGGCGCGCTTCTCGGCCGCGGCTGACCGCTGGGTGGTCGTTGCGCAGCCGTCCCGTATGCCGGCGGGCGTTCAGGAAGGAGGCAACTGCTCCTTGAAGGGCTCCAGCTCCGGCGCCGTCGTGGTCGCCACGAACTCGGTGATCCGGTAGTCGCAGACGCCCGCGACCGTGAAGGGGTCCTCCGCGACGATCCGCTCGGCCGTCGCCCGGTCCGCGACGGACGCGAGGATGACGCCGCCGTCACGCGGCACCTTGCGCCCGGCGGCGAGGAAGTGCCCGGCCGCGTAGTTTTTCCTGAGCCACTCCACGTGGTCGGGCAGCGCGGCGTCGACGCGGTCGAGCGGCGCGGTGTAGGTCAGTTCCAGTACGAACATGCGTGCCATGGTATGCCGCGGTGATCATCGGGGTGCCTACGTGCCTACGTGCCTACGTGCCTGGGCGTCTGGGAGGGCTGGGCGCACCAGGGGACTGGAGCCCGGTGTGCCGCCCGGCCCATGCCGGCCGGTGGGTGCTTCGGCCGCTGTGCCCCGCCGGGCCGGGAGGTGGGACCCGGCAGGGGCACAACGGCCCGAAGTGCCGCGAAACGAGTGTCCCAGGCCGTCAGGACTGGTTGTTCTGGCGGCGGCGCAGGAAGTACGTGCCACCGACCGCGGCCGTGGCCAGGACCGCGGCACCCGCGACGATCTCCGTGGTGTTGGTGTCCTTGCTGGTGCTGCCGACACCCGTGCGCACCTTGCCGTGCGGCAGCTTGGCGTCGGTCTTGAAGGACGTGAACCACTGCTTGCCGTCCGGGCAGTTGCCGTTCACGCCCCAGGTCGTGTAACGGCCGAGCTTGTTGGGGCCGCCGCTGAGCTGGGACGCCACCCGGGCGGTCCCGCGGTAGGTCTTGCCGTGCTTGTGGGTGCGGTAGAGCCAGACGGTGCCGCTGCGGAAGCCCTGCGAGGAGGCGGCGATGCGCTTGGCCTTTCCGGTGTCGCAGGTGACGGTGACGGTGACGGCTCCGCCGGGGCCGGACAGCTTCGGGCTCGTGGTGGCCACCGGCTTGGCGAACGCGGCGCCGGTCGACAGGCCCAGGGCGGCGATGGTCAGTCCGGAAGCGGCGATGATGCGAGTGGAACGCATGGTTGATCCTCCGGCAGCGCGGAGGCGGCGCGGGTGCGCCGCGGCAGATCGGATGGATCCGCGCTGACGCATTCGAGATAAGCCTCGGCGCGCCGTCCCCGCCCGGTGAGGACTCGTCAGGTAGGGTGCCGCCCTCCGGCGTGTCGGCCCCCACCGCGCGGCGTTGCGGCAGGTCACTGCGCCGACACGCGGTCGGCGAGGTGTCGGTGCCGGGCGGGGACAGACGGGTGAGGGGCGACCGCGCCGGTGTACGCCGTTCGGGGCGGCCGCGAACGGCCCGTCCAGTGCCGTACGGGCCGGCCATCTCAACCGCGACACGCCGTCAGGGCCGCAGGCACGTCCTCCTCACCCCACCCCCTCACGGACGCCCCCAGAGCCCCGCGTCACGCCCGGGGCCCGATCACCGTTTCCCCGTCCCGGATCAGGATCGCCATGGCCGGGCACGAGTCGGCCGCGTCCAGCGCGTCCTCGTCCTCGGGGATCTCCTCGTTCAGCGGCCGGGCGTGCGGTCCGTCCAGGACGAAGAGGCCCGGGGCGATGCCGGCGCACATGCCGGACGCCATGCACTGCTGCCCGTCGATCGCGGCGTGCCAGGTCATCCGGGTCACCACCCCACCGGCATCTCGCGCGGGCCGCGGACCAGCATCTGGTCCTTCCACGCCACGTCCCCCGCCACGTACAGCCCGGGGAAGCGGGTGATCAGGGCGATCAGCGCCTCCTGGAGCTCCAGCCGGGCCAGTGGCGCGCCGAGGCAGTGGTGCACCCCGTGGCCGAATCCGAGGTGCTGGTTGCCGTCGCGGGCGATGTCGAGGGTGCCCGGCTCGTCGAAGCGCAGCGCGTCACGGTTGGCCGCGCCCACGGCGACCAGGACCGGTTCACCCGCACGGACGAGCGTGCCGCCCACCTCGATGTCCTCGGTGGCATAGCGGGGGAAAGCCGCGCCGCTGCCCAGCGGTACGAAGCGCAGCAGCTCCTCGACGGCGCTCTTGACGAGCGCGGGCTCCGCCCGCAGCCGCTCCAACTCGCCGGGGTGGTCCAGCAGCGACAGGACGAAGTTGGGGATCTGGGTGGCCGTGGTCTCGTGCCCGGCGACCAGGATGCCGACGCACAGGTCGATCAGTTCCAGCTCGGTCAGCCGGTCGTTGACGTCCCGGGCCTCGATCAGCCGTGTCATGATGTCGTCCTGCGGGGCGGACCGGTGATTCTCGATCAACTTGGCCATGTACGCGCGCAGTTCCTCGCGGTTGGCCTCGAACTCCGCCGCCGTCAGAGAGCTGGTGGACAGCGCCGCGTCGCTCCATGTACGGAACTTGGGCCGGTCCTCCTCGGGCACCCCGAGCATCCGGCAGATGACCGCGACCGGGATGGGCAGGGCGTAGCGGTCCACGAGGTCGACGGGCGGTCCCGCGGCCTCCAGTTCGTCGATGAGCTGGTGCGTCAGCTCCCGCACCCAGGGCCGCAGCTTCTCCACCTGATGGACGGTGAACGCCTTGGCGACGAGGGTGCGCAGCCGCGTGTGGTCGGGCGGGTCCATGCTCAGGATGCCGCTGTTCTGCCGGCCTTCGGCCTGGCGCGGTTCGTCGTGGCTGAGCCCTTCGGCGCGGCTGAAGCGCCGGTCGCCGAGGACCAGCCGCGCGTCGGCGTAGCGGGTGGCGAGCCAGGCCGGTTCGCCGTACGCCATCTGTACCCGCAGGAGCCCCGGCTGGTCGCGGACCTGTTCGTAGGTGTCGGACAGGGCCAGTCCGTCGGCTTCGTTGAACGGGTAGGAAAGGGGCATCGTGTCGGCTGTGGTCACCGGGGCCTCCTCGTGTAAGCAACTGCTTACAACGTAGAGGGGTGTTCTTGGTACGGTCAACGGCCCTGCGTGGTCTCCGGTTTGGCGGGGCATCGGGCCCCGCGGGGGCGGGAAGGGACGAGAGGAGTAGGCCGATGGACGGGAACCAGCCGGCAGCCGGGCCGGTCACCGATACGGAACGGGTGCCGGACGTGCCGGACGTGCCCGGGCCGGTCGCCGGTACGCGCCGCGCCCCGGACGCGCCCGGCCCGGTGCCGGGTACCGGCAGTGCGACACGGCGCCGCGGGGCACAGGGCACCCGGCTGCTGCTCCTGGAGGCGGCGGCCGGGCTGTTCGCCGAGCGGGGCTACGAGCGGGCGACCGTGCGCGACATCGCGGAGCGGGCCGGAGTCAACCAGGCCCTGCTGTTCCGCTACTTCGGCTCGAAAAAGGCGCTGTTCGGCGAGGTGGTGGCGCTCGGCAGCCAGGAGCAGGTGCACAGCACACCGCCCGGCGAGCTGTTCGAGGTGGCGCTGCGCGGGATGCTCGGCCACTGCGGCGAGGGCCCGGGGGACCGCGCCCTGGAGACCTTTCTGCGCTCCATCGGAGACAGCGACGAGGTCACCACCGCCGCACGGGAGATCGGCGACGACTACGCGCGGGTGCTCGCCACGCTCAGCACCGCCGACGACCGCGGGCTGCGCGCCGACCTCGCCCTGTCGTGGATGCTCGGCATCGGCCTGATGCGGGTGGTCGTCGGCAAGCAGCCGCTCGCCGACGCGGACCCGGACGCCGTGTGCGCGCTGGTCACCGGCGCGCTCGGCGCCCTCCTGGAGGACCTGCCGCGGTCGGCGCCGCCACCGGCCACGTGACCGCCCGGGCACGGCACGCCCGGCGGGCGCTCCTCCCGGTCACCGGCCGGACGTCCGCAGCTTCCGCCACTCCGGAGCCAGCACCGACCAGACCTCCATGTCGTGGCGTACGCCGCCGCGCGCGTTGCTCTCCCGCAGCACCCCGTCACGCACCAGCCCGAGCCGCTCGGCCAGCTTGACGCTCGCCTTGTTGCCGGAGGCCGCCAGCCACTCCACGCGGTGGATGCCGCGCTCCTCGACCGCCCAGTCGACGATCACCCGGATCGCCCGCGTCACCAGCCCGCGCCCGACGGCCGTCTCCTCCAGCCAGCAGCCGACCTCGCAGTTGCCCGCCGCGGCGTCGAAGGTGCGGAACAGGACGCCGCCGACGAGCGTGCCGTCCACCCAGATCCCGTACAGCCGCCCGCTGTCGGCCGCCGCCTTGTCCGCGTACGACTGCAGGAACGCCCGGGTCGAGGGGAGGTCGGTGTTCGCGTCGGCCAGACCGATCCAGCGGCCGATGTACTCCCGGCCGCGCTCCATGTGCGCCAGGTACTCCTCGGCGTGGTACGGCTCCAGGGGCCGCAGTTCGGCACCGTCGTCACCCAGCGAAATCGCGAACATTCCCCACTCCTGCGTCACTCGTGCTGCCTACTCGTGCTGCGTACTCGGGCTTGGTACTCGTGCTTCGTTTGCGTGCTTCTGTGCCCGTTCGTGCTTCTGCGCCTGTTCGTGTTTCCGTGCCCGTTCGTGTTCGGTGCCCGCGCGGACAGGACTGCGGCGCGGACAGGGCTGCGCGGCGCGCGGGACCGGCCGTGGCCGGAGAGGGCGCGCCGCGCGCATCATCACATATGGCCCCGCGGCCCACGGCGGCCGCCCAACCGCCCGTTCGATAGCGTGACCCCACCATGACGAACGACGGCACGATCTCCCTCGACGACGAACTGGCGCACTGGCCCACCGATGAGGCCGGGGCGCTCGCGGCCCAGGACCGGCTGCGCGCCCACGTGCGGCGCGAGCAGTCCGGGCCCGAACCGGGGTTCGCCGGGACGGTCGTCGGCGTGGACGTCGCCTACGACGATGAACGTGACCTGGTGGCCGCGGCGGCCGTCGCCCTGGACGGCGTCACGCTCGCGGTCGTCGAGGAGGCCACCGCCGTCGGGCGGGTCTCGTTCCCGTACGTGCCGGGGTTGCTGGCCTTCCGGGAGATCCCCACGGTGGTGGACGCGCTGCGCCGTCTCGGCCGCACGCCGGACCTGGTGGTCTGCGACGGTTACGGGCTGGCGCACCCGCGCCGCTTCGGCCTCGCCAGCCACCTCGGCGTGCTCACCGGCCTGCCCACCATCGGTGTCGCCAAGAACCCCTTCACCTCGCGGTACGAGCTGCCGGGCGGGGAGCGCGGGGAGTCCTCGCCGCTGCTGGACGGCCGCGATCCGGTGCCCGAATCCGGTGCCGGTATGGGAACCGGTTCCGGTTTCGGGGGCGGCTCCGCTTCCCGTACCGGGCACTCCGAGGACGAAGTGGTCGGGCGGGCGCTGCGGACGCGGAAGGGCGTCAAACCGGTCTTCGTGTCCGTGGGGCACCGCATCGACCTCGACCGGGCGTGCGCCCACACCCTCCATCTGACGCCCCGGTACCGCATTCCCGAGACGACCCGGGCCGCCGACGCGCTCTGCCGACGCGCCCTGTCGGAGGCGCGCGCCGACTGACAGCGCGACAGGAGTACGGAAGGGCCGGCGGCCGGCAGCTAGCGGACGGCAGTCAGGCCCACGTCAGACCGCCGCCCGGCCCGTCCTCGCCTCCGCCGTCGACTCGGCGACCACCCGGAACGTGATCCCCGCCCGCCGGAGCCGTCCGGTCAGCGCGTCGCCCATCGCGACGGCCGTGGTCACCTGCCCGGACGTCGCTGGCAGGTCGTCGAAGGCCAGGCTCAGCGCCGACTCCGCGAGGATCTTCGCCGTCTCGTCGTAGCCCGGGTCGCCGCCCGAGACCTCCGTCAGGACGCGCCGCCCACCGCCCTCGCCGACGAACCGCACGCTGAACCTGCTGTGCGCCCGGCGCTCCTCGTCCGGCCCCGTGCCCGGCGCCAGGCGTCCCGACAGCCAACGGCGGGCGGGCGGCACCTGCGCGACCGCGCACGCCGCGCCCGCGCCCAGCGCGCCGCCCACGGCGACCGGCAGCCGTGTGACGGCGGCGAAGTGGCGGTACCGGAAGTCGGGCCCGTACTCCTCCAGTCCGGCCGCCGAGCGCGCGACCACCTGGGGATCGAGTGTCGGCAGCGGGACGGCCCAGGCCCGTACGGCGCCGTTGCGGTACGGCTTCCCGAGCGGGGCCCGTACCGTACGGCCCGCCGGCCGCGCCTCCAGCCGCTGCCGGTCGCGGGCGGCGCGCGCCATGCCCAGCGGGCGCGAGGCCGCCGTCAGCGCGGAGGCCAACGTGCCGCCCGAGATGAGGCCGTTGGTCCGTACGAAGCCGTCGATGCGCAGGGGCACACCGGACGGCAACCGGCCGACGGTGAAACGCACGCCGAGGTCCGGCGGTACGCAGTCGAAGCCGCAGGCGTGCACCAGGCGGGCGCCCGACGCGCGCGCCGCCGCGTCGTAGCGCACGTAGGTCCGGTCGACGAACTCGGCCTCGCCGGTCAGGTCGGCGTAGTCCGTACCGGCCTCGGCGCAGGCGGCGACCAGCGCGTCCCCGTAGGTGAGGTACGGGCCGACGGTCGTGGCGAGTACGCGGGTGCTCGCGGCGAGCGTGCGCAGCGAGCCGGGGTCCTCGGTGTCGGCACACAGCAGCGGAAGGTCGGCGCAGGCCGGATGCGTCTCCGCCAGGTGGTCCCGCAGCCGGGCGAGCTTCGCGCGGTCGCGGCCGGCCAGCGCCCAGCGGCAGCCCTCAGGGGCGTTCCTGGCCAGGTACGCGGCGGTCAGCCGCCCCACGAACCCGGTGGCGCCGAACAGCACCAGGTCGTGGGGTCGTGCAGCGGTGTCCTGCCGTGCGCTCACGCCTGCCTCCGCATCGGTTCCCCGGCCGTGGCGCCGGCCGGTGCGGCGCCACGCTAGGCAGCGGCCGGCCTTCCGTCAACAGCGGGGCTCGACACGTGGTCTTGACACGCCTGGGCGGCTGGTCCACATTCACCGGCACGTCCGCCAACATGGGACGTCCGACGTCCGGAATGCGGGTGCCCGCGCCGACGGAGAGCCGTGACCTGCCCGCCCACGACGGCAGACCCGCGCCCGGAAGGGCCGCGTCCGGAGGCACACTCGGAACGGCCGCGTCCGAAAGGGCGCACCCGGAAGGGCCGCGTCCGGCGGAGGCTCGTACCCGGTGGCACGGCCCGGCCGGACGGGTGCGGCGGGCCGGACGTGACACGCCGGTCCCGTACGGCACACGGCACGAGCAGAAAGCTGGTCCCCGATGCTTCCTTCCGCGCCGCTCCCCGCGTCGGCCCCGGCGCCCCTCCCCGCGCCGCTCACCGGAGTCGTCCCGCCGCTGTGCACCCCGCTGACCCCGGACGGCCGGATCGACACCCGCTCGCTGGCCGCGCTCGCCGTCCGGCTCACCGGGGCCGGGGTGAGCGGACTGTTCGTCCTCGGCTCCAGCGGCGAGGCCGCCCATCTGACCGACGCGCAGCGCCGCACCGTCGTCGAGACGGTGGCCGAGGTGGCCGGCGGGCGGCTGCCCGTACTCGCCGGGGCCATCGACATGACCACGCCCCGCGTACTCGAACACGCCCGCCAGGCCCGGGACCTGGGCGCCGACGCGATCGTGACCACCGCGCCCTTCTACACCCGCACCCACCCCGCCGAGATCGCCGACCACTTCCGGCGCGTGCGCGACGGCGCCGGGCTGCCGCTGTTCGCGTACGACATCCCGATGGCCGTGCACACCAAACTGCCCACCGACACGGTGGTGGCGCTCGCCCGGGACGGGGTGCTGGCCGGGCTGAAGGACAGCAGCGGCGAGGACGGGACGCTGCGGCGCCTCCTGGTGCGGGTGCGCGCGCAGGCACCGGACTTCTCCGTGCTCACCGGGTCGGAACTGACCGTGGACGGCGCCCTGCTGGCGGGCGCCCACGGCGTCGTCCCCGGCCTCGGCAACATCGACCCGCACGGCTACGTACGCCTCTACGAGCACGCCGCGGCGGGCCGCTGGCGCGAGGCCGCCGCCGAACAGGACCGGCTCGCCGCCCTCTTCGCCCTCACCGACGCGGGTGACCCGGCGGTGATGGGCCGCGGCTCCTCCGCGCTGGGAGCCTTCAAGGCGGCCCTGCACCTCCAGGGCGTCATCGACTGCCCGGCCACCGCGCCGCCGCAGCTCCCGCTGGACGAGGCCGCGGTCGGCACGGTCCGGCGGTGCCTGGAGGAAGCCGGACTGCTGTGAGGGCGCGCCCCACGACGGCCCCCGGCCGCCGGGAACGGCGCGCGCCCTGGTACCGGCAGGTCACGCCCCGACAGTGGAAGTCGATGTTCGCCGCCTGGGTGGGCTACCTCCTGGACGGCTTCGACTTCGTCCTGATCACCCTCGTCCTGACCGAGATCGCCGACACGTTCGGCCTGAGCACGGCCGGCGCGGCCTCCCTGGTGTCCGGCGCGTTCATCACCCGCTGGCTCGGCGGGGCGCTCCTCGGCGCGATGGGGGACCGGTACGGGCGCAAGGCCGCGATGATCGCCAGCATCCTCCTGTACTCGCTGGGTACCTTCGCCTGCGGCTTCGCCTGGAACTACACCAGCCTGTTCGCCGCCCGGCTGGTCATCGGCATGGGCATGGCGGGGGAGTACAGCGCCAGCGCCACCTACGTACTGGAGAGCTGGCCCGCCTCCTTGCGCAACCGGGCCTCCGGCTTCCTCATATCCGGCTACGCAGGCGGAACGGTTCTCGCCGCCCAGCTCTACCAATGGGTCGTGCCGAACTGGGGCTGGCGCTGGATGTTCTGGATCGGGGTGCTGCCCGTGCTGGTCGCGCTCTGGGTCCGCAGGTCGCTTCCGGAGGCGGACGACTGGAGCGCCGAGGTGGGCGCGGCCGGGGCGCGCCCCAACCCCTTCCGCCCGCTGTTCGCCGGGTGTGCCCGGCGGCAGCTCAACTTCCTGCTCGCGGCCGTCGCGTCGGTCGCCCTCTTCTGCGTCTTCACCCCGGCCGGTACGGGACACACCCCCTGGCTGGCGGCGTTGGCCGGGCTCTGCCTGACCGCGTTCGCCGTCCAGCTCGGCGGTCGGCGCGGCTGGGTGCTGTACGTGTCCCTGACGGTCACGGTGTTCTGCGCGTTTCTCTACAGTTGGCCCGTCCAGGCGCTGCTGCCCACCTATCTCAAGACCGAGCTGGGGTACGCGCCCGCGCAGGTCGCGGACGTGATGTTCTACGCCGGGTTCGGCACGATGGCGGGCTGCTGGCTGGCCGGCTTCGTGGGCGACCGGTTCGGCACCCGCCGCGCGTACGCCGGGACGCTGCTGGCCTCGCTGGTGTTCGTCTTCCCGGTGTTCGCCGTCCAGGACAGCCTGATCGCCCTGGGCGTCCTGCTCTTCGCGCTGCTCGCCCTCGGCCAGGGCATCTCGGGCATCCTGCCCAAGTACCTCGCGGGGCACTTCCCGACGGCGGCCCGTGCCGCGTCGCTCGGGTTCGTCTACAACGTCGGCGCGCTCGGCGGGGCGGTCGCCCCGATGCTCGGCGCCCGGCTCGCCGAGGGCATGTCACTGGGCCGGGCGCTGGCCGTCCTCACCTTCGGGCTGACCCTGGTCGTCATCGTCCTGGTGGGCGGCGACGTACCGGTCCGGCTCGCCCGCCTGCTGGCCCCTGAGACGGTGGGGGACCACCTGGTGCCGCCTGGCGGTCAGGGCCCGAAGCGCCGTACGTAGCGCCGCTGCCAGGGCGTTTCGACGGCCCGGTGGTCGTAGCCGCCGCGTACGAAGTCCACCGCCTGCCCGGCCGGTACCCCGTCCAGGACGGCAAGGCAGGCCAGAGCCGTGCCGGTCCGGCCGCGGCCGCCCCCGCAGGCGATCTCGACACGCTCCGTCTTCGCGCGTTCCCATGCCTCGCCGAGGAGTTCACGCGCCTGTGCCCGGTCGCGCGGCAGCCGGAAGTCCGGCCAGCGCAGCCAGCGGGCCTCCCAGGGCACCTCGGGCGGCTGCTTGCCGAGCAGGTACACGGCGAAGTCCGGTACCGGGCCCGGCGGCAGCGGGCGGCGCAGACCGCGCCCCCGGACCAATCGTCCGGAGGGCAGCCGGAGCACCCCCGGGCCGGACTCCTGCCAATCCGTGCTCACCACGCCGCCTCCCCGTTCCCGTCTGCCCCGGTGGGGCCGTGTCGCTCTGTACGGGCCGGTGGCCCACACGGTCCCGCCCGTCACTCCGTACGGTCCGACTCCCGCCCCAGGGACACCCCGCGCACGCCGGCCAGCTCCGCGAGCTGTTCCACGAGCGGGTGGGCCGAGCCGGTGCCCTCCAGCCGCAGCAGCACCTCGGCCGGCACCTGGTCGTCCGAGCCGGTCTCCACCTGGACGTCGGTCACCTGGAAGCCGCTGCTGGTGCACATCTCCAGCATCCGGCCCAGCAGACCGTGCTGCGCACGGTAGCTCAGGCGCAGTTCGACGCGCTCGACGAGCGGCGTGCGCCGCCGCCCCGAGAACAGCTTCGGGAACCCGCGGACGACGAGGAAGTGGACGAGGGTCGCGCCCACGGCGAGCAGGGGCAGGCCGCCGCCGCAGGCCATGCCGATGGCACAGGTCAGCCAGATCGTCGCGGCGGTCGTCAGGCCCCGTACCGCGTCCTTCTTCACGAAGATCAGGCCGCCGCCGATGAAGCCGATGCCCGAGACGATCTGCGCGGCCACGCGGGACGGGTCCAGCGCGACCCCGTCCGTGCCCAGCAGCGCGTAGAAGCCGTGGACCGAGACCTCCATGAACAGCGCGCTGCCCACGCCGACGAGGGTGTGGGTACGCAGCCCCGCGCTCTTCTGCTGTACCTGCCGCTCCAGCCCGATGAGGGAGGACAGGAGCAGTGCGAGGGCCAGTTCGGCGAACTGGCGGAGGCCCTGGCCGTGGCTGATGTCGAACAATGGTGATGCGAGGTGCGTGTACGGCATCCGGCCATTGTCCATCCAAGATCGGCGTGCGGGCCGTTGTCAGTGCTTGCCGCTAGCGTGGTTCTCACGGTGAACGGCGGACGGCCGGTCCGGTGCGGAAGGGGGTGGGCCCGGTGGTGAGCACGGTGGGTGTGGCCGTGGTGGGCGGGGCGGCGTGGGGATGTGCCGCCGTGGTCCCGGGCAGCGGCGCGGCGGCGCGCCGGTCCATATCCGCGTACGGGCCCATCGCCTGCTCCGACGGGGGAGCGCGCCGCTGGTGAAGTGACGCGTGAAGGCCCGTGGCGGCGGTGGGAGTTGACCACCGCCGCCACGGGCCTTTTCCGTACCGGTCCGGTGCCGTGGGGGCTTGTGGAAAGTGGAACACGTTCTTAACATCGCGAGTGTTACATCAGTAGTGTCACAGTGCTGCGGAGCTCAGGGGGCCCGATGGCAGGGACAGGGAACGGCCCGCTGAGCGGGGTGCGCGTGGTGGAGCTGGCCGGCATCGGCCCCGGCCCGTTCGCCGCGATGCTCCTGGCCGACCTCGGCGCCGATGTGGTGCGCGTCGACCGGCCCGGCGGCTCCGGCCTCGGCGTCGACCCGGCGTACGACATCACCAACCGCAACAAACGCTCCGTGCTGGTGGACCTGAAGACCGCCGCGGGCCCCGGCCGGGTGCTGGACCTCGTGGAGCGCGCCGACGTCCTGATCGAGGGATACCGCCCCGGCGTCGCCGAGCGCCTCGGCGTCGGCCCGGACGTCTGCCTGGTGCGCAACCCACGCCTGGTGTACGGCCGGATGACCGGCTGGGGCCAACAGGGGCCACTGGCCGGCACCGCCGGACACGACATCGGCTACATCGCCGTCACCGGCGCGCTCGGCATGACCGGCCCGCCCGACGGTCCGCCGGTGGCCCCCGCCAACCTCCTCGGCGACTACGCGGGCGGCTCCCTCTACCTGGTCGTCGGCATCCTGGCCGCGCTCCGCCACGCCCACACCGAAGGCGGCCGCGGCCAGGTCGTGGACGCGGCCATCGTCGACGGCACGGCCCACCTCACCGCGATGATCCACGCCATGCTCGCCGCGGGCGGCTGGCAGGACCGCCGTGGCGCCAACCTCCTCGACGGCGGCGCGCCGTTCTACGGCACGTACGAGACCGCCGACGGCGGCCACATGGCGGTCGGCGCGCTGGAGCAGCGCTTCTACGCCGAGTTCATCCACCTGCTCGGCATCGAGGACGAGGCACCCGCCCGCGAGGACCCGGCCGCCTGGGAGGACCTGCGGGCCGCCGTCGCCGCCCGCTTCAAGACCCGTACGCGCGCACAGTGGACGGCCGTCTTCGAGGCGTCCGACGCCTGCGTGGCGCCGGTGCTCTCCCTGCGCGAGGCGCCCGCCCACCCGCATCTCGCCGCCCGCGGCACCTTCGCCGACCACGGCGGCATCACCCAGCCCGCACCGGCCCCGCGCTTCTCCGCCACCCCCGGCGCGATCCGCCGGCCGCCGGCCCAGCCCGGCGCCGACACGGTCGAGGTGGCCCGCGACTGGGACGTCCCGACGCTCACCGACCGCCGCGACCCGGCGCCCGCCGGCGGCCCCGGCGCGGCCTGGCCCGACGGCACCCGGGCCGCGGACACCGGTTCCCCGCCCCGGAGATCGGACGGCTGATGGCCACCACCCCGCTGACCCACCGCCGGCCCCGAGGAGGCCCCACGCGATGACCGCGCAGCCAGAGCGCCAGATCTTCACCGAGGACCACGACGCCTTCCGCCGCACCGTCCGGACCTTCCTCGACCGGGAGGTCCTGCCGCACTACGACCAGTGGGAGAAGGACGGCATCGTCAGCCGCGACGCCTGGCGCGCGGCGGGCAAGCAGGGCCTGCTGGGCCTGGCCGTCCCCGAGGAGTACGGAGGCGGCGGCAACACCGACTTCCGCTACGCCGCCGTGCTGGCCGAGGAGTTCACCCGGGCCGGCGCCGCCGGGCTCGCCGTCGGCCTGCACAACGACATCGTCGGCCCGTATCTGACCCAGCTCGCCACCGAGGAGCAGAAGCGCCGCTGGCTGCCCGGCTTCTGCAGCGGCGAGACCATCACCGCCATCGCCATGACGGAGCCGGGCGCCGGCTCCGACCTCCAGGGCATCCGCACCACCGCCGAGGACCGCGGCGACCACTGGCTGCTGAACGGCTCCAAGACGTTCATCTCCAACGGCATCCTCGCCGACCTGGTCATCGTCGTCGCCAGGACCACCCCCGAGGGTGGTGCGCACGGCCTGAGCCTGCTGGTCGTCGAGCGCGGCGCGGCGGGCTTCGAGCGCGGCCGCAACCTGGACAAGATCGGCCAGAAGGCGCAGGACACCGCCGAGCTGTTCTTCTCCGACGTACGGGTGCCCAAGGAGAATCTCCTCGGCGAGCTGAACGGCGCGTTCGTCCACCTGATGACCAACCTCGCGCAGGAACGGATGGGCATCGCGGTCGCCGGGATCGCCGCCGCCGAACATCTGCTGGAGATCACCACACGCTATGTGAAGGAGCGTGAGGCGTTCGGCCGGCCGCTCGCCAAGCTCCAGCACATCCGCTTCGAGATGGCCGAGATGGCCACCGAGTGCGCCGTCACCCGCGCGTTCCTCGACCGCTGCATCGTGGACCACTCCGACGGGAAGCTCGCCGCCGTGCATGCCTCGATGGCCAAGTGGTGGGCCACCGAACTCCAGAAGCGCGTCGCCGACCGCTGTCTGCAACTGCACGGCGGGTACGGCTACATGAGCGAATACCCGGTCGCCCGGGCCTTCGTCGACGGCCGCATCCAGACCATCTACGGAGGCACCACCGAGATCATGAAGGAGATCATCGGCCGCTCCCTCCTCGACTGACCGGCCCGCACCGGGCCCGGCGCTCTCCGTGCCCCGCGCCCTCCCGCCCCTCACCCCATCGCTCCCGCCGCTCCCGAAACAAGAGCCGGAAAGGCTGCTCACCGTGACTTCCGAAGCGTACGTATACGACGCGATCCGCACCCCGCGCGGCCGTGGCAAGGCCAACGGCGCGCTGCACGGCACCAAGCCGATCGACCTCGTCGTCGGCCTCATCCACGAGGTGCGCGGCCGCTTCCCCGACCTCGACCCGGCCGCCGTCGACGACATCGTGCTCGGCGTCGTCGGACCGGTCGGCGACCAGGGCTCGGACATCGCCCGGATCGCGGCGATCGCCGCCGGGCTGCCCGACACCGTCGCGGGCGTCCAGGAGAACCGCTTCTGTGCCTCCGGCCTCGAAGCGGTCAACATGGCCGCTGCCAAGGTCCGTTCCGGCTGGGAGGACCTGGTGCTCGCGGGCGGTGTCGAGTCGATGTCGCGGGTCCCGATGGGCTCCGACGGCGGCGCCTGGTTCGCCGACCCGATGACCAACTTCGACTCCGGCTTCGTCCCGCAGGGCATCGGCGCCGACCTCATCGCCACCATCGAGGGCTACTCCCGCCGCGATGTCGACGAGTACGCCGCGCTGTCCCAGGAGCGCGCCGCCGCGGCCTGGAAGGACGGCCGCTTCGCGCGCTCCGTCGTGCCCGTCACCGACCGCAACGGCCTCGTCGTCCTCGACCACGACGAACACATGCGTCCCGGCACCACCGCCGACTCGCTGGCCGGCCTGAAGCCGTCCTTCGCCGGCATCGGCGACATGGGCGGTTTCGACGCGGTGGCCCTGCAGAAGTACCACTGGATCGAGAAGATCGACCACGTCCACCACGCGGGCAACGCCTCCGGCATCGTGGACGGCGCGGCGCTGGTCGCCATCGGCTCCCGCGCGGTCGGAGAGCGCTACGGCCTCACCCCGCGCGCCCGCATCGTCTCCGCCGCGGTCTCCGGCTCGGAGCCCACGATCATGCTCACCGGGCCCGCGCCCGCCTCCCGCAAGGCCCTGGCCAAGGCCGGGCTCACCATCGACGACATCGACCTCGTGGAGATCAACGAGGCGTTCGCCGCCGTCGTGCTGCGCTTCGTGGCGGACCTGGGCCTGAGCCTGGACAAGGTCAACGTCAACGGTGGCGCCATCGCCATGGGCCACCCCCTCGGCGCCACCGGCGCGATGCTCCTCGGCACCCTCGTCGACGAACTGGAGCGCCAGGACAAGCGCTACGGCCTGGCCACCCTCTGCGTCGGCGGCGGCATGGGCATCGCCACCGTCATCGAGCGCCTCTGACCTCGTCCCCACCCACTACGGAGAACGCACCATGAGTGAATCCACCACCATCCGCTGGGAACAGGACGAGACCGGCGTCGTCACCCTCGTCCTCGACGACCCGGACCAGTCGGCCAACACGATGAACGCGGCCTTCAAGTCCTCGCTGACGGCCGTCGCCGATCGCCTGGAGGCCGAGCGGGACACCGTACGCGGCGTCATCCTCACCTCCGCCAAGAAGACCTTCTTCGCCGGCGGCGACCTGCGCGACCTGATCGCCGTCACCCCCGAGCACGCCGAGCGGGCGTTCGAGACCGGCCAGGGCATCAAGCGCGACCTGCGCCGCATCGAGACCCTCGGCAAGCCCGTGGTCGCCGCCATCAACGGCGCGGCCCTCGGCGGCGGATACGAGATCGCGCTCGCCTGCCACCACCGCGTCGCCCTCGACGCCCGCGCCACAAAGATCGGCCTGCCCGAGGTCACCCTCGGCCTGCTCCCGGCGGCCGGCGGCGTCGTCCGCACGGTCCGGCTGCTCGGCATCGCCGACGCGCTGCTGAAGGTGCTGCTCCAGGGCACCCAGTACAACGCCACGCGCGCCCTGGAGAACGGCCTGATCCACGACGTCGCGGCCACCCCTGGGGAACTGCTCGAAAAGGCGCGCGCGTTCATCGACGCGCACCCCGAGTCGCAGCAGCCCTGGGACGTCAAGGGCTACAAGATCCCCGGCGGCACGCCGGCGCACCCGAAGTTCGCCGCCAACCTCCCCGCCTTCCCGGCCAACCTGAAGAAGCAGCTCAACGGCGCCCCGTATCCGGCCCCGCGCAACATCCTCGCGGCGGCCGTCGAGGGCTCCCAGGTCGACTTCGAGACCGCGCAGACCATCGAGGCGCGCTACTTCGTCGAGCTGGTCACCGGCCAGACCTCCAAGAACATGATCCAGGCGTTCTTCTTCGACCTCCAGGCCGTCAACTCCGGCGCCAACCGCCCCCCGGAGATCGCGCCGCGCACGGTCGAGAAGGTCGCCGTCCTCGGCGCCGGCATGATGGGCGCCGGCATCGCGTACTCCTGCGCCAAGGCCGGCATCGAGGTCGTCCTCAAGGACGTCTCCCCGGAGGCGGCGCGGAAGGGCAAGGCGTATTCGGAGGGCCTGCTCGCCAAGGCGCTCAGCCGCGGCCGGACGACGGAGGCCAAGCGGGACGAGCTGCTGGCCCGCATCACGCCCACCGCCGACCCGCGGGACCTGGCCGGCTGCGACGCCGTCATCGAGGCGGTCTTCGAGGACACCTCCCTCAAGCACAAGGTGTTCCAGGAGATCCAGCACATCGTCGCCCCCGACGCGCTGCTGTGCTCCAACACCTCCACACTGCCCATCACGGACCTCGCCGGAGGTGTCGAGCGGGCGGCCGACTTCATCGGCCTGCACTTCTTCTCACCCGTCGACAAGATGCCGCTGGTGGAGATCATCAAGGGCGAGCGGACCGGCGACGCGGCGCTGGCCCGCGCCTTCGACCTGGTACGCCAGATCCGCAAGACCCCCATCGTCGTCAACGACTCGCGCGGCTTCTTCACCTCCCGCGTGATCGGCCACTTCATCAACGAGGGCGTGGCGATGGTCGGCGAAGGCATCGAGCCCGCTTCCGTGGAACAGGCCGCGGCCCAGGCCGGCTACCCGGCCAAGGTGCTCTCCCTGATGGACGAGCTGACCCTCACCCTCCCGCGCAAGATCCGCGACGAGACGCGGCGGGCGGTCGAGGCCGCCGGCGGCACCTGGCGGCGGCACCCGGCCGACACCGTCATCGACCGCATGGTGGACGAGTTCGGCCGGCCGGGACGCAGCGGCGGCGGGGGCTTCTACGACTACGGCGAGGACGGCAAGCGGGCCGGCCTGTGGCCGGGCCTGCGCGAGCACTTCACCAAGACGGACGCCGCGATCCCCTTCCGGGACATGCAGGAGCGGATGCTGTTCGCCGAGGCACTGGACACGGTCCGCTGCTTCGAGGAGGGCGTGCTGACCTCCGTCGCGGACGCCAACATCGGCTCCATCCTGGGCATCGGCTTCCCCGGCTGGACCGGCGGCGTCATCCAGTACATCAACGGCTACGAGGGCGGCCTGCCCGGCTTCGTCACGCGCGCCCGCGAACTCCAGGCAGCGTACGGCGAGCGGTTCACGCCCCCCGCCCTGCTGGTGGAGAAGGCGGAGAAGGGGGAGAAGTTCGGCGACGGGTGACGCACGGACGGTGCGGACCGGCCTGCCGGGACCGGCCCGCACCATGCCGTACGCCGCCGGTCAGTGCTGTCCGGGGCATCGGGGCGTACGCCGCTGGTGACTGCCGCCCGTGGGACCGCGCCGTACGCCGCCGGTCAGTGCCGTACGAGCACCACGCCGCACGGGACTCAGACCGGCCCGCACGGGAACCGGTCCGGCCCGTACGGTTACCGGGCCCGGTCCGGCCTGCCAGGGGCTACGGGACCCGGTGCGGCCCGGCAGGGGGCTACGGGCCCGGCCCGCACAGACCAAGAGGCCGGCTCGGCTCGGGCTACGGGACCCGGCCGGCACGGCCTCGATCCGCCCGAGCCCTCGCAATCCGGTGGAGGCCCCGCCCCGTCCGCCGCTCCGCGCCGGTCCCGACCGGGGCCGGGCACCGGCTCCGACCATCCTCGGCATTGGCCGGGGCGACCGCGCTGACCCGCCTACCGCTCCGCCACTGTGACCGCTCCTGAACCACCGCAAGTGGCTCTCCTGACGGGCGGGCATGTCCACCGCCCCGGCCCCGGAAACGCTGCCCCCACCCCCACGGCCTCACCTCGCTCGCCGGGCTGTGCCGCACCACCGGCCGCACACAGGGACCGGCACCCAGGGCACGTCCGCCGGGCGGGCGCTCACTCCGTGGCGTAAGTCGCCCGTAGTTCCTCGCGCATGGACCGTTGGAAGGCCGTCACCAGGGCCTGTACCACCATCGGCTGCATGTGGGCGGAGAGTGACTTCATCGACTCCACCTGTTCGGGGTCCGACTCGCGTTCGCGGTAGGGGCCCCACACCTCGTCGTGGAAGAGCCGGGTCAGCTCGCGCGCCGCCGAGCGGGTGTGTTCCTGGACGACGGTACGGGCGGCGAGCAGCGTCTCCAGCGTGACCGGTACGTCCAGCAGCCGGATGCCCAGGTGGAGGACGGCCGGGTCGACCCGGAACGCGTCGGGGTCCTCGGTGCGCTCCAGGACGTCCATCGCCGCCAGCCGGTCGATGTCGTCCTCGCTCAGCGCCCGGCCCGCCCGGCGTTCCAGGTGGGCCCGGGTCGCCTCCTCGGCGGAGTCCGGCGACCAGGCGGCGACCAGCGCGCGATGGATGGCGAGGTCGTGGGCGCTGAGGTCGTCGGGCAGCCGGGCGAGGTAGCGCTCGATGGCGGCCAGTGTCATGCCGTGGTGCTGGAGTTCCTCGATCAGCGCGAGCCGGGACAGGTGGGCGGCGCCGTACCGGCCGACGCGGCGCGGGCCGATCGCGGGCGGCGGCAGCAGCCCCCGGGTGCTGTAGAAACGGACGGTGCGCACGGTCACGCCCGCGCGGGCGGCCAACTCGTCGACGGTGAGCGTCGGTTCTTCCCCGGTCCCGGTGGCCATCCCGCGCCTCACTTCCCTCGCTGCGTCCGCGCGCGTGCCGCGCCCCCCGCGCCCGCCGCGTCCCATGGCGCGGTCCGTGTTCAACAGTATTGCTGTCTCACCAGCCCTGTGAAACCTTCCGGCGCGCAGCGGGAGCGGGCGCGCGGCCCGGGCCCTGCCACTGCCGCGTCGCCCCGGCGGCCGAGCGGTTGAAGTGACGGCGATTTCCGGCCACCGGCGACCGGAACGCGATGTGTGCGGCGCGCTTTTGCGTGAGGGGTGATGACCGGAGCGTGGCGAAATGCAGGGCTCTTGAGCATGGCCCTGACACGCCATTCAGGGCATAACCGGACGGATTATTGATGGCTCATACACGCTGTGATCCAGCACACAGACGAGGGGGCGGCTCTGGGGGAAGGTGTGCCGTCGGCCGGACTCCCGTGACCCATGGGGCCGGCGACGGCTCCATCGCCTGCCCGAAAGCGAGATGAACAAGCTGTGAGCACGGAAACCGTCCAGGAAGACGCCCACAGGCCACCGGACGGGGGGAAGGCCTCGACCGCCCAGGACGCGGGAGACGCCGGATACAGCAAGGGCCTCAAGGGCCGGCACATCAACATGATCGCGATCGGCGGGGCGATCGGCACCGGCCTGTTCCTGGGCGCCGGCGGCCGGCTCGCCTCCGCCGGGCCCGCGCTCGCCGTCGCGTACGCGGTCTGCGGGCTGTTCGCGTTCTTCGTCGTCCGGGCCCTGGGCGAACTGGTGCTGCACCGCCCCTCCTCGGGCTCCTTCGTCTCGTACGCACGGGAGTTCCTGGGGGAGAAGGGCGCGTACGTCGCGGGCTGGATGTACGTCGTCAACTGGTCCACGACCGGAATCGCCGACATCACCGCGATCGCCCTCTACACCCACTACTGGAGCCTGTTCACCGCCGTCCCGCAGTGGGCCATGGCACTGATCGCGCTCGCGGTGGTGCTGGCCATCAACCTCATCTCGGTGAAGATCTTCGGTGAGATGGAGTTCTGGTTCGCGATCATCAAGGTCGCGGCCCTGGTCGTCTTCATGTTCATCGGGATCTTCCTGCTGGCCACCCAGCACCCGGTGGGCGGCAGCACCCCCGGCCTCGACCTGATCACCGACAACGGCGGCTTCTTCCCGAGCGGGCTGCTGCCCGTGGTGATCGTGCTCCAGGGCGTCGTCTTCGCCTACTCCGCCGTCGAGCTGGTCGGCGTCACCGCGGGCGAGACCAGCGAACCGGAGAAGGTCGTACCCAAGGCCGTGAACTCGATCATGTGGCGGGTCGGTGTCTTCTACGTCGGCTCGGTGATCCTGCTCGCGCTGCTGCTGCCGTGGAACAAGTACACCGGCTCCGAGAGCCCCTTCGTGACCGTGCTCTCCAACGTGGGCGTGCCCGCCGCGGGGGACGTGATGAACCTCGTGGTGCTCACCGCGGCCATGTCCAGCCTCAACTCCGGCCTGTACTCGACCGGCCGCATCCTGCGCTCGATGTCGATGGCGGGCTCGGCACCGAAGTTCGCCGCCCTGATGAACCGCAACCAGGTGCCGTACGGCGGCATCATGCTCACCTCAGCGGTGTGTGTCCTGGGCGTCGGTCTCAACTACCTCGTGCCGGGCAAGGCGTTCGAGATCGTGCTGAACATCGCGGCGCTCGGCATCATCAGCACCTGGTGCACGATCATGGTCTGTCACATGGTCTTCGTCCGGCGCTCCCGCGAGGGCCTGGTCGACCGGCCCCGCTTCCGGTTGCCGGGTACTCCCGTCACCGATATCGCGACCATCGTCTTCCTGCTCGGCGTCGTCGTCCTGATGGCCTTCGACAGTGAGGGCGTGGGGCAGCAGACCGTGATGCTGGTGCCGGTCATCGGCGCCGCGCTGGTCGTGGGCTGGTTCGCGGTCCGCGGCCGGGTGAGCCGGATCGAGGCCGAACGGGAACGCGCCGCGGCGCTCGGCCGGAGCCCGCTCGACCAGGGGTGACCGTACGGCCGTGACAGCCGGCGCAGGGCGGCCGCGGGCCTCCGTGCGGAGCCGCGCGGCCTGAGGAGCCGCGCGGCCGCCCTGCGCCGCGTCCGTGCCCGCCGGGCGCGCTTCAGTCCGTACCCGCCGTCTCCTTCTCGCGCTCGGCCCGCGCGGTACGGTCGGCCGCGCGCCGGATGACCGTCGTCAGCACCGTGACCACACAGGTCAGCGCGACCGAGACGACGGTGGTCCACAGGGCGGCACGCGCGTACCCGGCGGCGCTCGGCCCGTCGCCGGCCAGGGCGAAGAAGGCCCCGCCGATGACCGCGACACCGGCCGCGCCGCCGAACTGCTGGGCGGTGGTGAGCACCCCGGCGCCGACCCCGGCCCGCTGAGCGGGCACCCGCACCAGCGAGGCACCGATGAGCTGCGGGAACGTCAGCCCGTTGCCCACCCCGGCCACCGCCATGGTGACGATGATCCAGGGCAGCGCCCCGCGGTCCGGCCGGAAGTGGAGCACGAGGGCGACCGCCGTCAGACCGATCACCGTGACGATGCTGCCCAGTTGCAGGACGCGCAGGCCGAAGCGCTGGACCAGCGGGCGGCTCAGCAGCGCGAAGCCCGCGTAGCACACACCGGTCGGCGCGAAGGCCAGCCCGGCCTGCAACGGGCCCAGCCCGAAACCGCCCTGGAGCAGCAGCGTCAGCGTGAACATCACACTCGCCCAGTACGCCA
Source organism: Streptomyces sp. NPDC018045 (assembly GCF_044327445.1). Taxonomy (NCBI): domain Bacteria; kingdom Bacillati; phylum Actinomycetota; class Actinomycetes; order Kitasatosporales; family Streptomycetaceae; genus Streptomyces; species Streptomyces sp. NPDC018045. The sequence continues at coordinate 833,336 of NZ_JBIRFL010000002.1, forward strand.
TGAAGGCCGCCCCCGTCACCATGCCGGCGAGGTAGGACCCTTCGCGGAACAGTGCGAGGTCGAGCACCGGATCGCCGCCGCGGGCGGCCAGGCTCCGCTGCCAGAGCACCGTGGCCGCGCCCACCGGCACGGAGGCGGCCAGGCAGAGCCAGGTCCAGGCCGGCCAGCCGGCGGTCCGCCCCATGGCGAGCGGTACGAGCACCAGGCCCAGCGTCAGTGCCACGCCGCCCGCGCCGGGCAGGTCCAGCCGGGCCCGGTGGCCGGAGCGCACCGAGGGCAGGAAGCGCAGCGACAGCAGGGCCGCGACCACGCCGATCGGCACGTTGATCAGGAACAGGATCCGCCAGCCGAGCCCGAGGATGTCGGCGTCCAGCATCAGCCCGCCGAGCACCTGCCCGGCGACCGAGGCCGTACCGCCGGCGACGCCGTACCAGGCCATCGCCCGGCCCCGCGCGTGCGCCGGGAACGTGGCCGTGATCGTGGCGAGCACCTGCGGCACCATCACGGCCCCGGCGAAGCCCTGCAACAGCCGGGCGCCGACCAGTTGGGCCGGGTTCACGGCGATGCCGCACAGCAGGGAGGTGACGGCGAACGCGAGCAGCCCGATGACGAACGTCCGCCGGTGCCCGAAGAGGTCACCGAGCCGACCGCCGGTGATCATGCCGCTGGCGTACGCGAAGGCATAGCCCCCCACGATCAGTTCGAGGGCGGCGGGCCCGGTGTGGAGGTCCTTCTCGAACGAGGGGGCGGCGACGTTGACGACGAAGAAGTCGAACTGCGCCATGAACCACGCGGACAGCAGCACGGCGAGCAGCGGTCCCGGGCGCGGAGCGGCGGTGGTGGGGGAGGGCCGCGCGGACGTGGCCCGTGGATCGGCGGAAATCTCGGTCACCTCAGCATCCTGGACCCCCGCTATCCAGGAAAGCAAGTGGTGTCCGGGGCCGTCGCCCCTTACCGGCCGCTACGTGCCGCATGCGGCCGACCGGCGCGGGATGCCGTCGTGCCGGACGCCACGCCGACGGCAGGGAAGGGGGCTGCGTGGCGGTCGATTTCGCCCCGGAGAAGGGGACCGGCGTACGGCACCGGCCCCCTTCGTGGCACCGTGTGTATCAGTGACCGTGGTCGTGCACGGTGTTCGTGGCCTGGATGGACTTCCAGGACTTCGGCTGGGCCGGTGCCTTGGCCGGGGCGGCCGAGCGGGCGCCGAGGGTGGCCCCGGCCGCCTGGGCCGAGGGCTTGACCGGCTGGAAGAGCCAGGTGTCGAACAGCTCGGCGAGCGGCTTGCCGGTCTTGCGCTCGGCGTACGTCACGAAGTCCCGCACCGAGGCGTTGCCGTATTTCCTGTCGGTGGGCCAGGACTTCAGGAGCCCGAAGAACGCCTGGTCACCGACCTTGTTGCGCAGGGCCTGGAGGGCGAGTGCGCCCCGGTCGTACACGGCGCCGTGGAACTGGTTGTCCGGACCCGGGTCGCCCGGCTTGACCTTCCAGAACGGGTCGTCGGCCGGGTGCTGGGCGTAGACGTAGTCGGCCAGTTGCTGACCGGTGCCCTCGCCCTCCTTCTCCGACCACAGCCACTGGCTGTAGCGGGCGAAGCCCTCGTTGACCCAGATGTCCTTCCAGTCCTTGACCGAGACGCTGTCGCCGTACCACTGGTGCGCGATCTCGTGCACCACCACGGAGACGTTGGTGCCGTTGGCGAAGGCCTCCTTGCCGTAGAACGGGCGGGTCTGCGTCTCCAGCGCGTACCCGGCCTTCACGTTCGGGACGTAGCCGCCGACGGAGTTGAACGGGTACGGGCCGTAGACCGACTCCAGCCACTCCGTGACCTCGGTGGTGCGCTCGATGCTCGCGCGCGCCGAGCCCTCGTACGGCCCGAGGTCCTTGCTGACGGCGTTGATCACCGGCAGGCCACTGGCCGTGGTGTCCTTGGTGACGTCGAACTTGCCGACGGCGAGCGTGGTCAGATACGTCGCCTGCGGCTTGTCCGAGCGCCAGTTGTACCGCGTCCAGCCGAGCTTGGAGGACTGCGACAGCAGGACGCCGTTGCTGAGCGCCTGGTTGCCGTCCGGCACCGAGACCGAGATGTCGTACGTCGCCTTGTCGGTCGGGTGGTCGTTGCTCGGGAACCACCACACGGCGGAGACCGGCTCCTGCGCGATCACCCCGCCGTCGGGCGTGCGGTGCCAGGCGGAATAGCCGTCGATCTTCAGCTCGGACGGCTTGCCCGCGTAGCGCACGACGACGCTGATGTCCTTGCCCTTCGGCAGCGGCGTGGCCGGCGTGACCTCCAGCTCGTGCTTGCCGGAGGTGGCGAAGGACGCCTTCTTGCCGTTGACGCGTATCTCGTTGACCTTCAGGCCGAAGTCGAGGTTGAAGCGGCTCAGATCCTGCGTGGTCTTGGCGAGCAGCGTCGCCGTGCCCTCCAGCAGGTCCGTCTTCGGCTGGTACTTCAGCCGAAGGTCGTAGTGGGAGACGTCATACCCGCCGTTGCCGCTCTCGGGGTAGTAGGAGTCGCCCGCGCCCGGAGCGCCGGGTGTGTAACTGGCCGCGGAAGCCGGGATCGCCAGCAGCAGGCTGAGGGCGGCCGCACCCGGAACGATGAGTCTGTGACGCACGAATTCCTCCAGCTTGTAGGGGAGGTGAGCCAGTTCGGCTCATCAGATCCTCAGTTCTTCAGACCCTATGTACTCGGAACGCGTCCGTCATGTCCATGGCCTCATCTGACACATGACCGACATCCGGACGACACAGGCCACTTCCGTCACCACATGGCACAGCGGCCCCGCAGACCTCTTCCGCCCCTGCCCTCACATCTCGCGCACTCTTACGCACAGGAGTTCCCCCGCGCTACCGTCCGCCCGTGACCCATAGCGCGCGGTTCCCCCGCATCCCCTGGAAAGCGCTCGTGGCGGCGGTCGCCGTCGCCCTGTTGACCACGCTCACCGGACCGGCGTCCGCCGCCCAGACCGCCTCCGGTGAGTCCGGACCCGTGTACTCCTACGACCGCGCGATACGCGAATCGGTCTGGGTGGACACGCGGATCGACGGCGACTCGGACGGGCGGAGCGACCGGGTCGCCGTCGACATCGTGCGGCCGCGAGAACCCGCGCAGCAGGGCCGCCGGGTACCCGTGATCATGGACGCCAGTCCGTACTACTCCTGCTGCGGGCGGGGCAACGAGAGCCAGAAGAAGACCTACGACAGCGCCGGCCGGCCCGTGCAGTTCCCGCTCTTCTACGACAACTACTTCGTGCCGCGCGGCTATGCGACCGTCCTGGTCGACCTGGCCGGCACCAGCCGCTCGGACGGCTGCGTGGACGTCGGCGGACGCTCCGACATCCAGTCGGCGCGCGCCGTCGTCGACTGGCTCAACGGCCGGGGGCGCGCCTACGACTCCCGTACGGGCGGCAGACGCGTCACCGCGGGCTGGTCGAACGGGAACACCGGCATGATCGGCAAGAGCTGGGACGGCACCATCGCCAACGGTGTCGCCGCGACCGGCGTCGAGGGCCTGAAGACCATCGTGCCCATCGCCGCCATCTCCTCCTGGTACGACTACTACTTCGCCAAGGGCGCCCCGCTGTACGGCACCGGTCCCGACCGGCTGGCCGACCGCGTCAACAGCCCCGAGGCGCGCCTGCGCTGCGACGCCGTGCAGAAGAAGCTCGCCGAGGGCGCCCCGCGCACCGGTGACTGGACCCGGCTGTGGACCGAGCGGGACTACGTCAAGGACGCGGAGAACGTCACCGCCAGCGTCTTCGTCGTGCACGGGACGCAGGACCTCAACGTCCGCACCAAGCACTTCGGGCAGTGGTGGGACGCGCTCGCCGACAACGGCGTCGAGCGCAAGATCTGGCTCTCCCAGACCGGTCACGTCGACCCGTTCGACTTCCGGCGCGGCGGCGACGGGGGCTGGGTGGCCACCCTGCACCGCTGGTTCGACCACTACCTGATGGGCTATGACAACGGCATCGACGACGAGCCGATGGCCGACATCGAGCGCGCCCCCGACCGGTGGACCACCGACCGCGTCTGGCCACCGGCCGGCACATCGGCCACCACCGTACGGCCGCGTGGCGGGAGCGCCCCGGGCGTCGGCGAACTCGGCACCCGGCCCGCGCCGCACGGCGCCACCGAGACCTTCACCGACGACCCGCGCCTGAACGAGGCCGACTGGGCCGCGCGGATCGACACGCCCACCCCCGACAAGGCCGGTTTCACCACCGAACCGCTGGCCAGGCCGCTGCGGCTGTCCGGCTCCGGCAAGGTGACCGTCACCGCCACCCCCAGCACCTCCACGGCCCACCTCTCCGCCGTCCTGGTGGACCTCGGGCCCGACACCATCCGCGACTACGGCGCCGACGGCGAAGGCATCACCACCCTCGCCGAGCGCACCTGCTGGGGCGCGAGCACCACCGGTGACAGCGCCTGCTTCAAGGAGACGAAGGCCGACACGATCGACGTCGGCCACACCGTCTTCAGCCGCGGCTGGGCCGACCTGGGCAACTGGGCGAACCCGGGCAAGGGCCGCCCGCTGACCCCCGGCAAGCGCTATACGGTCACTCTCGACCTGGCCGCGAGCGACCACGTCGTACCCGCCGGGCACCGGCTCGCCCTGATCATCGCCGGGACGGACGCCGGTCTGATCGACCCGCCGTCCACGACTCCGCGGCTGACCCTCGACCTCGCCCGCACCGCCGCCCGCCTGCCCGTCGTCGGCGGCGGCAAGGCGCTGGCCGCGGCCACGGCGGGGACCGGGCGGGCGCGTGTCGCGCCGGCGCCGCCGACCGGTGTGGAACCCTCCGTGCCGAGTCGGATCCGGATCCCGCGAGCGCGCTGACGGGAGCGGGGGCCGGGCCGCCACGGCCCGGCCCCCGCCGTACCCCTGACGCACAGCCGGCCCCCGTATCCGGCCCCGCCCCTCCGCCGTTCGCCCCACCGTCCGACACTGGAGGCACCCCCTCGTGACACCCCTCTCCCGCGGCCTCGCCTTCGGGGCGCTGGCCGCCGCGCTCACCACGACCCTGCTGGCCTCGCCGCCCGCCGGAGCGGCCGGCCCGGACCTGCCCCGCACCGGCTTCGAGACCAGCAAGGGCGCCCGCTGGACCACCCAGCCGGAGGAACAGGCCTTCCTCACCGCCGTGGACCGGGCGAGCGGCCGCGTCCGTACGGACCGGATCGGCACGACGGCTCAGGGCCGCCCGGTGCAGCTCATACGCATCGGCGCGCCGGCCCCCGAGAGCGCCGCCGGCGTGCGGCGCGGCAACTCCGTGCTGCTGATCTGTTCCCAGCACGGCGACGAGCCGTCCGGGCGCGAGGCGTGCCTGTCCACCGTCCGCGACCTCGCCTTCGCCGGGGACCGGGCCACCCGGCGCTTCCTGGAACGTACGAGCGTCCTGGTCGTACCCACCGCCAACCCGGACGGCCGGGCCGCCGACACCCGCGGCAACTCCGCCGGGGTGGACATCAACCGCGACCACCTCGCCCTGAAGACCGCCGAGGCGCGGGCCCTGGCCGCGGTCCAGCGCGACTACCGCCCGGACATCGTCTACGACCTGCACGAATACGGTCCCACCGTGCCCTATTACATGAAGGACCTGCTCTCCCTGTGGCCCCGCAACCTCAACACCGCCCGCGCGGTGCACCGGGAATCCACCGTCCTGTCCGAGAAGTACGTCCGCCCGGAAGCCGCCGGCGCCGGTTTCAGCACCGGCGTCTACGGCATCTGGACCGACCCGGAAACCGGCGACCCGGTCAAGCAGGTGGCCGGTGACGGCCAGGAACGCATCCTGCGCAACACCGCCGGGGTGAAGAACGCCATCGGGCTGCTCGTGGAGACCCGGGTCGACGCGCTGACCGACGCCGAGAAGGCCGACCCGGCGCTGAACAACCGCCGCCGGGTCACCTCGCAACGGGCCGGACTGGACGGCTTGTTCGAACACATCGGGGAACGCCGGAGCCGGATCGAGGCCGCCACGGCCCGCGCCCGGCTGGCCGGTTACGCCGACCGGGGACCGGTCTTCCTCGGCGGCGCCGACAACGAACCGCCCGCCGCCGGGCAGGTCCTGACCGACCCGCCGTGCGCGTACCGACTCGACGCCCGGCAGTACGGCGAGATCAAGGACGAACTCGCCCTGCACGGCGTGTCGTCGTACCGGGCCGGACAGGGCGGAGCCGTGGTGCCGCTGCGCCGGCCGCTGCGCGCCCTCGTCCCCCTGCTGCTGGACGGCCGGGCCGAATATCACCTTACGGCCGCGACTCCGCTCAAGGGCTGCTGAACGCGTCCCACCGTGTGGTAGGGGGTAACGGTACGGAAGAACTGGCCAATTGAAAGGTCGACACGTGTCGGAAACAGACAAGGACACGGGCGGCGGGGGAGGTGCGACGGTGGAAGCCGATCTCCCCGGCGCGCCACACCGCACCGGCCCTCCGCAGACCGACCGCGTGGTCTTCGGCGTCACGGCGCTGCTCACCCTCGCCTTCATCGTCTGGGGCGCCACCTCCACCGAGTCGCTCAAGGGCGTCTCGACGACAATGCTGAACTGGATCATCAAGAACGGCGGCTGGGCCTTCGTGCTCTCCGCCTCCGGCTTCGTGGTCTTCGCCATCTGGCTGGCCGTGAGCAAGTACGGACGGATCACGCTGGGGAAGGAGGGGGAGGAGCCGGAGTTCCGCACGGTGTCCTGGGTCGCGATGATGTTCAGCGCAGGCATGGGCATCGGTCTGATGTTCTACGGCGTCAGCGAGCCGCTGGGGCACTTCAGCTCCCCGCCCCCGGGCACCGACCCCGAGGACGCCGCGCAGGCCATGGACACCGCGCTGGCCACCACCCTGTTCCACTGGACCCTGCACCCGTGGGCGATCTACGCGGTCGTGGGGCTGGCCATCGCGTATAGCTGCTTCCGGCGGGGGAGGCGGCAGACCATAAGCGCGGTGTTCACCCCGTTGATCGGCGAGCGCCGGGCCAGTGGCTGGGGCGGGCAGGTCATCGACATCCTCGCCATCTTCGCCACCCTCTTCGGCTCCGCCGCCTCCCTGGGGCTGGGTGCGCTCCAGATCGGCAGCGGGATCAAGGTGCTCGGCTGGATGGACAGCGTCAGCACCACCCTGCTGGTCGTCGTCATCGCCGTACTGACCGTCGCCTTCGTCCTGTCGGCGGTCTCCGGCATCGCCCGCGGCGTCCAGATGCTGTCCAACATCAACATGGTGCTGGCGCTGATCCTGGCCGTCTTCGTGTTCGTGGTCGGCCCGACCATCCTCATCCTGAACATGCTGCCGACCTCCATCGGCACCTTCATCGGCGAGCTGCCCCAGCTCGCCGGCCGGACGGAGGCCAGCAGCGGGGACAAGGTCGGCGACTGGCTGCGCGGCTGGACGGTCTTCTACTGGGCCTGGTGGATCTCCTGGACGCCCTTCGTGGGCATGTTCATCGCCCGGATCAGCCGCGGCCGCACGATCCGGCAGTTCATCGGCGGGGTGATCCTCGTGCCGAGCCTGGTGAGCCTGCTGTGGTTCGCGGTGTTCGGCGGCTCGGCGATGCACCTCCAGGACGGCAAGAAGCTCTCCGGCGAGACCACGCCCGAGGGGCAGCTCTTCGACGTACTGCACCAGTACCCGGTGGCCACCGTCACCAGCATCCTGGTCATGGTCCTCGTCGGCATCTTCTTCGTCTCCGGCGCGGACGCCGCGTCCATCGTGATGGGCACGCTCTCCCAGAAGGGCTCCTTCGAACCGACCCGGCTCGTGGTGGTCTTCTGGGGCGTGGTCACCGGCGCGGTCGCCGCGATCATGCTGCTGATCGGCGGCGGGTCGGACGACGCGCTCACCGGACTGCGGGACCTGACGATCCTTGTCGCCGCGCCCTTCACCCTGGTGATGATCGCGATGTGCTGGGCGCTGATGAAGGACCTGCGCCACGACCCGCTGATCGTTCGCGGGCAGAAGGGCGAAGAGGTCGTCGAACTGGCCGTCATCGCGGGCCACGAGCGCTACGACGGCGACTTCGAGATCCGTATCGGGCCGGGCAACGGCAACGACTCCGGAACGGCCGGCGCGGCGGCCCCGGCCTCCGAGGAGGGCAAGCCGTAACACCGGCCGCACGTCAGCAGCACCGGGGGAGGGCCGGCGGGAGACCGGCCCTCCCCTCACCGCGTCCCGCCGCCGGCCAGCCGTACCACCTCGTCCGCGCACCCCCACGCCACCGTCACGCCCGCCCCGCCGTGCCCGTAGTTGTGCACGCACAGCGCGCCGCCCGGCAGCCGCTCCGCCTCCAGCCGTACGGCGGTACGTCCCGGGCGCAGCCCGACCCGGTGCGCCAGGACGCGGGCGTGCGCCAGCTTCGGATGGACACGCGCGCAGCGCTCCACGATCGCGCGGGCGGTCGCCGGGTCCGGCTCCCGCGACCAGGCGCCCTCCCGCGCCGTGCCGCCGAGGACCACCCCGTACGGCTGCGGCAGGAGGTACGTCGTGGTCTCCGCGTGCGCGTCGGCCGCCCCGAACCACTCCTCGACGCCGGGATTCTCCACGATCACCAACTGGCCCTGCACGGGCTGCACCGCCAGGTCCGGGACCAGCTCACGGGCGCCCAGCCCGGAGCAGTTGACGACGGTGCCGGCCTCCCGCCCCGCCTCCGCGAGCGAGGTGAACGGCCGCCGCTGCACCGTGCCGCCCGCCGCTGCCAGCCGCCGCTCCAGATACCGCAGGTGGGACGGCATGTCCACGAGCGGTGTGCACGCGCGCCAGCCCGCGCCGTAGCCCGGCGGCAGCTCGTCCGGCGTGGCCCGCCGCAGCCCCGGCACCGCCGCGTGCCAGCCGTCCGGCTCCGCGTCCCCGGCGTCGGCCATCGTGCCGGTCACCAGCCGCACCCCGGTCTCCGCCGGACGCGCCGCCAGCTCGGTGAGCACGTGGAAGGAGCGCAGGGACCAGACCACCGCCCGTTCCTCCGGCCGCACCCGGTAGGGCCAGCACAGACCGCCCGCGACCGCGGACGTGGTGTCCCGGGCCGGGTCACGGCTGACGACCCGCACCTCGCGCCCGCGCTCCGCCAGCTCGACGGCGGCCGTCAGGCCGATCACCCCGCCGCCGATCACGATCACATCGCTCGTCGTCATGCCAGGACGCTATCCCGGCCCCGGGAAACATCGGTACAGCGGTTGTCGGCGAGCATGCTGCCCGGTGCGGGGGACCTTGTCGGACGGCAGGGGAAGGCCGTGCGACCGGTCGTGGGGCCACCGATGGTGAAGGCGTTGACGGCCTGGGCGGCGGACGAGCGTGGCGTTGCTCCCCGGGGAGACGGGGCCGGCGGGCGTCCGTGCGGTGGACCCGGCACCGTGGTCCGGCCGTCACGGAGATGCGGAACATCCCCCTCCGCGCAAATTGCCCGGCGCCCGGCTCTTATCGGCGGTTGCGTGGGGATACTCAGCACATGTCTGCGCACTACGCGACTTTCGGACTGGCGCCCGCGACGCGCGCCGGAGCGGTACTGTCCAACGGCGCGTACGAAGTCCACCGCGACTTCTGGGACTTCATCGTCGACGGCAGGCCGCTGCTGCTGCGCCTGGCCGACCTCGACGCGGTCTCCCCGCTCGCCGCCGACCTGGGGCCGTCCCTGTTCACCGCGCACGTGCGGCGGCTGCTCCTCGAAGAGGACGCCCCGCTCGCCGAGGGGCGCTACGTCCTGTACGGCTGCCCGGAGTGCGAGGGGCTGGAGTGCGGCGCGGTCACCGCCGTCATCGAGCGGGACGGCCCGGACGTCGTCTGGCGCGACTTCGCCTGGCAGACGGGACGGACCGCCGACCTGCGGCGCGACGGGTATCCGGGCATCGGCCCGTTCCGCTTCCACGGCGCGCAGTACCGGGCCGCGCTGGAACGTCTGCTGTCCGACGCCGGGCCGGAGCGCGGCGCAGCGGCCTCCCGGCGGGTCCTGCTGGCCGGGCAGCGGGTCGCGCTGCCGGCCCGGCTGGCCGCCGCCCTGCGCGGCATCGGCATCGGCGCGGAGATCACCAGGGACGCGGCGGGCGCCTCGCCGGAGGAGTTACGGTCGTACGGCGCGGTGGCCTTCGCCGGCACGGTCGGGGAGGCGGAGCGGGCCGCCGTACGGGCCGCGTTCGCGGCGGCGGGCTCCTCGGCGGTCTTCGTGGACCTGCCGGTGCCGGTCGTCCCGCTGCTCGTCGCCCTCATCGAACAGGCCCTGGACCGCTGTCCGCAGGACCAGCGGCGCCTGCTGCGGCTGGCCGCGGTCCGCGGCGAGGTCACGGTCGAGACCGCGGTGCCGTGCCGGATCGGCATCACCGCGTACCGTGTGGACCGCCTCTCGCGCACGAGGACGGCGGAGCTGTTCGCCGGACAGGTCGAGGCGGGCACCCACCGGTTGGCGGTGGACGCGCGGGCGACCAGGGGAGCGGCGTACGTCGTCGCCCGGACGAGCGGGAGCGTGCTGGTCGCGGCGGTGGCGGGGGAGTAGACCGGAACGGGCGGGGCGGGCGGCGGCGCGCCGACCCGGCGGCGGGCCGGAAGGCCGGCGTCCGATACGGCGGTGTGCGAGACCGGTGCGGCGGGGCGCGTTCAGTACGGCTGAATGTGATCTTGACGTTCCGGTAACCCGTACGTCCCGATGCGTACAAACGGGACCTTAAGCTGGTTGTCAGCACCGTCGGCCGATGACGCCCCTCGGACACCCCGCCCCCGTCCCGGGCACGCGTGTGCCCAGATCCACGCCAGGCAGTATGTCCCGCTTCATGCGGGTACGTACCCATAAGTTCGCCACCTCCGTCATCCGCCGCACAAGGAGGCCCATGCCCCGCGCCCCGCGCGCCGTGCCCACCTGGCTCGCCCACCCTCTGCGCTGGCAGCGGCTGCCCGTCCCCTGGGCCGCGGTGGTCCGCGGCGCCCTGTGCGCGGGCCCGCTGCTCGCCGCGGGCGTGGCCACCGGACACCCGGCGGCCGGTGTGCTGGCCGGCCTCGGCTCCATGCTCGCGGGCGTCAACGACCGCCCCGGCACCCGCCGCCGCGGTGTCGTGCACATCGGCCTGCCCGCTCTCGCGTCGGCGTTCGGCATGCTGATGGGCGCCACGCTCCAGGCCGTCGGCGCGGGCTGGTGGGTGGTCCCCGCCCTGTTCGCCGTGGGCTTCGTCTCGGGCGCGGGCAGCGTCGCCGGACCGGTGCGGTCCAACGCCGGCATGCAGATGCTGGCCAGCACCATCCTCGGCGCGGGCATGCCACTGTCCGGCGCCCCGTGGGCCAAGGCCCTCTACCTCCTGGCCGGCTGCCTGTGGCTGCTCCTGCTGCGCCTGGTCTTCCACCCGCCGCGCCCGGCCGGCGGGCCGCTGAGCGGCGAGCGGGCGGCCGTCGCCACCGTCTTCGACGCGCTCGCGGACGCGCTGGAAGCCGTTGGCGGGCCGGGCGCCGAAGCGGCCCGGCGCCGCCTCACCGCCGCCCTCGACCGCGCCGACGAAGCGCTGCGGCTGCGCCGTCTGCTGCGCCGCCGTCCCCGGGCCGACGAACGGCTGCTCGCCGAGCGGCTGGCCGCCGGCACCGCACTGTGCGAGGCCAGCGTCGCGCTGCTGTGGGAGGCCCAGCCACTGCCGGACCGGGTCGCCGAGGGCCCGCGCCGCTTCGCCGAAGCGCTGCGCACCGGCCGGCCGCCGGGCCGGCTCTCCGCGCCGGAGACCAGCTCGCCGGCGCGCGGCGCCTTCGACCGCGCGCTGCTGGACGCCGCGGTCGTCTTCGCCCGTACGGAACCGGTGGACGCCGCCGGGGCCGACGGCGGACCCGCGGCGATCTCCGGAGCCGTACCCGCCCGCACGGAGACGCCGGGCGAGGCGCGCCGGACGGCGCCCGGGGTGCACCGGTCCGCGTCCGGGGCGCCCCGTACCGGGCCTGAGGCCGCGGGGGCCACCCCGGAGCCCGCCGTGGAATCCGCCCCTGAGCCCGTGGCGGAAACCGCCCCGCAAGCCCCGGCAGCGGACCGGGAACCCGCCCCGGAAGCAGCCCGGGAACTCGCCTCCGAAGCAGCCAGGGAAACCGCCCAAGGCTCCGGAGCCGCCGCCCGCCGGCCGGAGCCCGCCCGCCGTCGTCCCTCCCCGCTCAACCGGCTGATCTCGCTGGCCGGTCACCGCACCCGGCGCGGCCGGAGCCTCCTCGGCCCGGCCGGCCGCGACTACGGCCTGCGGGTCGGCCTGTGCATCGCCGTGAGCACGGCGGTGGCCCTCGCGCTGCGCGCCGAGCACTGGTACTGGCTGCCCGCCACCGTCACCTTCCTCGTCAAGCCCGACCTGGGCCCGCTCTTCTCCCGTACGGTCAACCGCTTCGCCGGGACCGTCGCCGGTGTCCTGGTCTTCGCGGCGGCGGGGGCGCTGCTGGGCGGCTGGTGGTGGCCCGCGCTCATCGCCGGGGCGGGCGGCGCGCTGCTGCCGTTCGCGACCCGCCATTTCGCGCTGCAAACCGTCGCGATCACCCTGATGGTGCTGTCGTTCGTGCACGTCAGCGGCGATCCGCAGGCCGCGCTGGAGCGGATCGTGGACACCTCGGCCGCCTGCGCCATCGTGCTCGTCGTCGGCCACCTGCCCCGGCTGGCCGACCCGCGCCGCCGCGTCGGCCAGCGGATCACCGCCGCGCTGCGCGCCACCGGCGCGTACCTGGGCGAGGTGCTCAGGACCGAGCCGGGGCACGACCGGGGCGAGCGGCTGGTGCTGCGCCGGGAGGCCTACCGGGCGCTGGGCGAGGCCCGCGCGGCGGCCGAGACCGCCGCCGCCGAACTCGTCGCGGCGCGCGGCCGCAACCCCGACTGGCTCACGGTCGTCACCGCCGCCGAGCGCATCGTCGACGCGGCGACCGCCTGCGCCGTACGGCTCGACCACGGCGCCCGCCGCCCGACCGCGCAGGAGGCGGGCCGGCTGTCGGCGGCGCTCACCGCGATGGCGGACGCGCTGGAGGACCCGGGCCGGCCCGGTCCGCCCGCGCTGGCGGCGCAGATTCCGCCCGTACCGGGCTGCGCGACGCTCACGGACGTGGCCGCCGAGCTCGAACGGATGCGCGGCTTCGCGGGCGCGGCCTGAACCGGCTGCCGACGGGTAGGCGTGCCACCGACGGGCGCCGGTACGGCTGCCGCCACCCGCTTGGCACGCCGGGCAGGACGGCGGCGCCGGGCCGGTGCGGTACTGGAGGAGCCGGGCGGCACCGCCGCGGCGCCACCGAACCACCGATTCCAGCGTGAGCCGGGAGCCAGCATGGACGACATGTCGAAGGACCGCCCCGAACGAGAGCGCAGGGCCCAGCGCGCGGCGCAGGAGAGCGCTCCGGCGTCGCGCGAGCGGAGCGCCAAGCAGGCCCCCTCCGAGGAGAGCTACGTCTCGGAGGAGAACGGCCGGTGGGTCAGCCATGTGGGGAAGCCGGTTACCGGCCGGCACCGGCGGGCCCCCGGCCCGGTGCCGCGCGAGGACGCGCCGGAGTGATCCGTACGGGCCGGTCCACGGCGCCCTGAGCCGGGGCGGACGGGAACCCGTACGGCGACGGCCCGGGGGGCCAGCCCCGTACGCGGTGCCCGTCCCGAGCCCCGTACGGCAGCCGCCCGGCCCGGACGCGTACGCCCCACCGCCCCGAACGCATACGGCCGGGACCGGCCCCCGGTCCCGGCCGTCGGCGGATCAGCGTCCGCCGCGCTCCTTGCCCAGCAGCCCGGCCCGGCGCAGGGCGTCGGCCATGGCGCCGTTCGCCGGGGCCGCGTCGCGCGAGCCGCCGCGGCGGTCGCTGCCGCCCTGGCGCTGCCGGGGCGTGCCGCCGCGCCGCTGGTCGCCGCGGCCGTCCCGGTCGCCGCGCCGGCCGTCGCGCGGGGCGCCCGTGCGCTGCCCGCCGTCGGCCGTGCCGCCGCCCTTGGCCGGCTCGTCGTCGAGGCGGAGCGTCAGCGAGATCCGCTTGCGCGGGATGTCGACGTCCATCACCTTCACGCGCACGATGTCGCCGGGCTTGACCACGTCGCGCGGGTCCTTGACGAAGGTCTTGGACATGGCGGAGACGTGCACCAGGCCGTCCTGGTGGACGCCGATGTCGACGAAGGCCCCGAAGGCGGCGACATTGGTCACCACGCCCTCCAGGAGCATCCCGGCCCGGAGGTCGCCGATCTTCTCCACGCCCTCCTTGAAGGTGGCCGTCTTGAAGACCGGGCGCGGGTCGCGGCCCGGCTTCTCCAGTTCCTGGAGGATGTCGGTGACCGTCGGCAGGCCGAAGGAGTCGTCGACGAAGTCGGCGGGCTTCAGCGAGCGCAGCACCGCCGTGTTGCCGATCAGCGAGGACACCTCGCCGCCCGCCGTCCTCACCATCCGGCGCACCACCGGGTACGCCTCCGGGTGCACGCTGGACGCGTCGAGCGGGTCCTCGCCGTCGCGGATGCGCAGGAAGCCCGCGCACTGCTCGTACGCCTTCGGGCCGAGCCGCGCCACGTCCTTGAGGGCCTTGCGGGCGCGGAACGGGCCGTTGGTGTCGCGGTGCGTCACGATGTTCTCGGCCAGCCCGGAGCTGATGCCGGACACCCGCGACAGCAGCGGCGCGGACGCGGTGTTGACGTCCACGCCGACGCCGTTCACGCAGTCCTCGACCACCGCGTCCAGCGAACGCGACAGCTTCACCTCGGACAGGTCGTGCTGGTACTGACCGACTCCGATCGACTTCGGGTCGATCTTGACCAGTTCGGCGAGCGGGTCCTGGAGGCGGCGCGCGATCGAGACGGCGCCGCGCAGCGACACATCGAGGTCGGGCAGCTCCTGCGAGGCGAAGGCGGAGGCGGAGTACACCGACGCGCCCGCCTCGGAGACCATCACCTTCGTCAGCTTCAGCTCCGGCTGGGCCGCGATCAGGTCGGCGGCCAGCTTGTCCGTCTCGCGGGACGCGGTGCCGTTGCCGATGGCGATCAGCTCGACGTCGTGCTCCCGGGCCAGCCGCGCCAGGGTGGCCAGCGACTGGTCCCACTTCTGCTGCGGCACGTGCGGGTGGATCGTCTCCGTCGCGGCCACCTTGCCGGTCGCGTCCACGACGGCGACCTTCACACCCGTACGGAAACCGGGGTCCAGGCCCATCGTGGCGCGGGTGCCGGCGGGCGCCGCCAGCAGCAGGTCACGCAGGTTGGACGCGAAGACCCGTACCGCCTCGTCCTCGGCGGCCTGCCGCAGCCGCAGCCGCAGGTCGATGCCGAGGTGGACCAGGACACGGGTGCGCCAGGCCCAGCGGACGGTGTCCTGGAGCCACTTGTCGGCGGGCCGGCCGCGGTCGGCGATCCCGAACCTGGCGGCGATGGACCGCTCGTACGAGGTGGTGCCCTCGACCGGTTCGGTCTCCGGCTCCAGCGTGAGGTCGAGGATCTCCTCCTTCTCGCCGCGCAGCATCGCCAGGACGCGGTGCGACGGCAGCGCGGTGAAGGGCTCGGCGAAGTCGAAGTAGTCGGCGAACTTCGCGCCCGCCTCCTCCTTGCCCGCGCGGACCTTCGCGGCGACCTGGCCCCGCGTCCACATGCGCTCGCGCAGCTCGCCGATGAGGTCGGCGTCCTCACTGAACCGCTCGGTGAGGATGGCCCGCGCGCCCTCCAGGGCGGCGGCCGGGTCGGCGACGCCCTTGTCCGCGTCGACGAACGCCGCCGCGGCGGCCGTCGGATCCACCGAGGGGTCCGTCAGCAGGCCGTCCGCCAGCGGCTCCAGGCCCGCCTCGCGCGCGATCTGCGCCTTGGTGCGCCGCTTGGGCTTGTAGGGCAGGTAGATGTCCTCCAGGCGGGCCTTGGACTCCGCGCCCCGGATCTGCGCCTCCAGCGCGGCGTCCAGCTTGCCCTGCGACCGGACGGACTCCAGGATCGCGGTACGCCGCTCCTCCAGCTCCCGCAGGTAGCGCAGCCGTTCCTCCAACGCGCGCAACTGCGCGTCGTCGAGCATCTCGGTCGCTTCCTTGCGGTACCGGGCGATGAAGGGCACGGTCGAGCCGCCGTCGAGCAGTTCGACCGCGGCCCGAACCTGCCGCTCCCTGACGCCGAGTTCGTCGGCGATCCTCGCTTCGATGGATCCGATGGTCCCGGACGCCCCGTTGGCCTCGGTGGATGCCGTCACGTTGTTTCCTGCCCCGCCTTCCAGCGTTTGCTTGAGCCTGCATTGTGCAGGTTGGCGGGCCGCACTGTCGCGCGACCCGGGCCGCCGCGGTCAGGTGTGAGAAGCCGCACGCACGGGGGAGCGGCCCGTACGGGGCGGGTACGGACGGGCGAGGCGGGCGGGGCGGGACGTGTCGGGCGCCGGGGCCGGCGGACCGCCGCAAGAGCCCGGCGGCCGGGCGTGTCAGCGGACCGGCACACCGGCCTCGGCCGTCGGTACGGCGCAGCACGAGGCTGACGAAGCCCCAGGTGTCCCGGTAGCCGCGCAGCCACTCCGTACGGTGGGCACCGGCCACCGCGAGCGCCCTCGGCACGGTCCGGGCCGTCGGGCCGGTCCAGCGCCCAGGAGGCCGGCGAACCGGTCCACGACCATGCGTGGTCGTCCAGCTCCCGGCGGGTGCTGACGTGCCCGTGGACGGGGCCACCCGTCGGCGGCGACCCGTTCCAGGGTGGTCGGCAGATCGGCGAAGTCCCCGAACGTCTCCACCGCTTCCGGGGACGGCGGACGCCCCCAGAAGCCGTCACCCACCAGGACCCGCCCGCCGGGGGCCAGATGCCGCCGGGCCGCGGCCGGCGTGGGCGGCCCCGGCGCTGAGCACCAGACCGAACGGGTGCGGGGAGCGGAAGTCCGCGGCGTCCTCGTGGTGCAGGACGAGCCGGTCCGCGACGCCTCGCCCGACGACAGTCGTACGGGCGTGCGCCAGGGACTCCGCGCTGGTGTCGACACCCGCGGCCCACAGCCGCGGGTGGTGGGCCAGCGCGCGCGACAGCCACTCCCCGCCATCGCAGCCGAGGTCGAGCACGCGCTCGTCGCCGCGCGGCAGGCCCTGGTCGAGCAGGTGCCGCACCGAGACGTCATCGAGCGGCGACGCTATCGGGTGCCCCGCGTGGGCGATCCGGGAGATCTGCTGACGGTCCATCGGCGCAGCCTGGCAGCGGCGGCGCGCCCCGCGCACCCGGATTCCCGGCGCACCAAGTGCCCTATGGAGTGACCGGCAGGGCCGGGCAACTGCCCTGCTGTCACCCCGCGTCGGGCCGAACGGTTCAGCGCTTGCCGAAGAGTTCCTTGGGGAACGCGCCCGCCGCCACCGCGGCCTGCGTGAAGCCGGTGGCCAGCTCGGTGAGCCGGGCCACGCCCGCCGCGCCGAGGTGCTCGTACGGCGCCAGGTCCAGCCGGTCCGTGGTGTCCTCCAGGTCGGCGCGCAGCGTGCTGCCCGCCTCGGTCAGGGCGCCCGTCGCGTCCAGGATGCCGCGCTCGCGCAGCCCCTCCTCGGCGGCCTCCCACTCCTCCAGCGACCAGCCGCGGGTCGCCAGGACCCACGAGCGGTCCGCGCCGCGGTCGGTGGCGGTATGGGTGACCAGCGCCTCCAGGCCGTTCAGCCCGGCGTCCAGCAGCGCCACGAGGTGGCCGTCACCGCGGTGCTCGCGCAGCAGCGTCGCCGCGTGCCAGTAGGCGAGGTGCGGGGCATCGGGGACCGGCAGGTCGGCGTGCGAGGCGTACAGCGGACGGGCGTGCCGGGTGCAGGCCTCGGTGGCGCGCAGCGCCAGCCGGGCCGCCTCGGCCATCTCCGGCGACTCCACCGCGGCGTCGCCGAGCAGCCGCCGCAGCGTGCTGTCGGCCGCCCGCAGCCGCGCGGCCAGCGCCTCCTCGGGCGACACGACGGACCAGATCCGCGGTATGTGCCGGGCGACCAGGTCGTACGTGAAGTTGTAGAACGTCGCGGCGACGGTGCCGGGGCCCACCGCGCCCATGGCCGCGGCCCGGGCGGCGAAGTAGGCGGCGCTGCGGTCCTCGACGCCGATCGCGGCGAATTCGGCCGGCAGGTCCGGCGAGAAGTAGACGGTCGAGTGCAGCGGGTTGACGACGTGGTGACAGCGTCGGCCGGCGCGCTCGGGGAGCGAGGTCGTGGTGGTCATGACCGCAGGCTACCGACCCGTCGGTATGGAGGGGAGGGCAGGCCCGCGGCGGGCCTGCCCAGCGGGCGTGCCGGACGGCTGCCGATGGCCGTAAAGGTGGGGTATTCGTCATTGCCGCCATCGGCGTGTCCGCACAGGATGGTCGGCATGGAACAGCGCGACGTGCTGGTCGTCCTCTTCGAGGGCGTACAGAGCCTCGATGTCACCGGCCCTCTGGAGGTCTTCACCGGAGCGGCCCTGCGCGAGCCCGGCGCGTACCCGGTCCGTACCGCCACGGTCGACGGCGCCCCGGTCCGTACGTCCAGCGGGCTGACCCTGACCCCCGACCTCCGGCTGGCCGACGCCGGACCGCCGCACACCCTCCTGGTGCCCGGGGGCCGGGGCACCCGGGCCCCCGACCCCCGGCTCGTCGACTGGCTGCGCGCGAACGCACCGCGGGCCCGCCGCAAGGTGGCGGTGTGCACCGGGGCGTTCCTGCTCGCCGCCGCCGGACTGCTCGACGGACGCCGCGCGACCACCCACTGGACCCGGTGCGACGCGCTCGCCGCGATGTTCCCCGCCGTACGGGTCGAGCCGGAGCCGATCTACGTGCGGGACGGCGACGTGGCGACCTCGGCGGGCGTCACGGCGGGCATCGACCTCGCGCTGGCGCTCGTGGAGGAGGACCTGGGCCGCGACCTCGCGCTGGACGTCGCCCGCCACCTGGTCGTCTTCCTGCGCAGACCCGGCAACCAGACGCAGTTCAGCGCCCAGCTCGCCGCCCAGACGGCGGACCGGCGCCCACTGCGCGACGTGCAGCAGTGGATCACCGAGAACCCGGCCGCCGACCTGTCCGTCGAGACGCTCGCCGACCGCGCGGGCCTCTCGCCGCGGCACTTCGCCCGCGCCTTCCGCACCGAGGTCGGCATGACACCGGGCCGCTACGTCGACCGGGTACGGCTGGAGGCCGCCCGGCGCCTCCTGGAAGACACCGCCGACGGCATCGAGGGCATCTCCCGCCGCTGCGGCTACGGCACTCCCGAGGCGATGCGCCGCGCGTTCACCCGCACGCTGGGTGCCGCCCCCGCCGAATACCGCCGCCGTTTCCAACCCGCCCACCCGCCGCCGTTCTCCTGACCGGCCGCCGGGGACGCCCACCGGCCGGCGCGCCCGCCCACCGGCCGGCGCGCCCGCCCACCGGCCGGCGCGCCCGCCCACCGGCCCGCGCCGGCCTCCGCACCGCCCCGGCTTCCGCACCGCGCCCCACCACCGAAAGGCACCCCATGCAGATCGCCATCCTCCTCTACGACCGCTTCACCGCCCTGGACGCCGTCGGCCCCTACGACACCCTCGGCCGCATCCCGGGCGCCGAGACCGTCTTCGTCGCCGAGCGCACCGGCGAGCACCGCAACGACGGCGGCACCCTCGCGCTGACCGCCGACGCCGTCCTGGCCGAGGTCAGCGCCCCGGACGTGCTCGTCGTACCCGGCGGCCCCGGCCAGGCCACCCTGATGGGCGACGGCCCGCTGCACGACTGGATCCGCGCCGTGGACACCTGCACCACCTGGACGACCTCCGTCTGCACCGGCTCCCTGCTCCTCGCCGCCGCCGGGCTCCTCAAGGGCCGCCGCGCCACCTCGCACTGGCTCGCGCTGGACCAGCTCCCGGCCCACGGCGCCGAACCGACCGGCGAGCGCGTCGTCTTCGACGGCAAGTACGTGACCGCCGCCGGTGTGTCCTCCGGCATCGACATGGGCCTCGCGCTGGCGGGCCGGATCGCCGGCGACACCCACGCGCAGGCCATTCAGCTCGGTATCGAGTACGACCCGCGGCCGCCGTACGACGCGGGCTCGCCGGAGAAGGCCCCGGCCGAGGTCACGGCGGCGATGCGGGCCCGGAGCCGGTTCGTCCTGGAGGGCTGACGCCCGGCGGGCGCCCGGGCCGTACGTGGCAGGGGTGTCCGACGGGCGAGCCGTGCCGTACGGCTCAAGGGCGTGCCGTATGGCTCAGGGGCGTGCCGTACGGCTCAAAGGCGTTCGACGGCGGAGCGTGCCGCACGGCTCAGGGATGGCCTGAAGGCGGTCCTGCCGTACGCCTCAGGGGGTGTCCGGCCCGCCGCTCGCCAGCTCCTCCTGCCACAGCAGCTCCGTCAACCGCTCTACCCCGGCGGCCAGATGACGCCGGTACGCCGTCATCGGCAGTCGCAGCAGCTCCGCGGCGCGCGCCTGCGAACCGGCCGGGCGCAGATACGTGTGGTGCAGCGCCCGGAAGGCCCGGCGGTCCCGCGGTGACGCCTTCAGCGCCGCCGCCGCCGCGCGGACCGCCTCCTGGAGGGCCACCACCCGCTCCTCGGGCCCCGCCCCGCCCGGCCTGCCCGTTCCGCCCGCCCCTCCCGTCTCTCCCGTCCCTTCCGTCTCTCCCGTCCCGCCCGTCGCGCACCGCCCGGCCACCAGTCGCGCCTCCAGCAGCGGCGAATCCCGCAGCCCGTCCGGCCGTACGAGCCCGCGCAGCGCGTCCCGTACGGCCGCCGCGAACGCCTCCCGGTCCAGCACCCGTAACGGGCCGCACGGCACGGGCGGAGCCACGGCGGACGGATCCTCGGCCCGCGCCCGCTCGGTCAGCATCGCCAGCCACGCCAGTCCCGGCACCCGCCGCCAGTCGTGCGCGAACACCCCGAACCGGCGCCCGCCGGACGTGAAGTCCGCCGCGGGCAGCCGGGCGAAGTCCGTGGCCGCGCAGCCCCGCTCCCAGAACTCCGGGTCGGCGAACGGCAGCAGCGTCACGGCGGGCCGGCGACCGGTGAGGTAGTGGCGCGTCAGACGCAGCGTGATCAGGCTCTGCACGGGGGAGACGGCCTGGTACTCGTCGCGGCTCATCCAGAACCGGACCAGCAACGCCGTCTCACCGCCGCGCAGTTCACCGTGCGCGTCCAGCCAGCGGCAGGCGGCCCGTACCGCCGGATCGTCCGGTGCGCCCGGCGGGGGAACGCCGCCCAGCTCGATCAGCGTGTAGAACCCTGCCGCCACCCCGTCGGGACCGCGCACGGTGTACGTCGCGGCCTCCGGGCACCGCGACCAGTCGTGCACCAGCCGCGCCGCCTCGATCCCCTCGTGGATCGCGGCGACCGTACACGCCTCGACCAGCTCACCACCGGTGACCGGCCCGGGCGAGACGGACAGCCGATCCAGCCGCGCCGCGCCCGCCGCACCGCGCGCCACCGGCTCCAGCAGCGGCCCGACGACCGGGCTGTCCCGGTGCAGATACGCGAAGTCCCCGAGCACCGCCCGCTGCCGCCCCCGGTCGCCGTCCTGGGTGGACAGCCGCTGGTAGTACGCGCTCGCCCGGCGGTGCAGCGCGGCCCTGCGCTCCGGGGCGCGCCGGCGCAGCTCCGCGTCCAGCACGTCCCGCACCAGGTCGTGCGGACGCACCCCGCGGATTCCGGCCTCCATGACGGACAGCCCGCGCAGCCAGTCGAAGTACGTCCGGGCGTCGGGCACGTCCAGGAACGCGGCCAGCAGCGGCTCGGACGTCGAGAGCACCTGCGAGGACGCCTCCAGCGCGGCCCGGTGCAGCGGCGTGGGCGCCGCTTCGAGCAGGCCGGCCAGCAGCGCCCGTACGATCTGCGGCGACGGCCCGGTCCCGGCCACCGCGCCGCTGAGCGCGGCGACGTCCGCCACCAGCACGAGCGCCAGCGGGTGCCCGCGGGCGACGGCCAGCCCCCGCTCCCGCGCGGCGGGCGGCACGCCGCGCCGGGTGAGCAACTCCCGGCTGTCCGCCGCGTCCAGCGGGCCGAGCGGCAGCAGGCGCAGCAGCCCCTGCCAGGCCGGGTCCGGGCGCCAGGACGGCGGCGGCGCCGTCCGGCAGGCCAGCACGACCAGCGCGCCGGCGGGCAGCCGGGGCAGCAGCTCGCGGCGCACCGCCTCCCGCGCGGCCCGCGCGTCGTCCAGGCCGTCGATGAGCAGCACCTGATCCGGCCGGTCCGGAACGCGCTCCGCCAATTCCTCCTCGCAGCACCGCACCCCGGGCGCCTCAAGCTGTACGGCGGGCCGTCCGGCGCGTGCGGCGAGCCGCGCGAAGTGGCGCAGCAGCGAGGTCTTCCCGATGCCACCGGGGCCGTGCACGTACACCACCGCGCCGCGCCCGGAGGCCAGCAGGGCGCGGAAGGCCGCGGACTCACCGCGGCGGCCGACGAAGCCCTCGTCGCGCGCCGCCGCGAGCCGGTCGCCCAACCGGTCGGTCACCCGTCAAGTATGTCGCCGAGGCGGCCGGAACGGCCCCGCACCGGTCGGAAAACGGACACGGGCGGAAAACGGTTACGGGGCGGGAGACGGACACTGGCGAGAAACGGGTACGGACGGGAGACGGACCTGGGACGGGAAACGACTACGGGACAGGCCGCGTTCCGGCCGGCCGCCGCCCGTGGCTTCCTGGCGCCGGTACGCCGGTACGCCGGTACGCCGGTACGCCGGTACGCCGGTACGCCGGTGCGCCGGTACGAACGTACGCCTGACGCCCACGACGGACGGCGGGGTGGCACGCCCCGTCTCCCCGTGGCCCGTGTCACCGCGCCGTCCAGGTGAAACGCGGCGTCCGGCGTTCGAGGAAAGCGGCGACCCCCTCCGCGGTGTCGCCGCTCTTCCCTGCCTCGGCCTCCCAGTGGGCCACCCGCTCCGCGTCCGCGGGACCGTCCGCGAACTCCTTCGCCGCGGCCTGCGTCAACTGCGACCGGCTCGCCAGTACGGCGGTGAAGGCCGCCACCCGCTTGTCCAGCTCCCCCTCGGGCTGCACCTCGTCCAGCAGCCCGGTCCGCAGCGCCCGCGCGCAGTCGACCAACTCGCCCGAGAACAGCAGATACTTGGCGGCCGAAGGGCCCACCAGGCGCACCAGCCGCCGGGTGGCGGAGGCCGGGTAGACGATCCCCAGCTTCGCGGGCGTCACCCCGAACAGGGCGCCCTCCTCCGCGAACCGCAGATCACACGCCGCCGCCAACTGGCAGCCGCCGCCCACGCAGTACCCGCGTATCGCCGCCAGCGTCGGCTTCGGGAACGCCGCCAGCGCTTCCTCGGCAGCCGTCGCCAGCCCCTTCTCCGCCCCCGCCGACCCGCGCAGCGACCCGATGTCCGCACCCGCGCAGAACGTGCCACCCGCCCCGGTCAACACCAGCACCCGCACCGCGCGGTCCGCCGCCAGCCGCTCCAGCAGCGGTGGCAGGTCCCGCCACATCTCCGTCGTCATGGCGTTGCGCTTGGCGGGATGGCTGAGGATGACGGTCGCTGTGCCGCCGCCGACGTTCGTGACGATGCCCGGTTCCATGCCCCGGATATTAGGACGACCGCAGGCCGGCGGGCCGGATACGATCGGCGGTCTGATGTCTGTCACCGCCACCCTCGTCGCCAAGTCCCTCGCCGCCGGCCACGGCGAGCGCGTCCTGTTCTCCGGCCTCGACCTGGTGGTCGCGCCCGGGGACGTCATCGGCCTGGTCGGCGCCAACGGCGCCGGCAAGTCCACCCTGCTGCGTCTGCTGGCCGGCCTGGACACCCCGGAGGAGGGCCGGCTGACCCTCAGCCCGCCCACCGCCACCGTCGGCCACCTCCCACAGGAGCCCGACCGCCGCCCCGGCGAGTCGGTACGCGCCTTCCTGGCCCGCCGCACCGGCGTCACGGCGGCCCAGGCCGCCCTGGACGCGGCCACCCAGGCCCTGGTCGACGAGGCGCCCGGCGCCGACGACGCGTACGCCACCGCCCTGGAGCGCTGGCTCTCGCTCGGCGCCGCCGACCTCGACGAACGCGCCGAGGAGACCGCGGCCCAGCTCGGCCTCGCCGTCGGTCTCGACCAGCCGATGACCTCCCTGTCCGGCGGCCAGGCCGCCCGCGCCTCCCTCGCCTCGCTGCTCCTCTCCCGCTACGACATCTTCCTGCTGGACGAGCCCACCAACGACCTCGACCTGGACGGCCTGGCCCGGCTGGAGGAGTTCGTCACCGGTCTGCGCGCCGGCACCGTCCTGGTCAGCCACGACCGCGAGTTCCTGACCCGTACGGTCGGCCGCGTCGTCGAACTGGACCTCGCGCAGCAGCAGGTCCACACCTACGGCGGCGGCTACGCCTCGTACCTGGAGGAGCGCGAGCGGGCCCGGCGCCACGCCCGCGAGGAGTACGAGGAGTACGCGGACACCAGGGCGGGCCTCGAAGCGCGCGCCCACACCCAGCGCTCCTGGATGGAGAAGGGCGTCAAGAACGCCCGGCGCAAGGCCACCGACAACGACAAGATCGGCCGCAAGTTCCGCGCGGAGTCCACCGAGAAGCAGGCCGCCAAGGCCAAGCAGACCCAGCGCCTGATCGAACGCCTGGACGTGGTCGAGGAGCCGCGCAAGGAGTGGGAACTGCGCATGGAGATCGCCGCCGCGCCCCGCGCCGGCGCGGTCGTGGCCACCCTGCGCGGCGCCGAGGTACGGCGCGGGGACTTCCGCTTCGGCCCGGTGGATCTCCAGATCGACTGGGCGGACCGGGTCGCCGTCACCGGGCCCAACGGCTCCGGCAAGTCCACCCTGCTCGCCGCCCTGCTGGGCCGGCTGCCGCTGGACGCCGGGCACGCCGCCCTGGGCCCCGGCGTCGTCGTCGGCGAGGTCGACCAGGCCCGCGGCGCCTTCCTCGGCGACGAGCCGCTGGCGGAGGCCTTCCGTACGGCCGTACCGGACCTGTCCCCGGCCGACGTACGGACCCTGCTCGCCAAGTTCGGCCTCAAGGCGGCCCACGTGCTGCGGCCCGCCTCGACGCTCTCCCCGGGCGAGCGCACCCGCGCCGCCCTCGCCCTCCTCCAGGGCCGCGGCGTGAACCTCCTGGTCCTGGACGAGCCGACCAACCACCTCGACCTGCCGGCGATCGAACAACTGGAATCCGCGCTCGCCTCCTACCAGGGCACGCTGCTCCTGGTGACGCACGACCGGCGGATGCTGGAGGCGGTGGACACCGACCGCCGCATCGAGGTCGAGGCCGGGCGCATCGCGGAGCGGGTCGTCTGACGGCGCGCGGCCGGCGCCCCGGAGTCCGGCGCCCGGCCCCTGCCGCGGCCCCGCCCGGCAACGATTTGGCGTACGGCCCGGCACCCCGTAGGGTTGGCAGAACCGACGCGGGGTGGAGCAGCTCGGTAGCTCGCTGGGCTCATAACCCAGAGGTCGCAGGTTCAAATCCTGTCCCCGCTACTTCCGCAGCAGGCCCGGTGCTCTTCGTGAGCACCGGGCCTGCTGTCGTGCGTGCGCTGCCATCCGGTCCCGAAAGAGGTATACCGGGACAAAGGCGTCCGTGAGGAGGACCGTGATGCTCGGCAGAAGCAGATCCACGAAGCCTTCGACGGGTACGGCACCGTCGGGGACCCAGGCTGCGGGCGAGCTGAAACGCAGCTTCGGCCTGCTGGCGGTCCTCGGGGCGATTCTGGTGATCGCCGGTCTGGTGGGCCTCGCCTACGTCGGCTTCGCGACGCTCACCTCGATGCTGCTCTTCGGCTGGCTGCTGTTGATCGGCGGCGTGGTCGGGCTGGTGCACGCGATCCAGTCACGCGGCTCCAGCTTCTTCTGGCTCGCGGTGATCGTGGCGGCCCTGAACATCGCCGCGGGAGTGGTCGTCATCCGCCAGCCGGAGGCCGCCGCGGCGGGCCTGACGATGTTCGCGGCGCTGCTCTTCCTCACCGGCGGGGTCTTCCGGCTGGCGGGCGGCGTGGTCGTACGGGGGCCGCAGTTCGGCTGGACGCTGGTGCAGGGCGCCTTCGGCATCCTGCTGGGCGTACTGGTGCTCGCCGACTGGCCGCACAGCAGCCGGTACGTGATCGGCTGCTTCTTCTCCCTCGCGCTGCTCTTCGACGGACTGGGTCTGATCGCGATGGGCGTCGGGGGCCGGCGGATCGTCGGTATGGTGGCGGGCGGGAGCGGTCCGGATACCGGCCGGGGCGGCCGGGGTGCGGGCGCACCGGACGCCACCGGGCACCCACCGGCCTCGTCCGGCAATCCTTGAACAGGAAACAAAAGGGTCAGGACCAGTCGCAGAGCTGATCACCGGTTGCGGAATCGGTCAGAAGGTGTCGATAGAGGCTGACTTGTGTTCAGCGGCTCGGTCCGCACCAGCTCACCACCAACACTCGGAGGGTGAGGACGCCTTCCGGCCCCCCGGCCGAACCCCCCGAGGAGCTGACCGCCACGCGCGCGTACGAAGGTGTCTGGCGCTTCACCGCACCGGCACTGGAGTCTTCGGTGCCCCAGGCTCGCCACGCCGTCCGGGAACTGCTCGCCCGGCAGCAGGTGCCCGCGGCCGGCGAGATCCTGGACGCGCTGCTGCTGATCGTCTCCGAACTGGTCACCAACGCCGTGCAGCACGCCGCGCTGCTCTCCCCGGAGATCACCGTCGAGGTCACGGTCGGTGCCAACTGGGTCCGCGTCTCCGTGGAGGACGACCACCCCTACCGTCCCAAGGCCGTCCAGGCGGACGAGGGCGACGTCGGCGGGCGCGGCCTGTGGCTGGTCAAGATGCTCACCGCCGAGGCGGGCGGCAAGTGCGGCGTCGAACACACGGCGAGCGGCGGTAAGGCGGTCTGGGCCGAACTGCCGCTCGCCCCGCCGGCCGGCGGACCTACCAGCCCGCCGCCGGCCCGGTGAGTTCCCGTACGGCGGGCCGGGCCGCGTCCAGCACGGTCATGAACCACGCCGAGAACGGCACCCGCTCGTGCCGCTCGGCCAGCTCCTGAGGCGTCACGAACGCGATCTCGCCGACCTCCTCCGGGTCCGGGTCCGGCGCGGCCTGCACCAGCCCCACGAACAGGTGGTTGTACTCCTGCTCGACCAGCCCGGACTCCGGGTCCGGATGGTTGTAGCGGACCGTACCGGCCTCGCCGAGCAGCGCCGGGGCGACACCCAGCTCCTCGGCGGTGCGCCGCGCCGCGGCGGCAAACGGCGTCTCGCCCGGGTACGGGTGGCCGCAGCAGGTGTTGGACCAGACACCGGGGGAGTGGTACTTGCCCAGCGCCCGGCGCTGGAGCAGCAGCCGGCCTCTGTCATCGAAGAGGAAGACCGAGAACGCCCGGTGCAGCAGGCCGGGCGGCTGGTGGGCGGCGAGCTTCTCCTCGGTGCCGATCGTCGTGCCGTTCTCGTCGACAAGCTCCAGCAAGATCGGTTCGGCGGTGCCGCCCGGTGGGTTCACCGCCGTGGTCCCGGCGGTCTGTCCATTGGCAGGTGTGATCGGCATGCCCATCCTTGTCGTCGGTCTCCTCGCCGCTCAAGTCTGCCCTAGGCGCGCCCGCATCATGGGCACAGCTTCGCCTCGTGCGCCGCGTGGCCGCCCGGTTCGAGCTGGAAGGTGCAGTGTCCGACGTCGAAGTGCCCGGCCAGGCAGCCGCGCAGCGCGTGCAGCATCTTCTCGTGACCCACCGCGTCGAGTGCCTCCGCGCCGACGACCACATGGGCCGAGAGCACCGGCATCCCGGACGTGATGGTCCAGGCGTGCAGGTCGTGGACGTCCTCGACACCCGGCAGCGCCAGCAGGTGCGCCCGTACCTCTGTCATGTCCACTCCCTTGGGGGCGGTCTCCAGCAGCACGTCCAGGGACTCGCGGAACAGTTTCCAGGTACGCGGCACGATCATCAGCCCGATCACGATGGACGCGATCGGGTCGGCCGCCGACCAGCCCGTGAGGGTGACCAGCAGCGCCGCCACGACGACCGCCACCGACCCCAGCGCGTCCGCCATCACCTCCAGGAACGCGCCGCGCACATTGAGGCTGTCGCGCTGCCCGCGCATCAGCAGGAACAGCGACACCAGATTCGCCGCCAGGCCGACGGCGCCGAAGATCATGGTCGTACCGCCCTCGATCCCGACCGGCTCGAAGAACCGCGGCACCGCCGTGACCAGCACGTACCCGCCGACCCCGAACAGCAGCAGAGCGTTGGCCACCGCCGCGAGGATCTCCGCGCGGGCGAGCCCGAACGTGCGCTGCGGCGACGGCGGCCGGTTCGCGAATCGGATCGCCACCAGCGCCATCGTCAGGCCCACCACGTCCGTGGCCATGTGGCCCGCGTCGGCGAGCAGCGCCAGCGAGCCGGTGACCACACTGCCGATGATCTCGGCGACCATGACGGTCGAGGTCAGCGCCAGCGCGCCCCGCAGCCGCCCGCGGTACGCGGCGGCCGCCGTGCCGGCCCCCGCCGCACCACCCGCCGTCGGCCCACCGGATCCGTGGTTGTGTCCTGCACCCATGCCGTACGCCTCCGTCCGAAACGCCGCACCCACGCCGCCCGGCCACAGCCGTCGGCCCTTGCAGTGAACTACGGGGAGGGGGTATGTGGCAACGCGGCGCTGAACACCGTTGTCATAGTCTGACCTGCGAGGATGCGGTGGCGGTGGTGGGACGGGGCCCACCCGGCGCCTCTCAATCGGGAGCGCTCCCGAGCCCGGGGCCGGGGCACTTTTCGGCCGCCCGGCGCACTGCCGAATCGCTGTTCCTTGGCGCTCGCTTCCCGTTCGTTCCCGTGTGCTTCTCGTTCGCTTCCGCTCTCCGCCCGTACCCGCCTTACGCTCCGTCCGCTACTGCGTCCCGCCCGTTTCTCGTCTACTCCCGTCCCGCTCCCGCCTGCTTCACGCCCGCCCCCGTTTCACGTCCGTCTCCGCTTCATGTCCGCCTCTGCTTTCACGCCTGGCTCCGCTTCCCGTCCGCCCCCGCTGGGTAAGCCCCCGGTGGGGGAAAACCGGCGTTCGATTCGACCTGTAGGGGCGCCCCCGCACACCAGCCGCCAGGGGCACGGCGAGCCGCATCCCGGCCGCCCCGGCCCTTCCACCCGCCCGCCCCGCTCGCGCCACCCGCTTCCCCCACCCTCAGCGCTTGCCGCCCGCCCCGCTCGCGCTTCCGGCCAGCCCGCGCTGGGTAGACCCCCGGTGGGGGAACGCGCCGTTCGATTCGACCTGTAGGGACGCCACGGACCGATACGGATCGATACGAACCGCCCGGGCTGCCACCGGCCACCGGCTCACCATTGGCCGCCGGCCCGCTCCTGGCCGCCGGCCCTTCCCCAGTCGCCGGCCCGCCCCCGGCCACCGGCCCTTCCCCAGTCGCCGGCCCGCCCCCGGCCCCCGGCCTGTCCCGGCCACCGGCCTTTCCCCAGCCGCCGGCCCGCCCCGGTCACCAACCGGCCACCGGCCACCGGCCACCAACTCACCCCCGCCCCCCCGACCCACCACGGCCCAACCCGACCCACCACGGCCCAGCCCGAACCACCGCCTCACACAACAACCACGCCCCCACCCCACACCCCCCACCCGGCAATCCGCCCACACCCGACCACCCGGGCCATAACCGGCGCGGTGGGTGGGCGTCAGTTGGTCCTGGGCGTGTTGATCCACCATGATGATCGCGGCAGGCGCAGCCCGCGGTCACTCGATCGTGCGGTGAATGCGCGGTGAACGGCCGCATCGGGCGATCCGATAGCCTCTGCCGACGTGCCCACCCACCCCTCGGGGGTCCGGTGTGCCACGCCCGCTGCCCGGGTAGCCCGTATCGAATGCGGACCGACCGGCGCGGCCTCGTCAGCTTCCAAGGAGTGAGTTCGTCTGTCGACCGCCATCCTCACCGGTCCGCCGGTCGCCGGGTCGCCGCTCGAAGCCGCCCTGCGCTCGCTGGGTTTCGACGTCCGTACGGCGGACGGCGCCGCGGCCGTGGCCGACGCGCTCACCGCGGTCCCGGCCGATGAACGCGTCGCCGTCGTCGACCCGCGCTTCGTGGGCCACCTGCACAGCCTCCGGCTGGCGCTGACCGACCCGCGCTTCCCGGCCGCCGCCGTACCGGGCGCCGTCACCGCGCAGCCCGAGGCGCGCGCCGCGCTCCAGCGCGCCGCCACCGCGGTCCCCGCCGGGCCGGGCACCCGCTACCGCGTGGACGTCCTCCCGGACGCGCTGGCCGAGACGATGGCGGCCGAGGACGCCGCGCCGCAGCGCGTCGAGCTGGGCAGCCTGGTCGCCACCGTCCCGCTGACGCCCGCCGAGCGCGCCACGGCGGAGGAGGCCGTCGCCGCCGTCGACGACGAGGCCGTACGGCTGCGCACCGCCGTGAAGGCCCGCGACGGGTTCTTCACCACCTTCTGCATCAGCCCGTACTCCCGCTACCTCGCCCGCTGGTGCGCGCGCCGCGGTCTGACCCCCAACCAGGTCACCACGGCGTCGCTGCTCACCGCGGTGATCGCGGCGGGCTGTGCGGCCACCGGCAGCCGCGGCGGCTTCATCGCCGCCGGCCTGCTCCTGATCTTCTCCTTCGTCCTGGACTGCACCGACGGGCAGCTCGCCCGCTACTCGCTCCAGTACTCGACGATGGGCGCCTGGCTGGACGCGACGTTCGACCGCGCGAAGGAGTACGCGTACTACGCGGGCCTCGCGCTCGGCGCGGCGCGCGGCGGCGACGACGTCTGGGCGCTGGCCCTGGGTGCGATGGTCCTCCAGACCTGCCGCCATGTCGTCGACTTCTCCTTCAACGAGGCGAACCACGACGCCACCGGCAACACCAGTCCCACCGCGGCCCTGTCCGACCGGCTCGACAGCGTCGGCTGGACGGTCTGGGTGCGCCGGATGATCGTGCTGCCCATCGGCGAGCGCTGGGCCATGATCGCCGTACTGACCGCCTGCGCCACCCCGCGCATCGTCTTCTACGCGCTGCTCGTCGGCTGCGCCCTGGCCGCCTGCTACACCACGGCGGGCCGGGTGCTGCGCTCGCTGACGCGGCGCGCCCACCGCACCGACCGGGCCGCGGCGGCACTCGCCGACCTCACGGACTCCGGGCCGCTCGCCGGCTTGTTCACCCGGGGCGGCAGCGGCGGCTCCTTCACCGCCCCCGTCATGGCCTTCCTCGGCGCCGCCTGCCTGCTGACCTGGGTAATCCTCCAGGACGAGCCCGTGACGTGGACGACCGTGGTCGTCGCGGTCATCTACGCCCTCTTCTCCGGTCAGGCCGTCGCCCGCCCGCTCAAGGGCCCGCTCGACTGGCTGGTGCCGCCCCTGTGCCGGGCGGGCGAGTACGTCGCCATCCTGGTAGTGGCGGCCCGCTCCGGCGCGGACCAGGCGCTGCCCGCGGCGTTCGGCCTGGTCGCGGCGGTCGCCTACCATCACTACGACACCGTCTACCGCATCCGCGTCGGCACGGGGGCCCCGCCGAGCTGGCTGGTGCGGGCGGCCGGCGGGCACGAAGGGCGCACGCTGCTCGTTGTCCTGCTCGCGGCCGTGCTGCACGGCTCAGGTTTCACAATCGCGCTGACGGTCCTGGCACTGGTCCTGGCGCTGCTGGTGCTCGTGGAGAGCATCCGCTTCTGGGTGTCCTCCCAAGCACCCGCCGTACACGATGAAGGAGAACCCGCATGATCGGCCTCGTGCTGGCCGCCGGCGCCGGACGGCGTCTGCGTCCCTACACCGACACCCTGCCCAAGGCGCTGGTGCCGGTGGACCCCGCGGGAGAAGGGTCCACGACCATCCTGGACCTCACCCTCGGCAACTTCGCCGAGATCGGTCTGACCGAGGTCGCGATCATCGTCGGCTACCGCAAGGAGGCCGTGTACGAGCGCAAGGCGGCGCTGGAGGCCAAGTACGGTCTCAAGCTCACCCTCATCGACAACGACAAGGCCGAGGAGTGGAACAACGCCTACTCCCTGTGGTGCGGCCGGGACGCGATCAAGCACGACGTGATCCTCGCCAACGGCGACACCGTGCACCCGGTCTCCGTCGAGGAGACACTGCTCGCCGCCCGCGGCGACGGCCGGAAGATCATCCTCGCGCTGGACACGGTCAAGCAGCTCGCCGACGAGGAGATGAAGGTCGTCGTCGACCCCGACAAGGGCGTCCAGAAGATCACCAAGCTGATGGACCCGGCCGAGGCCACCGGTGAGTACATCGGCGTCACCCTCATCGAGGGTTCGGCCGCCGAGGAACTCGCGGACGCGCTGAAGACCACCTTCGAGCGCGACCCCGACCTGTACTACGAGGACGGCTACCAGGAGCTCGTCAACCGCGGCTTCAAGGTCGACGTGGCACCGATCGGCGAGGTCAAGTGGGTCGAGATCGACAACCACGACGACCTCGCGAAGGGCCGTGAAATCGCATGCCAGTACTGACCCGCCTCATTCCGTCCCCGGTCGTCGTCGACATCAGCGCCGGCGCACTGGACGACCTGGCGGGCCTGCTGGCCGATCAGCGTATCTCCGCGTCCGGGAAGCTGGCCGTCGCCATCAGCGGCGGCTCCGGCGCCCGGCTGCGGGAGCGGCTGGCCCCCGCGCTGCCCGGCGCCGACTGGTACGAGGTCGGCGGCGGCACGCTGGACGACGCGATCAAGCTCGGCGACGCCATGAAGAAGGGCCACTACG
Organism: Streptomyces sp. NPDC018045; assembly: GCF_044327445.1. Taxonomy (NCBI): domain Bacteria; kingdom Bacillati; phylum Actinomycetota; class Actinomycetes; order Kitasatosporales; family Streptomycetaceae; genus Streptomyces; species Streptomyces sp. NPDC018045. Next base: position 865,722 of record NZ_JBIRFL010000002.1, read on the forward strand.
ACGCGGTCGTGGGCCTGGGCGGCGGCAAGATCATCGACTGTGCGAAGTACGCGGCGGCCCGGATCGGCCTGCCGCTGGTCGCCGTCGCGACGAACCTGTCGCACGACGGCCTGTGCTCACCGGTGGCCACCCTCGACAACGACGCGGGCCGCGGCTCCTACGGCGTGCCCAACCCGATCGCCGTGGTGATCGACCTCGACGTCATCCGCGAGGCCCCGGTCCGCTTCGTACGGTCCGGGATCGGCGACGCGATCTCCAACATCTCCGCCGTCGCGGACTGGGAGCTGTCGCACCGCGAGACCGGCGAGGACATCGACGGGCTGGCCGCCGCCATGGCACGCCAGGCCGGCGAGGCCGTGCTGCGCCACCCCGGCGGCGTCGGCGACGACGGCTTCCTCCAGGTGCTGGCCGAGGGCCTGGTCCTCACCGGCATCTCGATGTCCGTGGCCGGCGACAGCCGCCCGGCCTCCGGCGCCTGCCATGAGATCAATCACGCCTTCGACATCCTCCACCCCAAGCGGGCGGCGAGCCACGGCGAGCAGTGCGGCCTCGGCGCCGCCTTCGCCACGCACCTGCGCGGGGACAAGGAGACCTGCGGGCTGATGATCGAGGTGCTCCGGCGGCACGGCCTGCCGGTGACGCCCGGCGAGATCGGTTTCAGCGACGAGGAGTTCGTCGAGGCCGTCGCCTACGCGCCGCAGACCCGCCCGGGCCGCTACACCATCCTCGAACACCTCGACCTGTCCACCGACCAGATCAGGGACGCATACGCCGACTATGCACAAGCCGTCCGTAGCTGAACTCCGCCCGGTCGTGCACCCCGCGGGTGTCAAGGACCGGCGCAGCGGTGAGCACTGGGCCGGTCGCCTGTACATGCGGGAGATCTCGCTGCGCTGCGACCGGTACCTGGTGAACACCAGGATCACGCCGAATCAGCTCACCTATGTGATGACCCTCTGCGGTGTCCTCGCGGCCCCTGCCCTGCTGGTGCCGGGGATCTGGGGGGCCGTGCTCGGGGTGCTGATGGTCCAGCTCTACCTGCTGCTCGACTGTGTCGACGGCGAGGTGGCCCGCTGGAAGAAGCAGTTCTCGCTCGGCGGGGTGTACCTGGACCGGGTCGGCGCCTACCTCACCGACGCCGCCGTACTGGTCGGCTTCGGCCTGCGCGCCGCCGACCTGTGGGGCTCCGGCCGGATCGACTGGCTGTGGGCCTTCCTCGGCACCCTCGCCGCCCTCGGCGCGATCCTGATCAAGGCCGAGACCGACCTGGTCGGTGTCGCCCGTCACCAGGGCGGACTGCCGCCGGTCAAGGAAGCGGCGTCCGAGCCGCGCTCGTCCGGCATGGCGCTGGCCCGCAAGGCCGCCGCGGCGCTCAAGTTCCACCGGCTGATCCTCGGGATCGAGGCGTCGCTGGTGATCCTGGTGCTGGCGGTCGTGGACTCGGCCCGGGGCGACCTGTTCTTCTCGCGGCTCGGTGTCGCGGTGATGGCCGGTATCGCGCTCCTCCAGACGCTGCTCCACCTGGTGTCCATCCTCGCCTCCAGCAGGCTCAAGTGACGGGGGCGCGCGAGATGCGCGAGATGAAGGTCGGCGCCGTCGTCCTGACCATGGGCAACCGCCCCGAGGAGCTGCGCGCGCTGCTCGACTCGGTGGCCAAGCAGCAGGGCGACCCCATCGAGGTCGTGGTCGTCGGCAACGGTTCGCCGCTGCCGGCGCTGCCCGAGGGCGTACGGACCGTGGAGCTGTCGGAGAACGTCGGCATCCCCGCCGGGCGCAACGTCGGCATCGAGGCGTTCGGGCCGGGCGGCAGCGAGGTGGACGTGCTGCTGTTCCTGGACGACGACGGGCTGCTGGACCGGGCGGACACGGCCGACCTGTGCCGTGAGGCGTTCGCCCGCGACCGGAAGCTCGGCATCATCAGCTTCCGCATCGCGGATCCGGACACGGGGGAGACCCAGCGCCGGCACGTGCCGCGGCTGCGGGCCTCCGACCCGATGCGGTCCTCCCGGGTCACCACCTTCCTGGGCGGCGCCAACGCGGTCCGTACGAAGGTTTTCGGGGAGGTCGGCGGGCTGCCCGACGACTTCTTCTACGCCCATGAGGAGACCGACCTGGCCTGGCGGGCCCTGGACGCGGGCTGGATGATCGACTACCGGTCGGACATGGTGCTGCTGCACCCCACGCACGCCCCCAGCCGGCACGCGGTCTACCACCGCATGGTGGCCCGCAACCGGGTCTGGCTGGCCCGCCGTAACCTTCCGGCTCCGCTGGTTCCGGTCTATCTCGGTGTCTGGTTCCTGCTCACCCTGGCCCGGCGGCCCTCGCGGCCCGCGCTGCGCGCCTGGCTGGGCGGCTTCAGGGAGGGCTGGTCCACGTCCTGTGGTCCCAGGCGTCCCATGAAGTGGCGTACCGTGTGGCGCCTGACCCGGCTGGGCCGCCCTCCCGTCATCTGACAAGCTCGTATCTGAGAGCATCAGGCGCGAACCGGGGCACGGCCCCGGCAGCGCACCTTGAGGACGAAAGTGTCAACAGTGAGCGAGACTACGCACGACAGTGCGGTCGCCATGAGTGCCCCGCCAACATCCGACGACGGGCTGTCCCGCGCCGAGCTGGCCCGCAAGTACGGGCTGACGCAGAGCGGGGCGCGGCCCAGCCTGCCGGAGTACGTGCGGCAGCTCTGGGACCGGCGGCACTTCATCTCCGCCTTCTCCAGCGCGAAGCTGACCGCGCAGTACAGCCAGGCGAAGCTGGGCCAGGTGTGGCAGGTGGTGACGCCCCTGCTGAACGCGCTCGTCTACTACCTCATCTTCGGCCTGCTGATCGGCACCAGCCGCGGCGTGCCGGACTATGTGCCCTTCCTGGTCACCGGCGTCTTCATCTTCACCTTCACGCAGAGCTCGGTGATGGCCGGCACCCGCGCGATCTCCGGCAATCTGGGTCTGGTGCGCGCGCTGCACTTCCCGCGCGCCTGCCTGCCCATCTCGTTCTGCCTGATGCAGCTCCAGCAGTTGCTGTTCTCGATGGGCGTGCTGGTCCTCATCCTGCTGGGCTACGGGCAGGTGCCCGCCTGGTCCTGGCTGCTGGCGATCCCGGCGCTGGTGCTGCAGTTCTTCTTCAACACCGGGCTCGCGATGGTCATGGCCCGCCTGGGCAGCAAGACCCCCGACCTCGCGCAGCTCATGCCCTTCATCATGCGGACGTGGATGTACGCGTCCGGCGTGATGTTCAGCATCGACGTGATCCTCAAGGAGAAGGCGGTCCCGGCCTTCGTGCACGTCCTGCTGGACTGCAACCCGGCCGTGGTCTACATCGACCTGATGCGCTTCGCGCTGATCGACAGCTTCACGTCGGACAAGCTGCCCCCGCACGTGTGGCCGCTGGCCGTGGGCTGGGCGCTGGTGATGGGCATCGCCGGCTTCGTGTACTTCTGGAAGGCTGAGGAGCGCTACGGCCGTGGCTGAGCAAGAGGACGCCGTGCAGACGGCGGACGGAACCCGCGTTCCCACCGTGATCGCGGACGACCTGCACATCGTCTACCGCGTCTACGGGACCGGAGCGGGCAAGGGCAGCGCCACCGCGGCGCTGAACCGCATCGTCCGCCGCAAGCCCTCCGGCGGCGTGCGCGAGGTGCACGCGGTCAAGGGCGTCAGTTTCACCGCGTACCGCGGCGAGTCGATCGGTCTGATCGGCTCGAACGGCTCCGGCAAGTCGACGCTGCTCAAGGCGGTCGCCGGCCTGCTGCCCGCGGAGCGCGGCCGGGTCTACTCGCACGGCCAGCCGTCGCTGCTGGGCGTGAACGCGGCCCTGATGAACGACCTGACCGGCGAGCGGAACGTCATCCTCGGCGGCCTGGCGATGGGCATGTCCCGCGAGCAGGTGCGCGAGCGCTACCAGAGCATCGTCGACTTCTCCGGCATCAACGAGAAGGGCGACTTCATCTCGCTGCCGATGCGCACGTACTCCTCCGGCATGGGGGCGCGCCTGCGCTTTTCCATCGCGGCGGCCAAGGACCACGACGTCCTGATGATCGACGAGGCGCTGGCGACGGGTGACCGGGCGTTCCAGAAGCGTTCCGAGGCCCGCATCCGCGAGCTGCGCAAGGAGGCCGGCACGGTCTTCCTGGTCAGCCACAACAACAAGTCGATCAGGGACACCTGCGACCGGGTGCTGTGGCTGGAAAAGGGCGAGCTGCTGATGGACGGCCCGACCGACGAAGTGATCAAGGCGTACGAGAAGGAGTCGGGCAAGTAGCCCGCAGTGCGCCGTACGGCCCCCGCGAGTCCGGCTCGCGGGGGCCGTTGGCCGTCGCGGGCCGGCCGCGGCGGGCCGGGTGCCGGTCCGTGGATCGTCAACAGATGGTCAACTCGGCCGGATACGGGAACAGTTCGCGGCGGTTGGATGTTGACCGGATCGTTGCTTCGCGGTTCGGTACCCCCTCGGACGCCGGGGAGATGTACGGCGTAAGCTGTACGGGTACTGAACAGCACAAGTGGCACAAGTCGGGCAATGCGTACCCGTCCTGGCGACCGGGAGTCCGTTCGAGCGGGTCGCGTCATGCGGCGTGTCCGAAATGGGATGCTTTGGCTTGGCGGTGTAGAACGGGAGGCGTGACGGCAATGGCTACTGGAACTCTCCGGCTCCGAAACGCGCCGGGCAGCCTCCGGTGAGCCGAGGGATGGCACGGGCACGCGACGTCCTGGTCCGGCCCCGGACGCCGGGCGGCGACCGGGGCGACGCGCATTCGCGCACCGTCCTGGACCAGGCCGCGCACGAGAACTTCCCGGTGGCGCCGTTCTTCCTGCCCCGCGCCTGGCGCCGGGACCTGATGGCGGTCTACGGCTTCGCCCGGCTCGTGGACGACATCGGCGACGGCGACCTGGCACCGGGCGGCGGCGACGCCGCCCGCCTCGGCCTGGACCCCGAGGCGGCCGCGGACGACCCCATCGCCCTGCTCGACGCGCTGGAGGCGGATCTGTACCGCGTCTTCAGCGACCGGGCGCCCGGCCCGCTGCACCCCCTGATGCGCCGCCTCGGCCCCACCGTGCGCCACTGCGGCCTGACCCCCGAACCCTTCCTCGGCCTGATCGAGGCCAACCGGCAGGACCAGCGGGTCCGCCGCTATCCGGCCTACGGCGACCTGCTCGCCTACTGCGAGCTGTCCGCCAACCCCGTCGGCCGGCTCGTCCTGGGCATCACCGGCACCGCCGGCCCGGAGCGCGTCCGGCGCTCGGACGCGGTCTGCACCGCGCTGCAGATCGTCGAGCACCTCCAGGACGTCGCCGAGGACCTGCGCCGGGACCGTGTCTACCTCCCCGGCGAGGACATGAAACGCTTTGGTGTCACCGAGGCGGACCTCGCCGCGCCGACCGGGGGCGCGCCGGTGCGCGCGCTGATCGCGTACGAGGCGGAACGCGCCCGCGAACTGCTGAATGAAGGCACCCCGCTGGTGGGTAGCGTCCACGGCAGGCTCAAACTGCTGCTCGCCGGCTTCGTCGCCGGCGGACGCGCCGCACTTCAGGCGGTCGCGGCCGCCGACCACGACGTACTCCCTGGACCGCCCAAGCCGACCAAGCTCAGCCTGCTGCGCGAGGTGGGGGCGACATTGCGAAGAGAGGGGTGAGTCGGACCGTGGAGGACATCGCACACGCGTCCGCGCCGGTGCTCGCTGCGTACCGCTACTGCGAGGCCGTGACCGGGCAGCAGGCACGTAACTTCGCCTACGGCATCCGGCTGTTGCCGGCCGACAAGCGGCAGGCCATGTCGGCGCTCTACGCCTTCTCGCGCCGGGTCGACGACATCGGCGACGGCCCGCTGGGGAACGCCGCCAAGCAGCAGCGGCTGGAAGAGACCCGGACCCTGCTCGGCCGCATCAAGGACGGCGCGGTCGACGAGGGCGACACCGACCCCGTGGCGGTCGCGCTGGCCGACGCCGCCCGGCGCTTCCCGATCCCGCTCGGCGGGCTCGACGAGCTGATCGACGGCGTCCTGATGGACGTCCGCGGCGAGACGTACGAGACCTGGGACGACCTGAAGGTCTACTGCCGCTGCGTCGCGGGGGCGATCGGACGGCTCTCACTGGGAGTGTTCGGCACGGTACCCGGCGCGCCGGACACGGCGCGCGCCGCCGAGTACGCCGATACGCTCGGGCTGGCCCTGCAACTGACCAATATCCTGAGAGACGTTCGCGAGGACGCGGGAAACGGCCGTACGTATCTCCCTTCCGACGACCTCGCCAAGTTCGGCTGCTCGGTGGGCTTCCACAGTCCGGTCCCACCGCCCGGCGCGGACTTCACCGGACTCGTCCACTTCGAAGTCAGGCGCGCCCGCGCCCTGTTCGACCAAGGCTTCCGGCTGCTGCCGATGCTCGACCGGCGCAGCGGTGCCTGTGTCGCCGCCATGGCCGGCATCTACCACCGCCTCCTCTCCCGGATCGCGGCGGACCCGGAGGCCGTGCTGCGCGGCCGGGTCTCGCTGCCCGGCCGGGAGAAGGCGTTCGTGGCCGTACGCGGCCTGTCGGGATTCGACGCGCGGGCGATCGGCCGCCGCCAGGCGGCCCGGGCGGCGGGCCGGCCGCCCGTGAGGAGGCGCGGATGACGGGCCAGGAGGCGGGCGAGGCCGACGAGCCCAGCTCAGGGCCGCTGCGGCGGTCCCGGCGGCGGGCAACCCTCCGCCGGGCCGCTGCGTCCCTGACGACAGCAATCAGGGAGGGCGAATGACATCGGAACCGATGGGGCCCGACCCGCACGACACACATGAGGCAGGCCGTCCCGATGGGGCGGCTGCGGTGGTCATTGGGGGCGGTCTCGCCGGCATCACGGCAGCGCTGGCGCTGGCCGACGCGGGGCTGCGCGTCACCCTCGTCGAGGGCCGGCCCCGGCTGGGCGGCCTGGTCTTCTCCTTCCGTCGCGAGTCCGCGGTGGGGGAGCTGACCGTCGACAACGGACAGCACGTCTACCTGCGCTGCTGCACCGCGTACGGCTGGTTCCTCGACCGGGTGGGGGGCCGCCGGCTGGCGCCCGTCCAGGACCGGATGGACGTCCCGGTGCTGGACGCCGAGGGGCTGCGGCTGGGACGGCTGCGGCGTACGGCCCTGCCCGTACCGCTGCACCTGGCGAAGAGCCTGGCCACCTACCCGCACCTGTCGCTCGCCGAGCGGGCGAACGTGGGCCGCGCGGCGCTGGCCCTGCGCAGGCTCGACCCCGAGGACCCCGCGCTGGACGGGATCGACTTCGCCTCGTGGCTGGCCCGGCACGGCCAGTCGCCGCGCGCCGTCGAGGCGCTGTGGGACCTGGTCGGCGTCGCGACGCTCAACGCGCGCGCCGGTGACGCGTCGCTCGGTCTGGCCGCCAAGGTCTTCAAGACCGGCCTGCTCTCCGACAACGGCGCCGCCGACATCGGCTGGTGCCGGGTGCCGCTCGGCGAGGTGCACGACACCCTCGCCCGCGAGGCCCTGGAGAAGGCGGGGGTCCGCGTCGCGCTGCGCACCCGCGCGAGCGCCCTGGCCCGGGCCGAGGACGGCACCTGGCGGGTGACGGTGGAGAACGGGCCGCACGGCCGCGAGCGGCTGGATGCCAAAACGGTCGTGCTGGCCCTGCCGCAGCGTGAGGCGCACGGCCTGCTGCCCGAAGGCAGCCTCGACGGCCAGGACCGGCTGCTGGACATCGGCACCGCGCCGATCCTCAACCTGCATGTCGTCTACGACCGCCCGGTGCTGAGGCCGGGGCCGCCCCCCGGGCCGTCGGGTCCGTCGCGGGGGACGTTCTTCGCGGCGCTCGGCTCGCCCGTGCAGTGGGTCTTCGACCGTACGGAGGCCTCCGGGCTCGCCGCGCTGCCCGGCGGCGCCCGCAGCCAGTACCTGGCCGTGTCGCAGTCCGCCGCGCAGGACGAGATCGACCGGCCGGTGGCCGAGCTGCGCGAGCGCTATCTGCCGGAGCTGGCGCGGCTGTTGCCCGCCGCGCGCGGCGCCGGCGTACGCGACTTCTTCGTCACCCGCGAACGCACCGCGACGTTCGCCCCCACACCGGGCGTCGGCCGGCTGCGGCCCGGCGCCCGCACCAGGACCCCCGGCCTGTACCTGGCCGGTGCGTGGACCGCCACCGGGTGGCCCGCGACCATGGAAAGCGCTGTTCGCAGCGGCCTCGGCGCCGTTCGCGAGGCACTCACCGAACTCGGCTTCCCCCAGGGCCAGTTGCCCCAGGAGGTGGCATGACCACGAGTACGAGCGCTCGCACGAGCACGAGCACCGGAAACAGAGGAGAAACCGTGAATCCGGCTTCCCCAGCTATCGACACCGAGAGCGTCACCGCGCTGCTGGAGCGCGGGCGGCAGCTCGCCACTCCTGTGCTGCGTGCCGCCGTGGACCGGCTCGCGCCTCCCATGGACACCGTCGCCGCGTACCACTTCGGCTGGATCGACGCCGCGGGACGGCCCGCGTCCGGGGACGGCGGCAAGGCCGTACGCCCCGCGCTCGCGCTGCTGTCGGCGCAGGCCGCGGGGCAGCCGCCGGAGGTCGGCGTGCCCGGCGCCGTCGCCGTGGAACTGGTCCACAACTTCTCGCTGCTGCACGACGACCTGATGGACGGCGACGAGCAGCGCCGCCACCGCGACACGGTGTGGAAGGTGCACGGCCCGGCCCAGGCCATTCTCGTCGGTGACGCGCTGTTCGCCCTCGCCAACGAAATACTGCTGGAGCTGGGCACCGTCGAGGCCGGCCGGGCCACCCGCCGGCTCACCGTGGCCACCCGCAAGCTCATCGACGGCCAGGCCCAGGACATCTCCTACGAGCACCGCGAGCGGGTCACCGTCGAGGAGTGCCTGGAGATGGAGGGCAACAAGACGGGCGCGCTGCTCGCCTGCGCCGTCTCCATCGGCGCCGTCCTCGGCGGCGCCGACGACCGTACCGCCGACACCCTGGAGCGGTACGGCTACCACCTCGGCCTCGCCTTCCAGGCCGTCGACGACCTGCTCGGCATCTGGGGCGACCCGGACGCCACCGGCAAGCAGACCTGGAGCGACCTGCGGCAGCGCAAGAAGTCGCTGCCGGTGGTCGCCGCCCTGGCGGCCGACAACCCCGCGTCCGAGCGGCTGGCCCGCATCCTCGCGGCGGACGCGAAGAAGAGCGAGAACGAGATCGCCGACTTCACCGAGGAGGAGTTCGCCTCCCGCGCGGCCCTCATCGAGGAGGCCGGCGGCCGCGAGTGGACCTCCCAGGAGGCCCGCCGCCAGCACACCACCGCCATCGCCGCACTGGACGAGGTGGACATGCCCGAACAGGTCCGCGCCCAGCTCGTCGCGCTCGCGGACTTCGTCGTCGTACGAGAGAGATGATCACTATCGAACCGATCTAGATCGCAGTCGCCGGCCGGTGCCTCCCCCGCCCTCCGGCAGGGGGCCGGGCGCCGGCCGACGGAATCCCTGAGCACGCTTCACCGAGTTCACTGCAGAAGGGGAAACCATGACAGCGACGACCGACGGAAGCACCGGGGCGCTGCCGCCCCGTGCCGCCTCGGCCGGCGACACCACCGCCGAGAACACCGGGAACGACCCGGCCGCCCCCACGGACACGGCAGCCGTCGCCGCCCGTGCCGCGGCCCGTGCCACCGACCATCTGCTGTCCGCGCAGGACGACGCGGGCTGGTGGAAGGGCGACCTGGAGACGAACGTCACCATGGACGCCGAGGACCTGCTGCTGCGGCAGTTCCTGGGAATCGGCGACCGGCGCACCACCGAGGCCGCCGCCCGCCACATCCGCGGTGAGCAGCGCGCGGACGGCACCTGGGCCACCTTCCACGGCGGCCCCGGCGAACTGTCCGCCACCATCGAGGCGTATGTCGCCCTGCGGCTGGCCGGCGACGCGCCGGACGCCGCCCACATGGCCCGGGCCGCCGCCTGGATCCGCGAGCACGGCGGCATCGCCGCCTCCCGCGTCTTCACCCGCATCTGGCTGGCGCTGTTCGGCTGGTGGAAGTGGGCGGACCTGCCGGAGCTGCCGCCCGAGCTGATCTACTTCCCGAAGTGGTTCCCGCTCAACATCTACGACTTCGGGTGCTGGGCCCGGCAGACGATCGTGGCACTGACGATCGTCTCGGCCGTACGCCCGGTACGGCCCGCGCCGTTCGCCCTGGACGAGCTGCACACCGACCCGGCCCGCCCGAACCCGCCGCGCCCGCTCGCCCCCGTCGCCAGTTGGGACGGCCTCTTCCAGCGGCTGGACAAGGGCCTGCACGGCTACCGCAAGGTGGCCGTGCGGAGGCTGCGCCGCTCGGCGATGAAGGCCGCGGCGAGCTGGATCATCGAACGCCAGGAGAACGACGGCTGCTGGGGCGGCATCCAGCCGCCGGCCGTCTACTCGATCATCGCGCTGCACCTGCTGGGGTACGACCTCCGGCATCCGGTGCTGCGCGAGGGCCTGCGGTCGCTGGACCGCTTCGCCGTATGGCGCGAGGACGCGGACGGCGCCCCCGTTCGCATGATCGAAGCCTGCCAGTCCCCGGTCTGGGACACCTGCCTCGCCGCCATCGCGCTCGCCGACGCCGGTCTGCCCGCCGACCACCCGCAGTTGGTCAAGGCCGCCGAGTGGATGCTCGCCGAGCAGATCAGGAAGCCGGGCGACTGGAGCGTCCGCCGGCCGCACCTGCCGTCCGGCGGCTGGGCGTTCGAGTTCGAGAACGACAACTACCCGGACATCGACGACACCGCCGAGGTCGTCCTCGCGCTGCGCCGCATCCAGTACCCGGACCCGGAGCGCGTCGACGCCGCCGTACAGCGCGCGGTGCGCTGGAACCTCGGCATGCAGTCCAAGAACGGGGCCTGGGGCGCCTTCGACGCCGACAACACCAGTCCGTTCCCCAACCGGCTGCCGTTCTGCGACTTCGGCGAGGTCATCGACCCGCCGTCGGCCGACGTCACCGCACACGTCGTGGAGATGGCCGCCGACCTCGGCATGACGCACGACGCGCGGGTACGGCGCGGCATCCGCTGGCTGCTGGCCGAACAGGAACCGGACGGCTCGTGGTTCGGGCGCTGGGGCACCAACTACATCTACGGCACCGGCTCGGTGCTCCCGGCCCTGGCCGCCGCCGGCATTCCCGCCTCGCACCCCGCGGTCCGCCGCGCCGTGCGCTGGCTGGAGCGCGTCCAGAACGAGGACGGCGGCTGGGGCGAGGACCAGCGCTCCTACCGGGACAAGGCGTGGGCCGGCCGCGGCGAGTCGACCGCCTCGCAGACCGCGTGGGCGCTGATGGCGCTGCTCGCCGCGGGCGAGCGGGACAGCGTGGCGGTCGAGCGCGGGGTGCGCTGGCTGGCCGCGACGCAGCGCGCCGACGGGTCCTGGGACGAGCCGTACTTCACGGGTACGGGCTTCCCCTGGGACTTCTCGATCAACTACCACCTGTACCGGCAGGTCTTCCCGCTGACGGCCCTCGGCCGTTACGTCAACGGCGGACCGGCCGGCGCGTCCCAGGGGGCCTGATGCCCACGTCGCGCGGCGCGGACGCGGCCCGGGACGGCCGGCGGGCCCGGCCGCCGGGGCCGCCGCCGCTGCTGGTCGCCTGCGCGCTCGGCATCGAGCGGCTCGCGCTGCGCGGCGGCGACCGTAGCGGCGCGAGCGCGCCCGTCGTGACGCTCCGCACGGGCATGGGCCCGCGGGCGGCGTCGGACGCCGTCACGCACGCGCTGCGCGACGGCTCCGTCACCGAGCGGGCGCCGGTCGTCGCCACCGGCTTCTGCGCCGGCCTGGTGCCCGGGATGCGGCCGGGGGACGTCGTCGTCGCCGAGGCGGCCCGCGGCCATCTGCCCGGCGCGCCGGACGTGGCCTGCTCCGACAACGGCCCGCTGCTGCGGGCGCTGAAGGAGCGCGGCGTGACCGTGCACACCGGGCTGCTGCGCGGCTCCGACCACGTCGTACGCGGCGCGGAGCGGGCCGGGCTGCGGGCCGCGGGCGCCGTCGCGGTGGACATGGAGTCCGCCGCGACGCTCGCGGCCGCGACGCGGGACGGCGCGCGTCCCGTTGCGGCCGTCCGGGTGATCGTGGACGCTCCAGATCATGAACTTGTCCGAATCAGCACTTTACGCGGTGGAATGTCGGCCTTTCGTGTGCTGCGCTCCATCCTTCCTGTCTTTTTTGAATGGCACCGTTCCTTGCTGCTCCCCAGGAGGTGAGCCAGATGGCCATGCCGCTCCGTCAGTCCATCCGGGTCGGTACGTATCTCTTTGAACAGAAAGTGCGCAAGCGGGAGAAATTCCCGCTCATCGTGGAACTGGAACCCCTCTTCGCGTGCAACCTCAAGTGCGAGGGCTGCGGAAAGATCCAGCACCCGGCCGGGGTGCTCAAACAGCGGATGCCGGTCGCGCAGGCGGTCGGCGCGGTGCTGGAGTCCGGCGCGCCGATGGTCTCCATCGCGGGCGGCGAGCCCCTGATGCACCCGCAGATCGACGAGATCGTGCGGCAGTTGGTCGCCCGGCGCAAGTACGTCTTCCTGTGCACCAACGCCATGCTGCTGCGCAAGAAGATGGACAAGTTCACCCCCTCGCGGTATTTCGCCTTCGCCGTGCACATCGACGGGATGCGCGAGCGGCACGACGAATCGGTGGCCAAGGAGGGCGTCTTCGACGAGGCGGTGGAGGCGATCAAGGAGGCCAAGCGACGCGGCTTCCGGGTCACCACCAACTCCACCTTCTTCAACACCGACACCCCGCAGACCATCATCGAGGTGCTCAACTTCCTCAACGACGACCTCCAGGTCGACGAGATGATGCTGTCGCCCGCCTACGCCTACGAGAAGGCCCCCGACCAGGAGCACTTCCTCGGTGTCGAGCAGACCAGGGAACTGTTCAAGAAGGCCTTCGCCGGCGGCAACCGGCGCCGCTGGCGGCTCAACCACAGCCCGCTGTTCCTGGACTTCCTGGAGGGCAAGGCGGACTTCCCCTGCACGGCCTGGGCGATCCCCAACTACTCGCTGTTCGGCTGGCAGCGCCCCTGCTATCTGATGAGCGACGGGTACGTCCCCACGTACCGGCAGTTGATCGAGGAGACCGACTGGGACAAGTACGGCCGCGGCAAGGACCCGCGCTGCGCCAACTGCATGGCGCACTGCGGCTACGAGCCCACCGCCGTCCTCGCCACGATGGGCTCCCTCAAGGAGTCCCTGCGCGCCGCCCGGGAGACCGTCGCGGGAAACCGCGGGTGACGTGATGGGGAGTGGAGAGCCTCCCGGAGGCAGCCCCTCCGGGACCGCCGTCGCCCTGGGCCTGCCCGAGGTGCCGGCCCGGCCGCTCGCGGAGCGGCGCGTCTCGCGCCGCATCCAGGTCGGTCCGGTCGCCGTGGGCGGCGGCGCCCCCGTCTCGGTGCAGTCGATGACGACCACGCGGACGTCCGATATCGGGGCGACGCTTCAGCAGATCGCGGAGCTGACGGCTTCGGGGTGTCAGATCGTGCGGGTTGCGTGTCCGACGCAGGATGATGCCGACGCGCTGCCGGTGATCGCGCGGAAGTCGCAGATCCCGGTGATCGCGGACATTCATTTCCAGCCGAAGTACGTGTTCGCGGCGATCGATGC